>NZ_DLMO01000070.1:0-13456 GCF_002479325.1 Brevundimonas sp. UBA7534
CGCGCGCGGCCAGCGCCGCCGGGTCCAGCCATATCCGCATCGAATAGCGCTGATCGCCGTAGATGTTGACTTGCGCCACGCCCGGCACGGTCGCCATCCGGTCGACCAGGTAACGGTCAGCGTAATCCGTCAGCTGAAGACGGTTCATTGTCGTGGAGCGCAGGAAGACGATGATGATGGGCTGGCTGTCCGAATCCGCCTTGGCCACCTCGGGCGGATCGGCCTGGTCGGGCAGATTGCCGACCACCCGGCTGACACGGTCGCGCACGTCGTTGGCGGCGTCGTCGATATTCCGGTCCAGCGAGAACTCGATGTTGACGTTGGAGCGGCCGTCGCGGCTGGTCGAATTAATGCGCTCGACGCCCTGGATGCCGGCGATCTGCTGCTCGATCGGCTCGGTGATGCGGCTCTCGATCACCTCGGCCGAGGCGCCGGCGTAGCTGGTGTTGACCGACACGATCGGCGGATCGACGTCGGGCAGTTCCCGCACGGGCAGGAAGAAGAAGGCCGCCGCGCCGATCACGCACAGCACGATCGCGGCCACGGCGGCGAAGACCGGCCGCCGGACCGAAACATCCGACAACATCATCGGGCGGCGCCCTGCGCCGCGCGCTGGCCCTGTCCCTGCGTCTGGCCTTGCCCCTGTCCTTGGCCCGCCACGAAGATCGGCGACCCCGGTTGAATGCGGTTCAGGCCCGATCCCACGATCCGGTCGCCCGGCTCGACGCCCGACAGGATTTCGACGAATCCGTTCTCGACCGCGCCGGTCTCGATCTCGACGCGCTGGGCGGTCGATCCGCTGTCTCCGCGCGCGATCCGATAGACGAAGGCGCCGGCGCCTTCGTATTGCACCGCCGACTCGGGCGCCGACGGGGCCTGGCGCTGGCCTTGCTGCACGGCGACGCGCAGCAACATGCCGGGGCGGATGCGTCCGCCCGGATTGGGGAAGACGGCGCGGGCCGTGGCGGCGCGCGTGGTCTCGTTGACGCGGGTGTCGATCAGGTCGATCCGCCCCGAGAACGGCTCGTCGCCATAGGCGTCGGCGGTCGCCACGATCGGCGTGCCCGGCTGAAGCAGGTTCAGATAGCGTTCCGGCAGGGGGAAATCGACGCGGATGGTCGAGGTGTCGTCCAGGGTGGCGATCACCGCGCCCGGATTGATCAGCGTGCCGGGCGTGATCGTCGTCAGCCCCAGGGTGCCGGCGAAGGGCGCGCGAATGACCCTGTCACCGCGCCGCGCGCGGGCGGCCTCCAGAGACGCGCGGGCGGATTCGAGCGCGGTCTCGGCGTTCTCGGCCGTCACGCGCGGGGCGATCCCCCGGTCCGCCAAGGTCTTGTACCGGTCATATTCGCGCTGGGCCTGGGCCAGCTGCGCGCGCGCCTCGATGATGGCGGCGTCCTCTTCCAGCGCCTGAAGCTCGACCAGCGGCGTTCCGGCGCTGACACGCTGGCCGTCCTTGAACATCACCCGCGTGATCAGTTCGGTCGTCGACGAGGTGATGTTCACCGACCGCGCGCCGCGCGCCACGCCCAACACCCGAATCTGATCTGAGAACGGCCGTTGCGTCACCTCGACCTGGGACACCTGCTGGCCGCGCCGCGCGGCGCCGCCGGGCGCGCCCGCCCCCTCCGGGCCCGACGAGGCGAAGGTGATCCGGACGATCGCAGCCACGACCATCAGGACAAGCAGCGCCGCGGCCGCGATGAGGAAGAAGTGCCGTTTGATCACGCGAGACTCGCAAGACGGGGGAGTGGCGCACGCTTAGCGGCTGGCGCCGCCAACGCAAGATTAAGTCTCTGTAACGCGCCGCACCGCCGTTTCCGTCGCGGAAATCGTCGTTTTCAGAACCGTCGCCATATCGCCACGATCGGCCCGCTCGAAATCGGCGTCTCGCGGCCCGCCACCGTTCGTCGCCAGCCCGCCTGAAGGCTCCAGTCGCCCGCATCGCGCACCAGCGACGCCTCGACCGACAGCCAGCGCGCGCCGGCGTCGGCCGCCCCGCCATAGGCCTGCCCCAGCGCCATCCACCGACCGGCGAAGCGCGCGCCTGCGGTGGCGTCCAGCCGGGTCTCGTCCGGCAGTTGATCGCGCAGCCGACGCGCCGCCTGCGCCTCCACGAATATCCCGTCCAGAGCCCGCACCGGCCCCCAGCTTCGTCCCGCCGAAACCCGGGCTTCCCAGTCGTGTTCGCCCACGCCCGGCGGCGCATAGCCGGCGTTTCGCCCGACCCCGGCCTGGGTATAGCCGACATAGGCGCTGACGGCCCCTGCGGCCCCGCGATGAACCTGCCAGGTCAGGCCCAGTTCGATCGGCCCGCGGCCCTCGTAATCGACGAAAGCGTCCTCGCCCGACTGCAACTCGGCCTTGACCTGCACGGACACCCGATCCGCGATCCCGTATTCGGCGTGAACCGCCAGGGCGTCGTCGCGTCGTCGCGCCGGCAGCGGCTGCTCGCTCCCGCCCGGGTCGAAGCCGGTGTCCGCCTCCATGCGCTCATATTTGACGATCGCCTGGCCCTGGCCGCGCGGCATGACCCAGGCGCTGGCCTGAACCTGGGAAGCCGTGATCGCGGCGACGCCGCCGACCGTCAGGCTTAGACGTCGTAGCCAGGCGACTTGCGGTCCAGTTGGCGAAGCGCGCCGGGCCAGGCCAGGGCGGAGATGAAGCCGATGCCCCGCCCCTGCTCCTTCGTCTCGGCCTGCGCTTCGTCGGGGGCGATCAGCACCTGATCGCGGCCGCCCGACAGCGCCGCCACCTGCTGCGCGCAGGCCCGTTCCAGGAAGAAGATGCCGATCCATGCCTGCGCCGCGGTCTCCCCGACCGCCAATGTGCCGTGGTTGCGCAGCAGCATCAGCGGCTTGTCCCCCAGGTCGGCCACCAGACGTTCGCGCTCGTCGTGGTTCAGGGCCAATCCCTCATAGCCATGATACGCAACCTGATGCTGCAGTAAACACGCGTTCTGGCTGATCGGCAACAATCCGCCCTGCTGCGCCGCCACGCCGACTCCGTTGACCGTATGCAGATGGATCACGAACTTGGCGTCCTCCCGCGCGGCATGGACCGCCGAGTGGATGGTGAAGCCCGCCGGATTGATGAAATGGGGCGTCTCGCCGACGATGTTTCCGTCCAGGTCCACCTTCACCAGCGACGAGGCGGTGATCTCGTCGAAGTAGAAGCCGTAGGGGTTTATCAGAAAATGATGCTCCGGCCCCGGCACGCGGGCCGATATGTGGGTGAAGATCATGTCGTCCCAGCCGTGCAGGGCGACCAGCCGGTAAAGCGCGGCCAACTCCACGCGCGCCTGCCATTCGGCCTCGCTGACCCGGGATTTCATCGAAAGGGGGGCGCCGTCCGCCATATCCATTCCTCCTGCCTCTGCTGGGCGTTGAGGCCAGCGTCCTCCTCCGCCTTGCCGGCGTCAACCAAATCCGTGCTTTGTGCGGGTCGTTAACCCTCCCGGTTCACACCTCGTTAACCGCACCTTCACAACCCTGAAGCAAGGGTTGTCTGTGTGATTCCATCCTGGAGCCGGGAGCCGCCGTGTCCGCTGTTCTACAGTTCAGGCCGTCCTCCGACGCTTCGGCAGCCCCCGACGTGTCGCGCCTGCTGCAACTGGCCCACAGCCGGTCGGCGGACGATCGCCAGCGTCTTTTGCTCGGCGTCGTCGCCCTGTGCGACGCCGCCCCGCCCGGCAGCGAGATGGAGCCGGTTCTCAGCGAGATCTTCGTCACCCTGGCCGCCCAGGCCGAACGGGACGTTCGCCAGGTGCTGTCCGAACGTCTGGCCGACGCGGCGTGGGCCCCGCCGGCGCTGATCAACATGCTGGCGCTGGACGAGATCGAGATCGCGCGTCCCGTCATCCTGGCCAGCCCCCTGCTCAAGGACGCCGATCTGCTTCGCGTCCTGATCGAGTCCACCCTTGAACACCAGATCGCGGTTGCGCGTCGACCGCATCTGGCCGGCCGGGTGGTCGAGGCGATCATCGACCGGGGCGAGGCGGTCACCATGACCGCCCTCGCCTCGAACCGCACGGCCGAGATCGGCGAAGCGGCGATGCGGCGGCTGGTGGCCCATTCGCAGCGGATCGCGGGCCTTCGCGCGCCCCTGACCCGTCATCCTCGCCTCAGCGAGGAAATGGCCCAGCAGCTCTATCAGTGGGTCGGTCAGGCGCTTCGCCAATCGATCAGCGAACGGTTCCGCATCGACGACCGGCTGTTGAACGCCGCGATACAGGACGCCGCCCACGTCGCCGCCGGCGGCGCGGCCTGTCGCACCGTGCCCCAGCCGAATGGCCGGGCCGAGGACCTGGAACGCCAGGAAATGGAAGGTCGGCTGGTCGAAAAGCTGAAGGGCGCCGGCCAGCTCCGTCCCGGCCTTCTGGTGCGGGCGCTGCGCGAACAGCGCTTTGGCCTGTTTGAGCAGGCCCTGATGGCGCTGGGCGGTTTCAGCCTGGCCCAGGTGCGCGGCGCGATCCGGTCGCCCACTGCGGAACCGCTGTATCTGGCGTGTATCGCCGTGGGGGTCGACCGGGCGGTCTTTCCGTCGCTGCTGACCGAGGTCCGTCACCTGTCTGGCGGCTTTCCCGGCCAGGGCGGCTGGACCCCGACCACCCTGGGCGCCACGGCCGCCGCCCGCGCCTTTCGCCAGATGATGGAAAAGCCGGCGGGCATTTGACATCGCCGCCAAGCTCGGCTCACGTCCGCCCGTGACCCCGACCCTCGCCTTCGTCGCCAGCGACCGCCCGGAAGCGCAGCAGGCCCGCGCGGCCCTGACCGCCCGCTACGGCGGCGTGCCAGAAGCCGAGGCCGACGTGATCGTCGCCCTGGGCGGCGACGGCCAGATGCTGGAGACGCTGCACGCCAACCTGCGCCGACGGACGCCGGTGTTCGGCATGAACCGGGGTTCGGTCGGCTTCCTGATGAACGACTTCGGCGAGCACGATCTGCCCGAACGGATCGCCTCGGCCGAACGCACCGTCATCCACCCGCTTCAGATGGACGCCTGGACCGAGAGCGGAGAGGTCCACACCGGACTGGCGATCAATGAGGTCTCGCTGCTGCGGCAGACCCGGCAGACGGCCAAGCTGCGCATCACCATCGACGATCGGGTGCGTCTGGAAGAACTGTCGTGCGACGGCTGCATGGTGGCGACCCCGGCCGGATCGACCGCCTACAACCTGTCGGCTCATGGACCGATCATCCCGCTGAACGCGCGCATCCTTGCCCTGACGCCGATCAGCGCCTTCCGCCCCCGGCGCTGGCGCGGCGCCCTGCTGTCCCACGAGGCCCGGGTCGCCTTCGAGGTGCTGGAGCCGGACAAGCGCCCGGTTTCGGCCACAGCCGACAACTTCGAGGTCCGGCGCGTGGCGCGCGTGGAGGTGCGCGAACGCCGCGACGTGGCCCTGACCATGCTGTTCGACGCCGGGCGTTCCTATGAGGAGCGGGTCATGGCCGAACAATTCTCTCAGTAGGCGGTCACGGCTTCTTAAGGGCGCTGCCCTAGCGTCGCCGCAGATCGTAAGGGAGTCCGCCATGAGCAATTCCGCGCAAGTCATCCGTCCGCCCAACACCCTTCGCATGAAGGTCGGCGGCGGTTTCGGGATCAATGCGGACGCCATCGCCAAGGCGGAAGAGGCCCTGAAGGCCATGTCGGCCCAGTTCAGCCAATGGCTGAACGACGAGGTCGCCAAGCTGGATCAGGCCCAGGCGGACATCCGCGAGCAGGGCTATACGCCCCAGACCGCCGAGGCCCTCTACTTCCGCGCCCACGACCTGAAGGGCCTGGGCACGACCTACGAATATCCGCTGGTCACGCGCCTCGCCGGGTCGCTTTGCCGCCTGCTGGACGATGCTGACACGCGCATGAACGCGCCGGTCGTGGTGCTGGACGCCCACATCGACGCCATCCGCGCCGTGGTCCGCGACCAGATCAAGACCGACGACCATCCGACCGGCCGGGTCCTGGCCGAGACCCTCGAAGCCAAGGTCGCCGAACACCGCCAGACCTGATCGCCTTCCTGACCCGCGTCGAAACGGCCCGCCGCTCGGCGGGCCTTTCTTTTTTGCTCAGGCCGCGTTGGCGGCCGCGATCTCAGGGCGATAGGCGGGCTGATCCAGACGCTCCATCAGATAGGCCAGATCGTCGCGCATGGCGTTCGGGCGCTGGGTCAGGAACCGCTCCAGCATCCGTTGGCGGAACACCTCGCCCGAGGTGTCGATCCCCTCGGCCGACAGCGCCTTCCAGGTGTCCACCCCGGCGCGGAAGGCCTGGAACAGGCGTGGCGGAAGTCCCGCGCGGTCATAAATGGCCTTCAGGCCCAGCGGGCCGGCGTCGTGCACCATCAGCCAGGCGCGGCTGTGCGGCGTGTTCGCCAGCTCCGCCAACCCATGCTCGAACATCGCCATCTGCCCCCGCGCCAAGGCGCGCAGCATCAACGAGGGGGTCAAGGCCTTGCGTGCGTTCAACTGCACCACGAAGGCGCCCAGGTCCGCTGTCGATGACGCCTGGTCGATCAGATCCACGGTTGCGCGCTCGCGGGCGAAGGTCGCCAGGCGAATGGCCGTCTCCGGCGCAATGGCGTGGGCCTGGATCAGATGATCGCGCACAGCGTCGCCGGCCAGCTCGATCAGCCGCTCCGTCACATGCAGCGGCAGGGCTTGGCGATAGGCTATGGCGGTGACGACGTCCTCGGATTCGGGGAAGCGGTCGACCACGACCGACAAGGCCTGTTCGGACAGGTCCGCATTGTCATTGGCGACCAGAATGCGAACTGCCTGCTCGCTCGCCTCGGCCGCCATCACGCCGGCGACGTCGCGCGACACCCGCGCGCGTCCCGCCACCGCCGCCTGACGCAGGGTCGATCCGGCGCGCACGATCTCGATCAGATCCTCGTCGGTGAAGACCGGCGAGGCGCCGATGACCGGCAAGGCGATGCTGTCGACGTCGGCAGCCAGTCGGCGCGCCACGTCATGCGGTATAAGGTCCGAGGCCTTAAGCGTCACCGCCATGGCGCGACGCACCAGTTCGGCGGCGTCCTGCGCCAGCAGCCGGATGATCTTCTGCGCCGCGATGCGTTCCGCCTGGTCCAGCGGCGCCCGCTCCATGCTGCGGCACAGCTTGTGGGCGGCCTCGGCCCGTTCATCCTCGTCCGCGGCCTGGACCAGGCGGCGGATATCCATTTCGGTCAGGCGGGCGCGATAGGCGGTCATGGGGCTCGGGTGGAATCGGCGTCTGGGCCGCATCCTGAGCCTGCCATGCTTAACGCCCGGTTTACCATCGACGATCGCGGCTAGCTTGTTTCCTTGTCGAACGGAGAGAAGGCCCCGCCGAACCCGGTGGTCGAAGAGCCGTCCTGCCCCAACAGCATGGCAAGCAGGCCCTGATCCTGTTTGAGCCTGTCCAGCCGCGCCGCCAGCAGCTGATCCCGCTCGCTGAGGGCGGGCGTGGAGGACGGGCCGTCCCCGGTCCCCAGGGCGGGCGTCCCCTGCCCGGCCGAGCGCTGCAGATTGGCGTGCACCTCGGCGACCGAAGCGGGACGGCCGCCCTTGTAGAAGATGCTGCGATTGGCGCGCGCCGCCTCGGGGAACAGGGCGACGGCGCTGGCGCCGGGACTGCGGTCCAGCGCCTCCATCAGCTGCGCTGCGCCCGCCGGCCCCAGGAAGTGGGCCGCATAGAGGTCGCCCGCCCCCGGCTCCCGCCCTGTCCGGCCGCGCAGATAGGCGGCGTTCGACGCCGTCAGTTCCGCCGCCATCGTCGAGGCCGCCTGGGGGTCGAATCGCAGGTCCAGCACGACGTTGCGCGCCGATCCCTCCACCCGCCAGCGCCCGTCCGCGCCCCTGTGGATCAGGTCGGCGTACTGGCCGTATCCGTGCTGGGCTCCGTGTTTCTTGACCGTCGATAGCCAGGTCTGTTCGATGAATTGGAACAGCCCCGCCGCCGATGAGGTGCGCGCCCGCGCCGAAGGGTTAAGAGAACTCTCGCGCTGGGCGGTCTTCATCATGAAGTCGAAGTCCACGCCCACGACGTTCGAGGCGCGCCGGATGGCCGCCTCGACACCGCCTGCGGAGGGAATCGCGCCGATGCTCATGACGCCCCGACGGTGGCCGAACAGGGTTAACCAATCCCTAATCGTTAACAGCGCCGTTAACGCCTCCGCCTTTAGTCTGACGAACGGACGTCCGCCGCAAACCCGCCACAAGTGGCGCGCTCAACTCTGACTTGCGGGCGCTGCGGGGGCGGCGAGAGCGGGAGTTGAGATCATGATGATACGCGCCGCCGGGGGTCCCGGCTTGATCAGTCCGATCGATTTCGGCGAACAGAGGAAACCCTTACCGGGCTGGATGTGGGGCGCCATCGGCGTCTCGGTCGCCCTTCACATCGGGGTGGCGATCGCCCTGTACAATCAACGGTTCGAGATCGCGGCGCCGCCGGAAGCGCCGACGACGCCGACCACCACGATCACACTGGCCCCTCCTCCCCGCCCCGTGCTTTTGCCCCGGGTTGAAAGCTCGACGCCGCCAGCGCCGCCGACGCCCGTGCACAAGCCGCTCGTGGTCTTGCCGACGGAGCAGGTTTCGCCGTTCGTCCCGCCCGAGACGCCGGCGGTCATCGGTTCGCCCTCCCAGTCCGTGATCGTCAGCAACGCGGTCAACGGCGTCGAGGGCGGCGCGGGGACGACGACGACGACCCAGCCGCCCCGCGCCCCGTCGGTCATCAACGACCCGAGCTGGGCGGCCCGTCCCTCTGCCGCCCAGATGGCGCGCGCCTATCCCCAGCGCGCCATCGACCGCGGCGTCTCGGGCGCGGCGAGCCTGAGTTGCGTGGTGCGGGTGGACGGGGGCCTGACCGGGTGCCGCATCGCCGGCGAGACTCCCGGCGGACTGGGCTTCGGCCGCGCGGCCCTGGGCCTGACACGCGACTTCCGCATGAACCCCCGCACTATCGACGGCCGCCCCGTGGACGGCGCGACGGTCAACTTCACCGTCCGTTTCGCCATGAGCGACTAGAACCGCCTCGGATCGAGGGCGGCGGCGTGCGATGACGCCCTGCCCTCGATCGCATCGGCGACGACCTCGGCGACCAAAGGCCCCAGCAGCCACCCGTTGCGGCGCGGCGCCAGGGCCACGAACAGCGCGTCCGCGTCCGAAACCACGCCCGCCAAAGGCAGTCCGTCCGGCGACGCCCCCCGCACACCCGCGCGCCATTCCACCTCGACGGCGTCAAGCGGTCGTCCCAGCACGCGCTCGGCCGCTTCCAGAAGCCGCCGCGCCGAGGCCGGATCGGGCTCGAGGCCGCGACGTCCCGGCTCCATTGTGGCGCCGACCACGGCGCCCGTTTCCATCGGCGCGACATAGGCGCCTGGTCCGCGCACGACATGCGCGACAGGTCGGGATTGTAGACGTCCGATCTGGCCCTTGATCGGCTGAATCAGGTCCACCAGACGCCGCGTTTCAGGCGTGACGCCGGGTATTGCTGGCCCGGCGCCAGTCGCCAGAACGACGGCCGACGCCTCCAGCGTCACGCTGTCCAGGTACAGTCGCCACGCCGAAGCCGTCGCCTCCAGACGCAGAACCTCGCCGTTCACGACCGCGGCGCCCAGCGTGGACCGCAGCGCCGCAATCGCTTGTTCGGGCTCGATCTGCAGATCCTCGTCGGTGACCAGAGTGTCGCCGTCGCGGCGCGCCGCAAAGCCCAGCGTCGCCATCCGCTGGGCCAGCGCCTCGGCCTGCGGTCCGCGCCACTCCGCGGGCCGTGCCTTGAGAGAAATCCCGGCCGCCTGGGCGAACGCCGGCCACAGGTCCCGACCGGCACGGAACAGCGCCGCCTGTTCCGGCGCGGCCTGGTCTATGGCGGCCTCCATCGCCGGCGCGATCATGCCCGCGGCGACAGAAGAGGCGTTCGCGCCGCCAGGATCGATCACCCGAACGGCGTGCCCCCGCCGCTTCAGTTCGAAAGCCACGCACAGGCCCAGCACGCCGGCGCCGATGATCGCGATGGAAGGAGAGGTCGTCGTCACCTGCCCCAAATCGACCTCCGATCCGGGGAATGCAAGCCGACAGATCGTCCAAGCCAGACGGCCTGGGGCGCGCTATCAGTCAGCCATGAACAGCCTGGACGCCATCTCCGCCCTGCCCGACGGCGCGATCACCTCGCCGGCGGCGCGTCGCAACGCGGACTCTATTCTTCGCGTCCTGCGCGCCCATCTGCCGACGAAGGGTTCGGTGTTGGAGATCGCCTCGGGATCAGGTGAACACGCGGTCGTCTTCGCCTCGGCCCTGCCCGGCCTCGAGTGGACGCCCAGCGACCCCAGCGCCGAGGCCCGGGCCAGCATCCGGGCGTGGACAGCCAAGGTGGACGCCCCGGCGCTCGCAGATCCCCTCGCGCTGGACGCCGCCGATGACGCGACCTGGCCCGACCGGACCTATGACGCCGTCTTTTGCGCGAACATGACGCACATCAGCCCCTGGTCCGCGACCGAGGGGCTGATGGAGTTGGCGGCCGCTCGATTGCGCGAACCCGGCGGCCTGCTGATCTTGTATGGGCCTTACCGCGAGGCGGACATCCCGCTCGCGACCTCGAACCAGGCGTTCGACGACAGTCTGAAGGTCCGCAATCCGGCGTGGGGACTGCGCGACCGCGAGGCGGTGCAGGCTCTGGCCCGGAGACATGGCTTTGCGGCCACGCTCCGGATCGAGATGCCGGCCAACAATCTGATGCTGCTGTACCGGCGTCTCTGAATTCAGGAAATGGCGCCCACGGCCGGCGTCAGGGCGGCGCGGTCGCTCATTTCGACCACGTCGCCGTCGCGGAAGACCGCACCCGGCGAATCGGTTGGCACGCCGAAGCGCTCGGCCGCCAGCGCCACGCCGTCGGCGAAGGCGATGACCGGCACCGCATTGGCGCGCGCCATGTCGATCAGCGAGCGAACGGCCGCCAATCCCGCCTCGTCGGCGGCTCCCCCCGGCACGACCAGGCCCTTGACCCGGCCATCGGCGATGTCCTCGGCCGTGGCGGTGGCCAGCACGGTGACGCCGCCGGCCGACAGGCTGGCGTCGCCGGTTGAGATGGGGGCCAGACCGACGCCTTCGGCCCGAAGCGCCCCCTCCACGTCGCCCATCTCGCCGAAGTCCATGCCGCGCCGCATCACCAGACCCATGCGAAGACGGGTGGGAACCGGACGGTTATAGCCATTGCGACGGGGGGCGGCGGAAGATTTGCGTTGAGCGTACAAGACGTCTCCTTCGAGGGTTTCAATAAAAAGTCCGAATCGACGCCAGGCGGCGACGATCCACGAACACATCGGACCAGAAAACGGATAATCGACGAGCTCGACGAACGTCGCCTCGCACTCTGGCTCATTTGTGGAATGCGCACAGATATAGTCGAAATCGGCGTCAAATCAACCTGACGCGGCGGATGTTGTCCGCTTCGTGATCCTTGCTCGGTCGTCGCGCTTGCTCCCTCGTTAAGCCGGACCTAGACAGCGGCGACGCATGGACGGACCCTGATGGCCTTTACCCGAACCTATGACGGCGACGCCCCGGTGCGCGTGAACAAGTGGCTGGGCCAGACCGGCGTCTGCTCGCGCCGTGAAGCGGAAGGCTTGATCGCGGACGGTCTGGTGTCGATCGACGGCGAGGTCGTCGCCGACGCCGGCCGCAAGATCGCGCCCGGCCAGACCCTGACCCTGAACGACCGGGCCGAGGCGGCGCTGGCCGCGGGCGTGACCATCGTGCTGAACAAGCCCGTCGGCCATGTGTCGGGCCAGCCCGAGCCGGGCAAGACCCCCGCCGTGCGCCTGCTGACCCTGGCCAACCGCATCGGCGAGGGGCCAGTTCCGGCGCGCGACGCCTCCCTGCCCCCCATCGGCCGGTTGGACGAGGATTCGCGGGGCCTTCTGCTGCTGTCCTCCGATGGCGTCGTGGCCAAGGCGGTGATCGGGCCGCAGTCCGAACTCGACAAGGAGTATCTGGTCGTCGTCGAAGGCGCTGTCACCGAGACCAGACTGTCCCGACTTCGCCACGGCCTGGAACTGGACGGCCGCCAGTTGAAGCCCGCCCGCGTCACCCAGGTCCAGGGCCAGCAGTTGCGCTTCGTCCTCAAGGAAGGCCGCAACCGCCAGATCCGCCGGATGTGCGACCTGGTCGGGCTCGAGGTCGTGGACCTGCAACGCGTCCGCATCGGCCCCTTGCGCCTCTCCGACCTGCCGGAAGGCCGCTGGCGTCACCTGACGGCGGACGAACGCAAGGGACTGGTCGGTTAGACGCCCGACGGCAGCGTCAGGGACGCCAATCGGGTCAGCTCCGCAACATGGCCGGCAAACGCCTTGCGGCCGGCGGACGTCAGCGACAGCCAGGTGCGCTGACGTCCCGCGAACGGCGCCTTGCGGACCACGACGTATCCCGCCTCTTCCAGCATCTTCACGTGCTTGGACAGAACGGAGTCGGATACCTGTATCGTGTCGCGGACGGTGGCGAACTCGGCCTCGGCCGCCGACAGCAGGGCGCAGATCTGCAGCCGACCAGGCGCATGGATCACCGCATCGAAGACCGGCGCGCTCACGGCAGCCGAGTCGTTTCGGCGATATAGACGCGCGTCCAGATCCGCGACCCCAGGATCGCCAGTGCGCCTGCGACCAGGCCGAACGCAAGCGGTGCCCAGGCCGGCCCGTTTCCTCGCGTCGCCACCGCCCCGATCATCAACGCGATCAGGGCGCCCGCCAAGCCGAACGCCACCCATCGGGCGTTCCTGGGAGAATAGCCATTGACCCAAAAACCCGTCCGGTCGGTCCACTTGCGCACGATCACGACGATCACGGCCAGGCCGATCGCAGTGCACGCTAGCCCATACATCGCCGGCAGCGCCTGGCCGCCGACCATGAGGCCGGTCGCCCCGCCGTAGCCTAGATCGTACCACAACGGCCACTTGTCCATGCGGCGATGGACAGTCCGTCGGGTGTTGCGGATGGTTTCCAACGCCTCCTGCGGCGTCTGATTGTCCGGATCGATCATGGCGACCTCCTCACTTTCCACGACAGAAAGTGACCGTTTGTTTCCATATCGTCAAGTGAAAACTTTCCATATCGGAAAGTTATACTGTGGCGGCAAACCATCGCTCGAGGAGTTGGGCTTCGGCCCGGCGGGCGGCGGTCCGGTCGGCCGCTTCCTCGTCCACCCCCCACTGATCTTCCTGGAACGCCTCCTCCAGGCGCGACAGGTCGAAGGCCTCGTCCGCCGACAGCGCCCCGCGCTCCAAGGCTAGCCCCAGTACGGCCGAGCCAAACAAGGGAACCGCCGTCGCAAGCCCGGTGAGTCTAAAGTCGTCCAAGCCGAGCGCGTGCGCCTTCACCCGTTCCAGCGACGCCACGTCCTGACCAAGGTGAACGATGCCTTCAACGGGCTGGAGCGACACGCCCATTTCGCGCGCGGCCCAGTCGCGCCAGGGCGTCCAGCCGCGC
>NZ_DLMO01000070.1:13703-14405 GCF_002479325.1 Brevundimonas sp. UBA7534
GCCACGGCCTCGCGCGCCGCGCCGATCCGGTCGATCGCCGTGGACGCCAGGCGCGTCGCCGGCATGGTCGCGTGATCGACGAATTCGCCCTGTGCGTCCCATTCCTCGGCGACCAGCCGGGCCGCCGCCTCGGTCGGCAGGATTAGCGGCGCCTTGGCGGGCGTCTTGGGCGTGCGTCCGTCCAGCAGGACAGCCCAGCCGCCGGGCGCGGCGCCCACATCGACCGTTCTCCAAAAGCGTCTGATGCGCTCCTCCGTCTCGCGAAAGCCTTTGCGGGCTGCGACGGCGGGATCCAGCGGCGGAATGTGGCTCATCTGATCCTCTTCACGCCGGCGAACGGGTCGTCTTCGGCCTCGTCCTCGCTGAAGCCGAAGTGGGCGAAGCCGGCCTTCATTTCGGGGCTCAGCGGCGCGGTGACCTTCAGCACGCCGCCGCGCGGGTGGTCCAATTCGATGCTCCGCGCGTGTAGTTGCAGTTTCAGGCCGCCTGACAACTCGCGAGATTTCTCGTCGCCGTATTTCGGGTCGCCCAGAATGGGGTGGCCGATGCCGGCCATGTGCGCGCGCAGCTGGTGGGTGCGGCCGGTGAAGGGTCTCAGGGCCATCCAGGAAGCGCGGTGCGCCGCGCGACTGATGGTGGCGAAAGCGGTCTCGGCGGGTTCGGCGCGCGGGTCCTTGCGTTCGGCCGGCCGCATCATCTCGA
>NZ_DLMO01000041.1 GCF_002479325.1 Brevundimonas sp. UBA7534
GAGGACGAAGGCCCCGGAACTGTGTGGTTCCGGGGCCTTCGTCCTCGGTGCGCGAGGGGGGACTTGAACCCCCACGTCCTTGCGGACACAGCGACCTCAACGCTGCGCGTCTACCAATTCCGCCACGACCGCTCGCATCGGAGCGGCGGCGAATAGACGAGTGGGCGGCGGGTGTCTAGTGCCAGAAACGCGGTCGCCCGGACCGGGCTTAGGCCGCGCCGGCCATGAAGTCATAGACGTCGGCGGGGCGGGTCACGGTGATTGCGATGCGGTCGTCGCGAATCTCGATCTCGCCGCGCGCGACCGGATGGTTGTTGGCCAGGATCCACACCTCGTCCCGCTCGGACGCATCCAGCGGAATCACCGCGCCGCGGCCCATGCGCAGCAACTGGGACATCGGCAGCACCGAACGGCCCAGCACCACGGAGATTTCGACGTCGACGGCTTCGATCTGGCTCAAGGTACGGTCCGGTTCACTCGGGCGCGCGCCCTTGCGCAACCGCCCCGCCGCCCACATTGAAGGGTCATGCTTGCCGAGCCGTTAAGTCCCCCGTCCAGGACGCTGTTTCGCGACGACGACCGTCCGGTCGAATGGGCGGTCTCCGCCCAGCCCGTCGACTACGCCGCCGCCGAGTCCTTCATGGAGGCGCGCGTGGCCGCCATCGCGGCGGGCGAGGCGGCCGAGATGGTGTGGCTGCTGGAGCATCCGCCGCTTTACACCGCCGGCGTCTCGGCGCGGGACGAGGACCTGTTAGACGCCGCGCGCTTCCCGGTCCATCGAACGGGGCGGGGCGGGCAGTTCACCTATCACGGGCCGGGCCAGCGCGTGGCCTATGTGATGCTGGACCTGAACCGGCGCGGGCGCGACGTGCGGGCCTTCGTGCGCGGGCTGGAAGGCTGGCTGATCGGGGCGCTGGCGGCCTTCGGCGTTCCGGCGGACGTGCGCGACGGCCGTGTCGGCGTCTGGGTCGAGCGCAAGGGCGCGGGCTGGTCGCGCGAGGACAAGATCGCCGCAATCGGCGTGAAGGTCCGCAAATGGGTGACCTTCCACGGCGTCAGCCTGAACGTCGAACCGGACCTGTCCCACTTCGGCGGCATCGTGCCGTGCGGCATCCAGGAGCATGGTGTGACCAGCCTGGTCGACCTGGGCGTCCTGGCCGCGATGGACGATGCGGACGGCGCCCTGCACGACAGTTTCCGGCGCCTGTTCGGACCGACCGCGCCTGCGCCGGCGTCGCTCTGACCCGCGCCGCATCGCCGCATCCAAGGCGGCGCGGCGGCGAAAAGGGGGCGCGCGGGGTTGGCAAGCACGGGGGCGTTAAGCTTTAAAGTCGCCGCCCCCTTCGTGAGCAGGCTCCAGGAGTTCCCCCATGACCCGCATGTTCGCCGCCGTCTCGGCCCTGGCCGTGGCCCTCGCCGCCGGCGCCGCCTCCGCCCAGGATTTCCGCGCTCTGGCGCAGCAGGACCTTCAGGCCGCGCATGACGCGCTGGCCGCCAACCACCCCGCCGCCGTGGTGCCCGGCGCCGCGGGCGAGGACTTCCGCGCCTGGATCGACACGGGCCTGCAAGAGGCCCTGGGTCAGGTCGGCCGCGTCAACAGCGGCGACAGCCACGCCTATCTGATGCGCTTCTACGCCAACGGCTTCCGCGATTCGAACATCGCCATCCGCCCGACCTACGACGGCCTGGGGCCGTTCTTCGCCATCGGCTGGCCGGGACTGGCCACGGCCTGGCGCAACGGCGAATACGTCGTCTCCTATGTGCAGCCGGGCGTGCGGGGCCTGCCGCCGGTCGGCGCCGTCTTCGTGGGCTGCGGCGACGAGACCGCCGCCGAAATGGCCTCCGAAAAGCTGGACCGCTGGGAAGGCGACCTGACGACGGAGGCGGGCAAGGTCCGCACCGCGCCCTATCTGCTGTGGAACCGCAACAACCCCTTCGCGGGCGGCGTCCCGACCGGCGAGTGCCAGTTCAAGCAGGGGCGCCGCACCCGCGACTATCGCCTGCCGCCCCAGGGCGTCGATCGCGCGGCGATGGAGGCCGCCTACCGCGCCAGCGTCTATACGCCAGGCGCCAATCCGCTGGCGGTCGAAACCGTCGACGGCCGTCCCTGGATCCACGTCCACAGCCTGGCCGACGACGCCGGCTGGGACGCCTTCTACGCCGCCATCGAAGGGCAGTTGGCCGCGATCCGCGGGCCGCAGGGCGTGGTCATCGACCTGCGCGGCGCCAACGGCGGTTCGCTGAACGCCACCTCGCGCGGCTATGGCCTGGCCAACCGCATCTGGACGCCGGAATTCACCGTCAGCCGCCAGCCCGAGGCCGGCTCCATCACCTACCGGGCCACGCCGGCCAACCGTCAGTGGTTCGTCGACACCCTGGCCCGGATGCAGGCCGATCCGCGCTTCGTCCAGGAATCGGCGCCGGTGATCGAGCAGACCCAGGCCATCGTCGCCGCCTTCGATTCCGCCCTGGCGGCCAATCAGGCGACCTTCACCCTGCCGGGCCGTCCTTCCGTGCCCGACACCGGCGCGGCCAACCCGGTGCAGGGTCAGGTGGTCGTCCTGGTTGACGGCGGCTGCACCAGCGGCTGCCTGGATACGCTGGACCTGCTGACGCGCCTGCCGAACGTGCGTCTGGCCGGATCGACCACGGCCGAGGATTCGATCTTCATCGAGCCGACCGTGCTGCGTCTGCCGTCGAACTATGCGGAGCTCAGCTACGGCCACAAGGCCTGGATGACGCGCGAGCGCGGCAACGACGCGCCCTTCGTCCCGGCCCAGGGCCTGGCCTACACGGGCGACCCGACCGACGAGGCGGCCGTGCGGACCTGGGTCGGCGCGCTGTTCTAAGGCGCGCCGCCTGTTCTGATCGTGCAAGGCGGGGCCGGGCGGGGGGTGGAACCTCCGCCCGGCCCTTCTTATTTGCCTGTCATGACTGACACTGACACGCGCTCCGCCCCGCCGTCCTCCTCGGGTTTCGACCTGACGCCGCCCAACGACGAGGAGCGCGCCCGTCTGGAGGCCGATCTGTCGCCGGAGGAGAAGCGGGTGCTGCTGGCGCACGGCACCGAGGCGCCTTTCTGCGGAACCTTGCTGGGCGAGAAGCGCGCGGGCGTCTTCTGCTGCCGCGAATGCGGCCTGCCGCTGTTCCGCAGCCGCACCAAGTTCGAAAGCGGCACGGGCTGGCCCAGCTTCACCGAACCGGTCGATCCGGCCAACGTCCGGGCGGTGCGCGACACCAGCTACGGCATGGTCCGGGTCGAGACGCGCTGCGCCCGCTGCGACAGCCATCAGGGCCATGTCTTCCCCGACGGCCCGCCGCCGACCGGCGACCGGTACTGCATCAACTCCGTCGCGCTGACCTTCGTGCCCGAGGGCGAGCCTCTGCCGGACCCATTGGGTCGGGGCGACGGAAAGGCCTGACCTTGGCCGCAATCGCCGTGATAGGATGGCGCCAGCGTAAGGATTATCGACCATGTTGATCGCCAGCCTGCTGACCATCGCCGCCCTGGCCGATCCCGACGGCGTGGTGGCCACGGCGCCGACCGGCGCGCTGGACCTGGCCGCGGTCGCCTCCGCCCCGGCGCCGGTCGCCGCGCCGGCCCCGACGGCCCAGGACGCCACGCCGCACGGCATGACCACCGAGGAGCAGATCCAGCGTTGGCTGGCGGCGCGCGAACGGGCGCCGTCCTTCGAAGAAGCCGTGGCCGCCGCGCCGACTGACGATCGCGAGATTCACGGCATGGTCGAGGCGGGTATCGGCACCGGCGGCTATCGCAGCTACGGCGCGGCCGTGTCGGTGCCGGTGGGCGAGAACGGCCGCCTGGACCTGGCCTACCGAGAGGGCCGCAACCAACCCTATTACTGGGGCTATCCCGGCGCGTTCGGTCCGACCTATGGCCCGGCGTACGGCCTGGGCCGCTATCGCGGCTATGACGGCGGCGACAGCCGCACCCTGTCGATGGGATTTTCCTGGTCGAAGGATCGGGACCAGGAACGCGACGCCTGGCCGACTGCTCCCCGCTGGGGCGGCATGCTGGCCGACTGAGCGAAGGCCGAAAACGAAAAAGGCCCGGCGGATCGCCGGGCCTTTTCAGTCTCAGATGGTGCCGCCGGGCAGGATTGAACTGCCGACCTCAGCCTTACCAAGGATGCGCTCTACCACTGAGCTACGGCGGCCCCGACTGAGGAAGCGGCCGTATAGCCAAACCCTTCCGGCGATGGAAGCCCGTTTTTGACCTGAGCAAAGAAAGTTTGGACAGAATCCCGGATCGCGCCATGATCGCGCCATGACCCAGCCGCCGCATGACGCCGATACGCCGCCCGGAGCGGGGACGACGCCGAATCCATCCGAATCATCAGGGCCTTCGGCGGCGGACAAGGCGCGGATGGAACGGGCCGCGCGGCTGGCCTCGGCGTTGCGCGAGAACCTGCGGCGTCGCAAGGCGCCCAGACCGGCGGCGCCGCTCAAGGACCGCAACTGAAGTTCATCGGTCGGCGGCCTTTCCCGCCGGTGCGACCGCTTGCTAGAGAGGCGATCCCGGCGTTCGATCCGGGCGCTTCAAGGACGTCATGGACAGCATCGCCATTCAGGGCGGCGCCCAGCTGAACGGGGACATTCCCGTCAGCGGCGCCAAGAACTCCGCCATCAAGCTGATGGCCGCCTCGATCCTGACGGATCAACCGCTGCGGCTGACCAACATGCCGCGTCTGGCCGATACGCGCTTTCTGGGACAGCTGCTGCGCCAGTTCGGCGTCGAGGTCACCGAGACCGACGGCGCGGATGGTCAGGAAAGCCTGTTTCACGCCGCCGAGCTGACCTCCACCTTCGCGCCCTATGACCTGGTCCGCCAGATGCGGGCCTCGTTCAACGTGCTGGGGCCGCTGCTGGCGCGAACCGGCCATGCCAAGGTCTCGCTGCCGGGCGGCTGCACCATCGGCGCGCGGCCCGTCGACCTGCACCTTCAGGCGCTGACCGCGCTGGGCGCGGCGATCGAACTGGAGGAGGGCTATGTCTCGGCCACGGCGCCCAAGGGGCTGAGGGGCGCGGAGATCGAGTTTCCGTTCGTGTCCGTGGGCGCGACCGAGCACGCGCTTCTGGCCGCCGTTCTGGCGGAAGGGACCACTGTCCTGCGCCGCGCCGCCCGCGAGCCGGAAATCGGCGACCTGGCCCGCTGCCTGACGGCGATGGGCGCCCGGATCGAGGGGATCGACACCGACGTCCTGACCATCACCGGCGTGCCCTCGCTGGGCGGCGCGACCTGGTCGGTGATTCCCGACAGGATCGAGATGGGCTCCTACGCGGTGGCGGCGGCCATGGCGGGTGGGCAGGTGCGGCTGACCAAGGCGCGCGCCGACCTGATCGCGGGGCTGACCGACAAGATGGTCGAGGCGGGCGTCGAGGTCACGCCGACCGACGACGGGGTGATGATCCGCCGCGATCCGAAGCAGCGCCTGAGGGCGGTCGACGTCGAAACGGCCATCTACCCCGGCTTCGCCACCGACCTGCAGGCCCAGTTCATGGCGCTGATGACCACGGCCGAGGGCGTCAGCACCATCCGCGAGACCATCTTCGAGAACCGTTTCATGCACGTGCCGGAGCTGGCGCGGCTGGGCGCGGACATCGCCGTCCACGCAGGCGAGGCGCACGTCTCCGGCGTCGAGGCTCTGCACGGCGCCCAGGTGATGGCGACCGATCTTCGCGCCTCTATGTGTCTGGTCATCGCGGGTCTTGTCGCCGAAGGTGAGACGACGGTCGGGCGCGTCTATCATCTGGATCGCGGTTTCGAGCGTTTGGAGGAGAAGCTCGGCGCCTGCGGAGCTTCGATTCGCCGGATCAAGGAAACAGGTGATGAGCACTGACATCGACGCCTCCGCGCCCGCTTCCGACGCGCCGGTCGAGCCGCTGCGTCTGCTGGCGGAGGACGCCGATGATCTGCAGATCATCTCCGCGGCGCTGCAGGATGCGATCCTGCGCCCCATCGACATCGTCTGGGAAAAGCAGGCGCGCACCGTCACCATCGCGTTCAGCCGCTTCTGCTGGGAATGCGGCGGCACGCGCGTGCGCTCGGCGATGCAGTTCGGCGACGTGACGGCGGTCAAGAGCCGCCGCCTGCCGCGCAATCCCGACGCTTCGCTGGAACTGCTGGCGCTGGACTTCCTGCCGGGCGAGGCGCCGGGCGGGCGGGTCATCCTGATGTTCGCCGGCGGCGGCGACCTGCGGGTGGACGTCGAATGCCTGGACGCCGTGGTCACCGACATTTCCGAGCGCTGGCCGGCGCGGGTCGCCCCCACCCATCTGGGCGAGGCCGAGGCGTGAGCGGCCCGCACGTCCTGACCTCGGTGGACCTGGACGCCGCCACTCTGCCGGCCGCCACCGCCGAGATCGAGCACGAGCGCCGCGTCGCCATCTTCGACCTGGTCGAGAAGAACAGCTTCCAGCCCGTCGACGCCGACGGCGGGCCCTATGCGCTGAAGCTGTCGCTGCAGGACAACCGGCTGGTGTTCGACATCACTGGCCCGGCGTTCGCGCGCACCTACGCCCTGAGCCTGACCCCGCTGAAGACGGTGCTGCGCGACTATCTGCTGATCTGCGACAGCTATTACGAGGCGCTGCGCGGCTCCTCGCCCAGCCAGATCGAGGCCGTCGACATGGGTCGCAGGGGGCTGCACAACGAGGGCGCCGACCAGCTGACGCAACGGCTGGAGGGCAAGGTCGCGCTGGACCGGGAGACGGCCCGACGGCTTTTCACGTTGGTGTGCGCCCTCTACCGTCGCGGCTGACCTCGACTATCTGTGCATTTTCGGGCATTAGGCCCGTCCGTTCCGCCCCACGCGCCCGCCCGGCGTGGGGCCGATGTCGTTTTCGACGGGCGTGAGAGGCCGCATGGCTAAGGAAGAACTGCTCGAGTTTCCCGGCACCGTCAGCGAACTGCTGCCGAACGCCACCTTTCGCGTGACGCTCGAGAACGATCACGAAATCATCGCCCACACGGCCGGCAAGATGCGCAAGAACCGCATCCGCGTCCTGGCCGGCGACAAGGTCCTGGTCGAGATGACGCCCTATGACCTGACCAAGGGCCGCATCACCTATCGCTTCAAGTAAGGGCGGGCTCTCGTGAGCCGTCCCGAATTGGTGCTGGCCTCGGCCAGCCCGCGCCGCATCGAACTGTTGGCGCAGGTCGGGATTCGTCCTGACCACATCGACCCCGCCGACATCGACGAGACGCCGCTGAAGGGCGAAACGCCGCCACGGCTGGCGCAACGCCTGGCGGTCACCAAGGCGCAGGCGGTGGCGGCCCGGCGGCCCGAGGCCGTCGTCATCGCCGCCGACACCGTGGTCTCCGTCGGGCGTCGTTTGCTCGAAAAGCCCGCCGACGGGGCCGAGGCGGTACGCTTTCTGAAGCTTCTGTCGGGCCGAAATCACCGCGTGCACACCGGCGTGGCCGTGGTTCGCGACGGGCGCCTGTCGGTGCGGGTCTGCGAAACCCGCGTCAGCATCAAGCCTTTGTCGGACGCCGAGATCGCCGCCTATGTCGCGACCGGCGACTGGCGGGGAAAGGCCGGCGGTTATGGCATCCAGGGGCCTGCGGGCGCCTTCGTCCAGCGCATCGTCGGCAGCCACCCCGCCGTGATGGGACTGCCGCTCTATGAAGCCGTGCAACTGCTGAACGGCGTCGGCTGGCGGCCATGACCGGCGCCGCCGACGTGGAGGTCTTTCTCGACGACACGCCGGGAGAGACGCGCGGCGTGATCGCGCGCGGCGGCCGCTATACCCATCTTCTGATCCATCGCGAGGAGGAGGCGGCCCAGCATCGATTGGGTGCGAGATCGGTTGGCCGGGTGACGCAGATTATTCCTGGGCTGCGCGCCGCCTTCGTCGACCTGGGCGCCGGGCCGGACGCCTTTCTTCCGCTGGGGCGTAACGATTCGCTGGCGCAGGGCGCGCGGATCGAGGTGGCGGTCGTCGCCGAGCCGCGCGACGGCAAGGGTGCGGCCGTTCGTCGCCTGGGACCGGGGGAGGGGGCGCCGCGCCTGCTCGAATCTGGTCTCTCGATCGTGCAGACGTTGCGTCGCCTCGCGCCAGACGCGCCGATTCTGACGGGCGTCCCCGCGATCGACGCCTCCCTTGAGGCCGAATCGGAAGCGCTAGCCGAGGTCCATGCGTTTGCGGCCGACGGCCTCGACCTGGCCGTGCAGCGCACCCGCGCCCTGGTCGCCGTGGACATCGACCATGCCCCCGCGCCCGGCCGCGATCCGGCCAAGGGACGGGCGCGCGCCAACGCCGAGGGCCTGCGCCAGGCCGCCCGGCTGATCGGCTTAAAGGGCTGGGGCGGGCTGGTGATCATCGACGCGGTCGGCGACGGACGCGATGGAGAGGCGCTGTCCCGCGCCGTCCGCGCGGCCTTCTCTGAGTTTCCGCAGGCGGCGTTCGGTCCGGTGAGCCGGTTCGGCCTGGCCCAGCTGTCCCTGTCATGGACCCGAACCCCGGTCGAAGAGGTGCTGAGCCCGTCCGTGCGCACGCGCGCCCAGGCCCTGGCGCGCCAGCTGAGGCGGCGGCTGCTGACGGACACCGCATCCGCCCGCATCGTCGCGCGTTGCGCTCCCGAAGAGAAGGCGGCGGTCGAGCCGTTGGTCGCCGCCCTGGGGCCCCGCGCGGCCGTTGTCGCGGACCCGTCCGTCGCGCCGGGGCGCGGCCGTATTCAGGAGGACTGACGCATGGCCCTGTGCCCCATCTGCCGCAAGGCGGACGCCGATCCTAAGTACAAGCCCTTCTGCTCGCGCCGCTGTTCGGACCTCGATCTGCAGCGCTGGTTCGCCGGTTCCTACGTCATTGCGGGCGAGCCGTCAGAGGGCGCGGACGAAGAACCGCAAAAGGACTGAAACCGACGCTGGACACCCGAAAGCGGCTCGCCTATAGACGCCGCTCTCGCGACGCCGAGCGGCGCCTGGATAGCTCAGTTGGTAGAGCAGCGGATTGAAAATCCGCGTGTCGGTGGTTCGAATCCGCCTCCAGGCACCATCTTCCCCGCATCATTTTACCCTGCCCACGTCGGTTTCGAACAAGCTTGCGCTGTTCGCCGTCGTCGCATCACGAAAATGTCGTGATCGACCGCCTAGATGGCGCGCTGAGCAAGACTTCGCCCGTAACCCTTCCGGTGGCGAAATCGCGCTCTTCGCCCTTGACGCTCTGGTAACGGTTCGCCAAAGGGTTTCGGGACGCCTTCCCAGAGTAAACTTTCTGGGTGGAGTTCGGCGGGTCGAGGGAATGGTTTCCGACACTCGCCATCGGAGGAGGGGCCAGCCGGGCAACCGGACGGGTCCTCGCTCGTTTTTCGGCGGGTCGGGTTCCAGCTCGGGACAAGAGACGCCGAAGGAAACATTTCAGGTTGGGGGACGGCCGGTGACATGGCCGAACCTTTGGTTCCACGAGTCAGACCAAGCAGGAACTGGCGAATTATGCTGAACAGCAAAAAGACGAACATCCTCCTCGCCATGGCCGGCGCCGCCGTCCTCATGGCGAGCACGCCGGTTCTGGCGCAAGCGCCGGCCGAGCCCGCTCCGGCCGCCGAAACGGCGATGGCTCCGGCGGCGCCCGCCGCTGCGGCTCCGGAAGCCGATCCCGCGTCCGTCGGCGAAGCCGTCGGCGGCGGTCACGGCGGCGGCATCACCCCGATCTCCATGTTCATGGAAGCGACCGTGGTCGTGAAGGTCGTCATGGCCGGCCTGCTGCTGGCCTCGATCTTCTCGTGGACCCTGCTGCTCATCAAGCTGTTCGAGTTCGGCGCCCTGAACCGCAAGACTGACTCCTTCCTGGAGAACTTCCGCGGCGCCCGCACCATCGCCGACATGAAGGCGATCGCGACCGCCGAGGAATATGAAGGCAACCCGCTGGCCGACATGGCCGCCGCCGCCACCGAAGAAGTCGACCTGTCGCGTCAGGCCGGCCTGTCGGTCACCGGCGAGCACCGCCACGACACCCTGGCCCGCGCCCAAGCGGCCGTCACCGCCGTTCAGGCCGGTCTGGCCAAGCGCATCTCGGGCGGTCAGCAGTTCCTGGCTTCGGTCGGTTCGTCCGGTCCGTTCGTCGGTCTGTTCGGCACCGTGTACGGCATCATGAACTCCTTCATCGGCATCGCGGAATCGAACACGACCAACCTGGCCGTCGTCGCCCCGGGTATCGCCGAGGCCCTGCTGGCCACCGGTATCGGCCTGTTCGCGGCTATCCCGGCGGTTATCTTCTATAACTACTTCAACACCCGCATCGCTGCCTACGGCGCTCGCGCCGACGGGTTCAACGCTGAGCTGATCAACTCGATCTCGCGTCAACTCGACAAGGGGGCGTAATCCAGATGGCCGCCAAGCTTTCATCCGGCGGCGGTGGCAAGTACCAGATCGAGGCCAACAGCGAGATCAACGTTACGCCTTTCGTTGATGTCATGCTGGTCCTCCTGATCATCTTCATGGTGGCGGCCCCGCTCGCCACCGTGTCGGTGCCAGTGGAACTTCCGATCGCGGTCGCTAAGCCGCAGCCGAACCCGCCGAAGCCGGTCTATATTTCGATCCAGAACGACGGCGACGTCTTCGTGGGCGATTTCCGATCGGACGTTGGTTCGCTGGGGACCGACCTGACCGACCAGATCGGCAGCCGTAACCCCGCCGACGAGCGGATCTTCATCCGCGGCGACCAGAACGTCCGCTACGGCGATTTCATGCAGGTCATGAACGCGCTCCAGGACAACGGCTTCTACAGTGTCGCCCTGGTCGGCGAAGACCAGTCGACGCAATAGGCGCGAGGTGCAATGACAGACGTCACTTATCACCGCAGTCGTTACGACGCGCCGAAGCAGAAGGGCTTCATGGGGGTCTCGACGCCCGTGCTGCTGGTCTGCCTGCTGGTCGTCACCATCCTCTTTGCGCTTCTTCTGTTCTATCTGCAGCAGGCGAAGTTCAAGCTGAAGGAGTTCAACTACGTCGACGAGTCGCGCTACAGCTTCGGCGCCGAAGACGCTCCGCCGCCTCCGCCGCCTCCGCCCCCGCCGCCGCCCCCGCCGCCGCCTCCCCCGCCGCCCCCGCCGCCGCCGCCGGCGACCCCGCCGGCGCGTCAGTTCGTGGTCTATTTCGACTGGGATCGCTCCGACCTCACCGCCGAAGCCCGTTCCGTCGTCACCCAGGCCGCCAACTACGCCAAGTCGGGCCGTCCGACGCGCGTCCTGGTCGTCGGCCACGCCGACACCTCCGGCTCGGCCGCCTATAACATCGGCCTGTCCAACCGACGCGCCCGCAC
>NZ_DLMO01000037.1:0-1018 GCF_002479325.1 Brevundimonas sp. UBA7534
TTCACGTTCCAGGTGGCGATGCGCATGGCGGCGACGCTAAGCCGCGTCACGGTTCGGGGAAAGAGGGCGAATGCAAAAGGGCCGCCGGAGCGATCCGGCGGCCCCTTGTTTCAGGTCTCGTCGACCCGTGCCGAGGGCTATTGCTCGGTGGCTGCGGGGGCTGCCGGCACCGGCGTAAGGGTGCATCCCCCGCCGATGCGTTGAGCGGTCGCGCAAGCATAGATTTGTTGAACCGCGTGTTCGGCGTTCAGGCGGGCGATGACGCCATCTGCGCCGGCGCACTTCGCCTCATAGAACATGCCGTTGTCGTTACGTCCCATCAGACGCGCTTCGGTCACGTCGCAGTTGGCGGCTTCCGAACCCGCTAGCCAACTCTTCAGCAGGGCGGCGTTCTCGGCCGGCGTGGTGAAGGCGCAGGTTCCGCTCTCGGCCACGACTTGCAGACAGTCCGTCTTCGTCCAGGAATCGCCGCTCTTGCGGATCCAGTAGCCCGCCATGTCGGCGCAGCCTATCTCATAGGTGATCGCGCCGTCGTTGGCCGTACCCAGAACACTCGCCTCGTCGACGGTGCACGGCACACCAGCTTGTTGTGCGTAATCACGCAGAAACTTCTGGGTGTCCGTATTGGCCGGCAGGCTGCACTGCGATCCCACTTCGGCTTGGGGATCACGAGCGCGTATTTTCTCTGCGGAACTCGCAAGAACAACGCAGTCGACCGCCTCGGGCGGCGTCTTGGACTCGATCATGTAGCCTGGGCCAGCGGCGCAGGCGATCTCATAGACCGATGTTTGCTCTGTCGTCGTGCCCAGGAGCTTGGCTTCCGTCACCTGGCAACCCGTCTGAGCCAGTGTTGCCTGCTCTTGTGCTGCGGCCATGATCTGTTCTGGCGAAGGCGCGGTTTGACGCTGCTGGCGGCGTTGGCGTGATTGGCCAGCGCGGCTTGTGCCTTCGGTCGCGACTGGGCGGCCGTTTTCGTCTCGGGTCTGGGCGATGGCCAGAGGGGCAACGGAAACAACGC
>NZ_DLMO01000037.1:1103-5316 GCF_002479325.1 Brevundimonas sp. UBA7534
GAGCGAAGAGGCGGAACTTCATAAGGTAAACACCTGACTGAGGTCGATGTCGCTGGTTTGGGCTTCACGCGCTCCAGGGTCAAGGCTGGACGATACGGAGGAAGGCATCCAATGTAGAGCGTTTTTAAAGGAGACGCAGATCATGCGGGATGGCCCCGCCGACATCTTGGACCACGACCGACGTTCCCAGCCGCAGTACGTCGACGTCCAGCCGCCGTTGTCGGGCGAGGGAAAAGAGGTCGCGCCGGGCGTGCTCTGGTCGCGCTTCCCGTTGCCGTTTCAACTCGACCACGTGAATGTGTTCGCCCTGGACGACGGCCCGGGATGGACCGTGATCGATACGGGGCTCAGCACGCCGGCTTCGGTCGAGGCATGGGAATCGCTGTTGGCTGGCCCATTGCAGGGGCGGCCGATCAAGCGCGTCGTCTGCACCCACATGCATCCCGATCACATCGGCCTGGCCGGCTGGCTGTGCCGCCGGACGGGCGCCCCGCTGCTGATGTCGCGCACGGAGTATCTGACCGGACGAACGCTGGCCGCCGAGAGCGCGGGAGACGCGCCGCCGGAAGGCGAGGTCTTCTATCGCGCCGCCGGGTGGAGTGATCAGCAGATCACGGCCTGGCGCGAGGGGTACGGCATGTTCGGCAAGGGCGTCAGCCCCCTGCCGCGCGCCTTCATGCGGCTGCAGGACGGCGATGTGCTGAACATCGGCGACGACGAATGGCGGGTGGTGGTCGGCGCCGGACACAGCCCCGAGCACGTCTGCCTGTGGCGAACGTCGGACGACGTCTTCATCGCTGGGGATCAAATCCTGCCGCGCATCTCGTCCAACGTTTCGGTATGGCCCACCGAGCCGGACGCCGATCCGCTGGGCGACTGGATGGACTCCCTGGCGAAGCTGCGTGGGATGTTGCCGGAGCACGCCCTGATCCTGCCGTCGCACGGCGAGCCGTTCCGCGGCGTTCACAATCGTCTGGACGCGCTCAGGCGCGGGCATGAGACGGCGTTGAAACGACTTGAACGGACGTTGCGGAAACCGACTAGGGTGCTGGACGCCTTTCCGGCCGTGTTCGGCCGGGCGGTCGGAGATGCGATGCTGGGCATGGCCACGGGTGAGGCCCAGGCGCATCTCAACTATCTGGAAAGGCGCGGCCGCGCACGGCGGGCGCGCGACAAGAACGGCGTCGACTGGTGGTCGAACGTCGAACGGGACGAGGAAGCCTGATGAGCGAACATATCCGCACCGACCTCGCCGACGGCGTGCTCAGCATCGTTCTGGCGCGCCCCGACAAGAAGAACGCCATCACACAGGCCATGTACGCCGCCCTGTCGGCGGCGACCGAGCGGGCGCGCACCGACGCCGACGTCCGGGCGGTGCTGCTGAAGGCCGAGGGCGACAGCTTTTCGGCCGGCAACGACATCGGCGACTTCATCGCCATCGGGTCGCAGACGGAACAGCCCTTCGACATGGCGGTGTTCCGGTTCCTGAAGGCCCTGGCCGACCTGGACAAGCCGCTGGTGGCGGCCGTCAGGGGGCGGGCGGTCGGAATCGGCCTGACCATGCTGCTGCATTGCGACATGGTGGTCGTGGCCGAGGACGCCCTGTTGTCCGTGCCCTTCGTAAACCTGGCCCTGGCCCCCGAAGCGGCGTCCAGCCTGCTGCTGCCGGCGGTGGTCGGTCATCAGCGGGCCTTCGAACTGTTCGCCCTGGGCGAGGCCATCGACGGGCGGACGGCCCTGGCCTGGGGCCTGGCCAATCGGGCGGTCCCGGCCGATCGGGTCGATGAGACGGCCGCCGCCCTGGCCGCCGCGCTGGCGACCCGCGCGCCCAACTCAATCCGCAAGACCAAGCGTCTGATGCGCGACGCCGAGGCCCTGTGGGCGCGGATGCAGAGCGAGGGCGAGGCGTTCGGCTCGCAGATGAAGAGTCCCGAGGCGATGGAGGCCTTCATGGCCTTCACCCAGAAGCGGGCGCCGGACTTCACCAAGGCGGGCTGAGGCCACCTATCGCGCCTTGATTTGGCGCCGCTTTGGTCCTAGGTGCGCGCGCCCCCACCGGAGCGCCCATGTCGCACGCCCTCGTCCTGCCCGCGGCCCCCAGCCGCATCGACGCCGAGACCCCAGCCGACGCCGAAGGCGTGGAAGCGCTGGTCATCGCCGCCTTCGGGCCGGGCCGTTTCGCCAAGACGGCCGAGCGTCTGCGCGAGGGCTCGGTCCCCGCGGCGGGTTTCGTGGCGCGTCAGGACGGCCGGGTGATCGGCTCAGTCCGGCTGTGGCCGATCACGGTCGGCGACACGCGCGCGCTGTTCCTGGGGCCGATCGCCGTGGACAAGGCCGCGCGCAGCGACGGCCTGGGCGCCGAACTGGTGCAGGCTTGCGTCGAACAGGCGCATCGAATGGGTGTGGGCGGCGTGCTTCTGGTCGGCGACCGGCCCTATTTCGAGCGGTTCGGCTTCCGGCCCGCGCCCCAGGCGATGTTGCCGGGGCCGGTGGATCGGCGGCGGGTCCTGTGGCTGGGCGCGGGCGTCGAAACGGTCTGCGGGGCCGTTCGCATCGGCTGACGCCTTTTCGAGGCCGTGCGTCCGGCCTAAGTCATGGTCGCACATGACGAACACGCCAAAAGCCAGAGGCGGCCTTCAAGCCGTCACCGAGGCGGCCCGCCAGGCGCCGGGGCGCGGTCTGCCGCCGGTGCATCTGTGGAACCCGCCGCATTGCGGAGAGATCGACATCGTCATCCGCACCGACGGCGTGTGGATGCACGAGGGATCGCCGATCGGGCGCGAGGCGCTGGTGCGGTTGTTCTCAACGGTGCTGCGCAAGGATCCGGACGGCTATCATCTGGTCACGCCGGTGGAGAAGTTGCGGATCGGGGTCGAGGACCTGCCGTTCCGTGCGGTGGCGATGCGCCGGGAGGACGAGGCGCTGATCTTCATCACCGACGTCGGCGACGAGGTTCGCGCCGACGCGGACAATCCCGTGGTGGTCGAGACCGACGCCGCGACGGGCGAGCCCCGGCCGCGCGTCCATGTGCGGCGCGACCTGTGGGCGCGGATCGCGCGGCCGATCTTCTACGACATGGTGGAGGCGGCCGAGGCGGCCGGGGGGCGGTTGGTGCTGCGCTCGGCCGGCCAGGCGTTCGACCTAGGGGCGCTGTCGTGAGCCTGGAGACGCTGAAGGCGCGACTGGTGGAGCGGCTGGCCCCGATCGACAGCTGGCGGCCGGGCGTTCGGCCCGCGCGGTCCGACTTCGACCTGAACCCGACGATGAATCGGATCGCGGCCGAGCTGAGGCCCGCGGCGGTGCTGGTTCCCGTCATCGCTCGCGCCGAGGGGGCGACGGTGCTGTTGACCCGCCGGGCCGACACCCTGGCCAGCCACACCGGCCAGATCGCCTTTCCTGGCGGCCGGCTGGACCCCGGCGAGGACGCCGTGACCGCCGCCCTGCGCGAGGCGGACGAGGAGGTGGCGATGAACCCGGCGGCGGTGGAGGTGCTGGGCCTGTCGGACGCCTATGAGACCGGCACGGGTTTTCTGGTGACGCCGGTGGTGGGCTGGCTGCACGAGCCGCCCCGCGTCACGCCGTCGCCGGACGAGGTGGCCGAGGTGTTCGAGGCGCCGTGGGACTTCCTGATGGACCCGGTGAACCATCGCCGCGACTATTATGATCAGGAGAACGGGCCGCGCCGCTGGTTCTGGGCCATGCCGTGGGGCGAGCGCTACATCTGGGGGGCGACGGCGGGGATATTGAAGGGGCTGCACGCGCGGCTGTATGGCGACGAGGCCGCGCCCGGCGCTGCCGCCGGCGAGGATGCGGCGTGACGGCCTCCATGGCGGATCAGCCGTGGCTGCGCGCGGCCTCGACGCGGGCGGTGATGGCGGCGCTGGCGGCGGCGGGCGGCAACGACTGCGCCCGCTTCGTCGGCGGCTGTGTGCGCAACAGCCTGATGGGCCAGCCGGTCGACGACATCGACATCGCCACCCGACTGAGGCCGGAAGAGACGATCCAGGCGCTGCAGGCGGCGGGCCTGAAGGCCGTGCCGACGGGCGTCGAGCACGGAACGGTCACGGGCGTGTCGGGGCGCCGGCCCTATGAGATCACCACCCTGCGGCGCGACGTGGAGACGGACGGGCGGCGGGCGGTCGTGGCCTTCACCGAGGACTGGGCCGAGGATGCGGCGCGGCGGGACTTCCGGCTGAACGCCCTCTACGCCGAT
>NZ_DLMO01000111.1:0-2878 GCF_002479325.1 Brevundimonas sp. UBA7534
TTCCAGTCGGTCGGCGAACCAGTGGACGTTGACCACGGCTCTTTCCACTCCGGCGTCGGCCAGCCGGTCCAGGACATGGTCGATCAGGGCGCGGCCGCCCACCTCGACCAGGGCCTTGGGCCGATCGTCGGTCAGGGGGCGCATGCGGGTGCCCAGGCCCGCGGCCAGCACCATCGCGGTCTTCGGAGCCGTCATGCGGGGACCTGCATTCTTGTTGGTCGCCGCGCTCATCCGCGCGTCTCCGGGGGAACATGGCGGTCGAACCAGCGGGCGAAAGGCGCCAGGGCCGGCTGTTCCAGGTTGGCGTTCAGATGCCGCCACATGCGCGGCATGAACTGGCGATAGCGCGGCTTGCCGTCCCGCGCGATCAGCCGGGCGAAAATCCCGATGATCCGCGCCTGGTTCAGCGCCGCCAGCCCGGCGTAGTCGGCCATGAAGGCCGTGCGATCCACATCGGGGCGCAGGGCGAAATAGCGGTCCAGCGCCTGGGCCTCCAGGGTGGGCGACACATCGCGGCGCGCGTCCTGGAGCAGGGAATGCAGGTCCCAGGACGGATGGGCCCGCACCGCGTCCTGGAAGTCGATCATGCCGACCCGCGCGGCGCCTTGCCTGTCGGGCAGCCAGATCAGGTTCTCGGCGTGATAGTCGCGGTGCGCCATGACCGAGGCTCCACCCGCGCCCGAGGCGACGATGGGCGCCCAGGCCTCGCGCCAGTCGGCGACGGCCGCCTCGTCGAATGTTGCGCGCGCATCAAGCCGAGGCAGCCATTCAACGAAAAGGTCCGCACCGCCCTGAAGCGCGATCTCGTCATAGGTCAGCATGGGCCAGTCGCCGCCGGGGCCGGTCAGGACGGCGGGCGGATCGCCGGCGTCGTGCAGGGTCGCCAGCGCCTCGATGGCGGCCAGATAGAGCGGCGCCTCGTCCGCGCCGTCGGCGATCACGCGGGCGAATAGGGCGTCGCCGAAATCCTCCAGCACCGCCAGGCCGTTCGGCGCGTCGAGGGCGGGCAGTTCGGGCGCGGACAGTCCCAGCGCCTTTAGATGGGCGGCGACGGCGGCGAAGGCCTCGATCTTTCCGGCCGACAGGCGGGCGACCGCGTTCCAGCCCGCCGCGCGGCGCTGGTCCGGCGTCCAGGACGGATCGCACGGCGGGCTTTCGGCCGCCGGGGCCTGGTCCATCAGCATCAGAGTCGGTCCGTCCGTCGGGACCAGACGCTCGTAGCGGCGCGTCGAGGCGTCGCCGGGCAGCGGAAGGCGCGCGGCGTCGGCCAGGCCGGACGCCGTCAGGAAATCGAGACGGAGGGCTTCGCGATCAGACATGCAGTTCCTTCAACCGGTCGTCCCACGCCCCTGCGCCGGAAACGGTCGCAACGCGGCCCTCGCCCTGCTCGGCGATCTCGATGATCAGCCGGTCTGGCCCCAGGAAGCGGCCCGGATCGTCGCCCAGCCGCTCGGGCCATTCGATCACCGCGCACCCGTCGTCCAGCGCCTCGTCCAGCCCGATCTCGAAGGCTTCTTCCGGCCGGGTCAGGCGATAGAGGTCGAAATGGGCGACGGCCGGATCGCTGTCGTAGAACTGGACCAGGGTGAAGGTGGGCGAGGGGACGTCCTCGTCCGGCGTGGTCAGGGCGCGGATCAGTCCGCGCGCCAGGGTGGACTTGCCCATGCCCAGCGGCCCGTACAGCAGCACGCTGTCGCCCGCCTGCAGCAAGTGCGCGATGGCCTGGCCCAGGCGCGTGGTGGCCTCGGCGTCGGGCAGCACGATCTTCATTGAAACACCGCGTCGGGATCGGCGGCCAAGGTGCGCTCGGTGAACCCCTTCAGCGCCTCGGTGGCACGGGCGGCGTCCACATCCAGCCGCTCGGCCGGAATGGGGCGGCCGATCTGCACGCTGAAACGCTTTCCCGCCTTGTTCAGCAGTTCGTGAAACAGCGTCACGTCGCGCAGTTCCTGCGAGAATTTGTCGAACAGGTGAAACAGGCGGCTGTAGGGGCCGACGACATGCATCGGCACGACCGGCGCGTCGTACTTGCGCGCCAGGGACGCCGCCGTCGGCGCCCATTCGGGATCGGTCAGCAGACCGTTCCGGCCCACGCGGGCCAGGCGGCCGGCGGGGAACATGACCACGCAGCGCTCGGCCATGAAGGCGTCCCTGGCCGCGTTCAGGGTGGCGCGGGTCTTCTCGCGCGTTCGCTTGTCGTGGACCCATTCGACGGGAATGACGGTCTCCGCCAGGCGCGGCGACACACGCAGGGCGTCGGCGTTGGCGAAGAAGATGGCGTCGGCCCGCCGCGTCCTGATGGCGTCATGGACGGCCACGCCATCGGCGATGCCGGTCGGATGATTGCACACCACCACGCAGCGACCCGTCGCCGGCAGACGGTCCAGGTGGCTCGCCGTCACCTTCAGCGAAAGCAGGTTCGACACGTAGTCCAGCGTCTGCGCGCCCGACAGGGGTCCGATCGCATCGGCCATCCGCACCGCCTCGCCATAGCCCAGCACGCCATAGAGGGCCGGCCGCACGACCGGCCACAAGGGCGATGCCGTCAGGCGCGGCGCGCGCTCGGCGATCAGCGCGTCGACGATGTGCGGCTCGGCCCGCGACGGGGCCCTGGTCGGCGAAGCAGGTTCCATTCCCACCGCTTGTCGCCGGTTCGCCGCGGCCGGGCAAGTTGTCAGATGCGCGCCACTTCCAAGACGGGCGGACGCGTGTCGGGTGTGGGCGGCCCTTCGCCGCATCGGCAACTTCCGCCCGGCGAACGGTGGTGCTACGCCTCGCCGCAGCACGCTTTGCGAGGAATGCCCCATGCGCCACCGCTCCCTCCTGTCGGCCGCCTGCGCCGCCGCCGCCCTGATGGTCGCCGCGCCGGCCCTGGCCC
>NZ_DLMO01000111.1:3029-3397 GCF_002479325.1 Brevundimonas sp. UBA7534
GACATGATCTCGGCCAACCGGCTGGGTGATCCGCAGGTGTCGCCGGACGGTCGCTGGGTCGTCTATTCCGTCACCACCACCGACGTGGCGGCGAACCGGCGGGCGGGCAGCCTGTGGATGCTGGACCTAAACGCATCGGATCAGGCCCCGCGCCGGCTGGCCATCTCGGACCAGGGCGCCAACACCGCCCGCTGGGGCGGCGACGGCAACCTGTACTTCCTGTCCGGCAAGTCGGGGACCAGCCAGGTCTGGCGCGTCGCCTCGCCCACGGCGGCGCCGGTTCAGGTCACCAGCCTGCCGCTGGACGTGAACGCCTACCGCCTGAGCCCGTCGGCGGACAAGGTGGCGGTGTCCCTGGCCGTCTATCC
>NZ_DLMO01000065.1:0-6981 GCF_002479325.1 Brevundimonas sp. UBA7534
TTCCTGGCCGTCCCCTATCGCGGGGACTACTGGACCGACCTGGTCCCCACCGCCTGATATTCCGCCGCCTGATGATTTCACCCCGGAGACCCGTCATGATCACCCTTCGCAACGGCATTCTGACCGCCGCCGCCTTCGCCGCCCTGGCGATGGCCTCGACCGCCTCGGCCCAGACGATCGAAAAGACCGTCAAGGTCGCGCCCGGCGGCCTGTACGAGATCGTCTTCAATCCGGCCGACAGCACCGTGCTGGTCGCCGCCGTCGGCCCGCGCGGCGAGACCCGCGGAGCCGTGGCGCGGCTGAACGCCGACCTGACGCCGGGCGCCGCGATCGACGTTTCGGCCAACCCGCTCTACGGCCTGGGCTTCAACAGCCGCACCCAGATCCTGTACGGCACCGCGACCCGTTCGGGTTCGGTGGACGCGGTCGATGTCCGCACCGGCCAGGTGGTGGCCCACATCACCGACGGCGACGACGATTCCGCCCATGTGCGCGAGGCCGTCGTCGATGAGCAGCGCAACAAGGTCTATGTCACCGTCGTCGGCGGCGACGCCGGCGACGCCAGCCGCCCGAACCAGGTCTGGGTCATCGACGGCGCCACCCAGACCCTGGAGCGCAAGATCGACGTGCCCGTCGGCGGCCTGACCGGCGCGGCGCTGGACGTCGAGAACAACCGCCTGTTCGTGACCGGCATGAGTTCGGCCGAGGTCGCCGCCATCGACCTGGCGACGGGCGAAGCGACCGGCCCTTGGCCGACCGGCAGCGAGCGTCCCACCAACGTCGCCTTCGACGCGCGGGGCGGGCGCCTGTTCGTCGCCAGCCAGGGGTCCGGCGACCTGACCGTCATGAACGCCGCAGACGGCGCGATCATCAAGAAGGCGCCGACGGGCGAGGGCGCGTTGAGCGTCGCCTACAACCCCGGCAACGACCAGATCTATGTCGCCAACCGCCAGGCGGGCACGGTTACCGTGGTCAGCGGCGCGGACTACGCCGTCCTGGCCAATCTGCAGACGGGCACCTTCCCCCAGACCATCGCCATCGACCCTGCGACCAACGCCGTCTATGTGACGAACAAGGCGCGGGGCCTGCCGCGCAACGCCCCGGCCGGCACGCCGGTCCCGGTCGATCCGGCGGGCGACACCGTCACCCTGATCCGCCCCTGATCGAGAGGCCGCCATGTCCGCCGAGCCCGTCCGTCCGTTCGCTTGGAATGGTCCGAACGGCGACCTCTGGGTCGCCAATCAGGCGCGGCTCGACCGGATGTTGCGGCCCTTTGGCGAAGCCCTGCTCGCCGCCACCGCTCCGGCGATCGGCGAGCGGGTGCTGGACGTCGGGTGCGGCGCGGGCGCCTGCGGCCGGGCGGTCGGACCCTCCGGCGGCGTCCTGGGCGTGGATATTTCCGAAGCGCTGATCGCCCTGACCGAGAGGCCCGAGCCGGTTCGGCGTCGCGCGATGGACGCGGTGCGTCAGGCGTTTGCGCGCAAGGTCACGCCCGCCGGCGTCGTCATCGACGGGGCGGCCTGGATCGTGACGGCCCGGCGCGCCTGAGGTCTCACAGGACCGAGTCGACCATCACCTGAAGCTGGCCCCGGGCGCAGGGCTCCACCCGCGCGCGCACCCGCCAGACGTCGGCCAGCACCTGGGGCGTGATCGCCTGGGCGGGCGGTCCCTCGACGCGCAGACGGCCCTGGGCCAGAACGACCACATGGTCCGAAGCCCGCGCCGCGGCCTGCAGATCGTGCAGCACCATGACGACCACGGCCGACTTTTCCCGCGCATAGTCGCGCGCCAGGGTCAGCACCTCCAGTTGATGGCGCAGGTCCAGGGCGCTGGTCGGTTCGTCCAGCAGCAGCACCCGCGGCTCGCGCGCCATGGCCTGGGCCAGGGCCGCGATCTGGCGCTGGCCGCCCGAAAGCCGGTCCAGGCGCCGCCCGGCCAGATCGCCGGCGCCCACCCGCTCCAGCACCGCCATCGCCGCCTCGGCCGCGCCGCGCGACGGGCCGTCCAGGGGCGAGGCTTCCAACGCCGCGATCACCGTTTCCAGCACTGTCAGCGCCACGTCCTGCGGCAGGGTCTGGGGCATATAGGCGACATGGCGCGCCCGCCCGGCGATGGACAGGGCGTTCAGTTCGACATCGCCCAGGCGCGCCGATCCCGAGGCGGGGATCAGGCCGGCGACGGCGCGCAGCAGGGTGCTCTTGCCCGCGCCGTTCGGCCCCACCAGCGACACCACCTGGCCGGCGGGCAGGGGCGCCAGGTCCAGTCCCTGGATTATGGCGCGGTCGCGATAGCCGGCGCCCAGGCCCTGGATGCGCAAGGCCGCGCTCATCCGCGCGCCCCGTTGCGGAAGATCAGTAGCAGGAAGAGCGGCACGCCGATCACCGCCGTGACGATGCCCACGGGCAGCAGGGCGCCGGGGACCAGGGCCTTGGCCGCTGTGGAGGCCAGCGACATCAGCAGCGCGCCGCTGAGAAGGCTGGCGGGCAGGAAGACGCGGTGATCCTCTCCGACCAGCAGGCGGGCGATGTGAGGCGCGACCAGGCCGACGAAGCCGACCACTCCGACGAAGGCCACCGCCGTCGCGGACAGCAGGCTGACGCGCAGCAGGGCCAGGAACCGCAGGCGGGTCACGTCGACGCCGAAGCTCATGGCGCGATCCTCGCCCAGCCGCAGCGCAGTCAGCGCCCGCGCCGACCACAGGGAGAAGGGCGTCGCCAGGGCCACCACCACGCCCATGAAGGCGACCGCGCGCCAGCTGGCCCGCGACAGGGAGCCCATGGTCCAGAACACCAGCTGCTGCAGCGCCTCCTGCGACGACACGAACTGCACCAGGGCGGTCAGGGCGTTGAAGGCGAAGACCAGGGCGATGCCGAACAGGACGATGCTCTGCACCCCGCCGCGCTGAGCACGGGCCAGGCCCTGCAGCAGCAGAACCGATCCGAAGGCGAAGACGAATGCGTTCAGCGTCGTCACCGCGTCGGCGGGGACGAAGGGCAGGCCCAGGCCCAGCACAATGGCCAACGACGCGCCGAACGAGGCGGCCGAGGAGACGCCCAGGGTGAAGGGGCTGGCCAGCGGATTGTTCAGCACGGTCTGCATCTCGGCGCCAGACAGGGCCAGGGCCGCGCCCACCAGCACCGCCAGCACGGCCGAGGGCAGGCGGATGCCCCAGACGATGGCCGCCTCCGGCGCGCTGAGCCTTGCGGGATCGACCAGGCCCGCCAGGATGCGCCCGACAGGCATGGAGGACGGGCCGGTCATCACGTCCAGCGTCAGGGCGGCCAGGCAGGCCAGCGCCAGCACGACCAGCACCAGGCGTCGCCGCGCCCGGCTGCGGCGATAGTCGGTCAGGGCGTCGGCGGGAGCAGGGGCGGGAATCGAAATGGTCATGTCGCGCGGGATTGGGATTGCGTCGCATTACAACACCGCGACGGAATGGGCTAGGAAAGGCCATGCTTGATCCGACATCGCCGTGGACGCCCTTTCAGCCCCAGCGCCAGTGGATGCGGCCGCTGGAGACGCCGAGCGGGCGGCGCTACCGCCTGGCGATATCCCTTCCTGAAGAAGCGCCGCCGCCCGAGGGATGGCCGTCGCTGACGGTCCTGGATGGTCATCGGCTGTTCCAGGCTGTCGCGGCGACCGCATCGGCCCTGTCCGCGCGGCCGGAAAAGACCGGGGTGCGGCCCCTGGGGGTGATCGGCGTCTTTCATGACGAGATGGAAGGGTCGGTTGAAGACGCGCGCGCGCTGGACTTCACGGACACGCCCTGTCCCGAGCCGGACTGGGCGCGGCCATCCGGCGGCGCGGAGGCGTTTCGACGGTTTCTGATCGACCAGGCATGGCCGGCCGCGATGGACGCCGCGCCGCTGGACCCCGGCCGACGCGCACTGTTCGGCCATTCGCTGGGCGGCCTGTTCGTGCTGGAAACCTTGGAGCGGCGTCGCGACTTGTTCGCGCGTTGGATCAGCGTCAGCCCGTCCCTGTGGTGGCGTGCGCCTGCGGTCGATCATGCCGACGATCGCCTGCTTGTGGGCTATGGCGAACAGGAGACGGGTCGCGACATGCGGGCGCGTATCGAGGCCTGGGCCGCCGCAGCGGACGGAGCGGGGCGTCCGCTCCGTCTCAGGATGGCGCCGGGCGCCGACCACGGCGCGGCGCCGTTCGCCCTGATCCCCCACGCGCTGCGCCACGCCAGCGCGGCCTGAACTCAGGCCTTGTCGGAAGGCGGCTCCATGTCGGCGGGACGGATCACGTCCTCGGCGGCGTCGTTGGCGGACGGCGCGCGACCGGCGGGCGCGGCGGCCCGGGGCGCCGGTCCCTTGCCATAGCCCAGCCGCCGCAGAGCGTCGTCGCCCTCCAGGCCGAAGGCGCTGCGGATGCGAAGGTCGGTCTGGGGGAGGGGCACCTCTATGCCCGCCTCGTCCAGGGCGTCGGCCACAAGCCAGGTATAGGCCGCGTGCATGGCCGCCGGTCGCTTGACCGCGTCGCGCGTCGGCCAGACCAGCAGCTCGAAATCCAGGCCCTTGTCGCCGAAGGACACCAGCCAGACCTGGCTCTTGCGGGCCTCGGTCTCGGGCAGGGTGAAGGGGCTGGCGCGGGCGGCGGCCAGGACGGCGTCGCGCACCTTGCCCCGGTCGGCGCCGTAGGCGACCGAAAACGGCACGTGGATGCGCCGGGTGTCGCCCTTCAGCGTCCAGTTCGTGACCGGCTGCTCGATCAGGCGCGAGTTGGGGACCAGGACGTTGACGTTGTCATTGGTGCGCACCCGCAGGGCGCGCGGCCCGATCTCCATGATGGCGCCGCGGATGCCGATGTCCTCGATCTCGATATAGTCCCCGACCGACACCATCCGGTCGAAAATCAGGAACAGGCCCGACACGAACTCCTTGACCACCCCCTGCAGGCCCAGCCCCACGCCGATGCCCAAGGCGCCGGCGAAGACCGCCAGCGACGACAGGTTCAGCCCCGCCGCCGACAGGGCCGAGATGACGCCGAAGACGATGATGCCGTAGCTGGCCAGCCGCTCCAGCAGATAGACCACCTGCCGGCTGCGATCCGACCGTTCGCGCACCCGACGCAGGGCCCGCGTGACGATCCAACTCAGCACGAAGGCGCCGGCCAGGATCACCGCCGCGCTGATCAGGCCGCCGATGGTGATGTTGGCCCCGGCGAAACGGGTCAGGGACGAATGCTCGAACTTGGACAGGTCGAACGTCGTGATCGGGTTCATGGCTCAACAGCGCGCGGCGAACGGTCAAGGTTCCGCCGACGCCGCCTCGTTCGGACCGTTGACGATGCGGGCCGCGGCCAGGTCGGCGGTGACATTGCCCACGGTGCGGAAGATGTCGGGAATGACCTCCACCGCCAGCAGCAGCGGCAGAACCCCCAGCGGCAGGCCCATCGCCAGACAGATCGGGCCGATGCTGACGAAGAAGCTGACCTGCCCAGGCAGGCCGACAGAAGCGATGGACACGGCGATGGCCGTCAGGCCCCCGGCGATCAGGGCGCCGAGACTCAGATCCACGCCGTAGAGCTGGGCCACGCACAGGCACACCGCCAGATTGGCGACCGGACTGGTGATGCGGAACACCGCGACGGCCAGCGGCAGGACCAGGCCAGCCGTCGTCTGGGGCACGCCCAGCCAGTCGCGCGCGCGTTCGACCATGACCGGCAGGCTGGCCAGGGAGGACTGGGTCGAGACCGCCACCACCTGCGCCGGCGCCACGGCGCGGGCGAACCGCGCGGGCGAGATGCGCCCCCAGACGATGGCGACGACATAGACGATGGCGATCAGGCCGATCTGGCTCAGGCAGACGATGGCGACGTAGTGGCCCAGCGTGCCCGCCACGCCCAGCCCCGCCCGCAGGCCGACGCCCAGCGCCAGGGCGAACACGCCGAACGGCGCGGCCAACAGCACCCAATGGACGATCACCACCATGGTCTCGGCCACCCCCTCGAAGAAGGTCGCTAAGGGGCGGCGCAGGTCCGCCCTGATCCGCGTCGCGCCGAAGCCGAACGCAATGGCGAACACCACCACGCCCAGCACGCTGTCCGTCGCCGCCGCCGACACCACATTGGCCGGGGCAAGGCTGCTCAGGAAGGCGCGCAGTCCGTCGGCGTGGGCCGCTTCGCCGACTGTCGCGGCGGCCTCTGGCGGCACGCCGGCCAGCAGCGCCTGCCCCGACGCCGGGTCGATGGGCCAGAGCGTCAGCAGACCCAGCCCCGCCAGGATCGCATAGATCGTCGCCCCGAGCAGCAGGACCGCGAACACCATCAGCGCCCGGATCGCCAACCGCCCGGTCGCGGCCGCATCCGCGATGGCGACGATTCCCGTGACCAGCAGGCTGAAGACCAGCGGAATGACCGTCATCCGCAGCGCGTTCAGCCACACCTGGCCCAGCGACTCGATCACCTCCAGCCCCCCGGTCACGGCGGGCTGATGCAGCCCCTGTGCGCCCGCCCCGACCACGATCCCCGCCGCCAGGGCGGCGATGACGAAGAAGCTCAGCGAAGAGAAGAAGGAGACGACGCGGGATCGGTTCATGCCGCACCGCTAGCATCGCTTTCGCGCCCGCGCTCGCGAAACCTGCTTCACGGCGCGTTCAGCGCCGTTGCCAAGCCCGGCCGTGCGTCGCAGTCTGGCGTCTCGTTGATCGGGGGATGAGGACGATGAGCAGGCTCTTTACGGTACTGGCCGCGGCGGCGGTGCTTCAGGCGGGCGGAGCGCTGGCGCAGGATGCGGCCCTGGAGACGGCGGTGAAGGCGGATTACGACGCCAATCTGGCCGCCCTGTTCGACGACTTCCATCAGCATCCCGAGCTGTCGGGCCTGGAGGTCCGCACCTCCGGCGTCGTCGCCGACCAGTTGGAGGCGCTGGGCTATGAGGTCACGCGAGGCGTGGGCGGACATGGCGTGGTGGCCGTGCTGAGGAACGGGGAGGGGCCAACCATCCTGGTCCGCGCCGACATGGACGGCCTGCCG
>NZ_DLMO01000065.1:7113-10623 GCF_002479325.1 Brevundimonas sp. UBA7534
GTCATGCACGCCTGCGGCCACGACGTCCACGTCACCGCCCTGATCGGCACGGCGCGCCAGCTAGCCGCGCGTCGCGACCACTGGTCCGGGACGCTGGTCCTGGTCGGGCAGCCAGCCGAGGAGCGCATCTTCGGCGCGCGCACCATGATGCAGGACGGTCTGTACGAGCGTTTCCCCAAGCCGGACTACGCCCTGGCCTTCCACGTCTCGTCGGGGCTTGAAGCCGGCAAGGTCGTGGTTCCGCTGGGCGCGGCCTATTCCAGTTCGGACAGCGTGGATATCCGCGTCCAGGGGGTCGGCGCGCACGGGGCCAGTCCGCACAAGGGGATCGACCCGGTCCTGATCGCCTCGCAGATCGTCGTCTCGCTGCAGAGCGTGGTCAGCCGAACGGTCGATCCGCTGCAGGGCGCGGTGATCACCGTCGGTTCGATCCACGGCGGGATAAAGCACAACATCATCCCCGAGGCGGTGGACCTGCAACTGACGGTCCGGTCCGACGATCCCGAGGTGCGGACGCAGCTCCTGGACGGCATCGACCGAGTGGCGCGCGGCACGGCCCTGGCCCTGGGCGTGCCCGAGGACAAGTTGCCGACGGTCACGCGCTCCACGGTGGAGACCACGCCGCCGACCGTCAACGACGCCGCCTCGGCCCAGCGGGTGCGCGACGCCCTGGTCGCCGGGCTGGGCGCCGATCGGGTCGTGGACAAGCCGCGCGAGGGCATGGGGGCCGAGGATTTCTCCTACTTCATCACGCCTGAAACAGGGGTGAAGGGCGTCTATTTCGCGGTGGGCGGCACGCCGGCCGGTCAGGTCGAGACCGCGCCCAGCCACCACTCCCCCTGTTCCGCATAGAGCCGGAGCCGGCCGTCCGCTCGGGCGTGGAAGCGACCGTCACGGCGGTGGAGGCGCTGGCCCCCCGCGCCTGAGGCGGGGTGGTCCTGTCCGATGGTCGCACCGACGAACGACGGCGACGCTGGCGCGTTGATGGCGGGAAGGAGCGATTCCCATGATCCGCATGCACAAGCTGGTTCCCCTGGTCGGCGGGCTGCTGTTGTCCAAGGGCGGCCGCCGGATGGCGGGCCGTCACGCCGGCAAGCTGGCGCTGGCGACCCTGGCCTACGAAGTCTGGCGCAGCCGGCGAGAGAGTGGGCGGCCTCAGCCGCAACAGCCGCGCCGCGCTCCGCGCGCCCGCTGGAGCGGCCGGCGCCCCCGCTGAACGCCGATCCGGGGTAGGGCGTCGCGCCCAGCCGGGCTATAGCGGATGGCGAAGCGGAGCACGGCCATGATCATCGTCCACCACCTCGCCGACAGCCGGTCCCAGCGCGTCCTGTGGCTGCTGGAGGAGCTGGGCCTCGACTACGAGGTCAAACGTTACGAGCGCGATCCCCGGACCCGTCTGGCGCCGCCCGAGTTGAAGGCGATCCATCCTCTGGGCAAGTCGCCGGTCATCCAGGACGGCGACGTCACCGTGGCCGAGACAGGCGCCATCGTCGAATATCTGCTGGGCGCCTATGGCGCGGGCCGGCTGCGCCCGCCGTCGGGAACCGAGGCGGGCCGCCGCTTCACCTACTGGCTGCATTACGCCGAGGGGTCGGCCATGCCGCCGCTGCTGCTCAAGCTGGTCTTCACCATGTTGCCCCGCCGCAGCCCGGCCCTGATGAAGCCGCTGGTCAAGAGCATCGCCGCCAAGGCCCAGACCAGCTTCGTCGATCCCCAGACACGGGCCCACGTCGACTATTGGGAGGCCGAACTGGGGCGCGGGACGTGGTTCGCGGGGGATGAATTCACCGCCGCCGACATCATGATGAGTTTTCCGGTGGAGGCGGGCGCGGACCGGGCCTTCGACGCCGCTTCCAAACCCAATCTGAGGGGTTTTCTGGAGCGCATCCATGCACGCCCGGCCTATCGGCGCGCGCTGGAACGGGGCGGGGCCTACACCTACGCGTGATCCGCCCCAGGCAACCCCGACGCAGCCGAGGCGTTAACGAGGCATGAAACTCCATACCGTCCAGATCGTGGCCGGCCTTCTTGCGGCCGTGGCCTTCGTCCTCGCCTTCATGGCCGCCGGCGCCGCCGTGGCGTCTGCCCTCTTCATGGGGCTTGGCCTCGCCGCCCTGGGCTGGCTGGCCTACAGCCTGATCAAGCGCGTGCGCCATCGCGGCGGCACGCCCGCTTCTCGCGCCTGATGCGGCCGGATTTGGGCGAAGCTCTTGAGTTTCGCCCAACGGCGCCCTAGCTTATCTGCCCGGCCGCGCCCGCCCCGCGGCCTTTTCTATTGTCGCTTACCCATTCCCTGTCTCCGGGCGAAACCAGAAAATCACGACACCAATGGAAAAAGTGCCGATGACGGCCGAGGGCTACCGTGTCCTCGACGATCAACTGAAGCAATTGAAGTCGGTCGAGCGGCCGAGCGTCATCTCGGCCATTTCGGAGGCGCGCGAACACGGCGACCTGTCCGAAAACGCCGAATATCACGCCGCCAAGGAGCGCCAGGGCTGGATCGAAGGCCAGATCGCCGAGATCGAGGATAAGCTCAGCCGCGCTCAGGTGATCGACGTCTCCAAACTGTCTGGCGACCAGGTCAAGTTCGGCGCCACAGTCACCGTCGTGGACGAGGACACCGAGGAAGAGAGCCGCTACCAGATCGTCGGCGAACATGAAGCCGACGTGAAGCAGGGCAAGATCTCCATCGCCTCGCCGATCGCGCGCGCGCTGATCTCCAAGGAAGTCGGCGACGTGGTCGAGGTGAACACCCCCGGCGGCGTCAAGGCCTACGAAATCCTCAAGGTCGAGTGGAAGTAAATCCGGTGGGGACGGCTTCTCGTCCCCATTCGACCGGCCCCTTGCGCATCTGGGTCGTTTCCGACGGCCGCGCGGGGATCGAGAACCAGGCGCTGGGCCTCGCCGAGGCCGTGCAGCGGCTGACCCCCGCCGACATCGCCGTGAAACGTGTCCGCTGGCGGGCGATGTTTGATCGTCTGCCGTCGGCGCTGAAGACGCCGGCGATGCTGGACCCGTCATCTGGCGCCCTGGCGTCCCCCTGGCCGGACCTGTGGATCGCCACGGGCCGGGCGACCCTGCCGCTATCCGTTCGCGCCAAGGGTTGGAGCGGGGGGCGGACCTTCGTGGTCCAGACCCAGGATCCGCGCTGGGCGACCGACCGCTTCGACATGGTGGTGGCGCCGGCGCACGACGGTCTGTCCGGCGACAATGTCTTCGAGATCACCGGCTCGCCGCACCGCATCACGCCCGCGCGGCTGGCCGAGGCGGCGCCTGTCTTCGCGGACCGACTGGCGGCCTTGCCGCATCCGCGCGTGGCCGTTCTGGTGGGCGGTCGATCCAAGGCCTTCGACCTGCCTGAAGCCCACGCCGCGCGGCTTGCCGACGACATCGCCCGTGCGGTGGAGGCCGTCGGCGGGGCGCTGCTGCTGACCTTTTCTCGCCGCACGCCCCAGGCGGCCCAGGCGGCGATGACGGCGCGGCTGTCCTCGCTCCCAGGCTGGATGTGGG
>NZ_DLMO01000171.1 GCF_002479325.1 Brevundimonas sp. UBA7534
AAGACAGCACGCGCGACGGCGGAAAGCCCGCCGACGCCACGCCGAGTTCTGTCGCGGCGTGGTTCGGGCCGTTCGCCCACAGGGACTTCGTTCTGGTCTGGCTGGGTCGGTCGGCGATGACCACCGGCTTTGTCGTCGGCAGCGTCTATCTGCTCTACTTCATCGCCGCGGACACGAACTTCCAGGCCCGTTACGCCGCGCCGCCAGAGGCGGGCCTGGCCCTGCTGACCGGCGTGTCCTTCGGCGTGGTGCTCGGGGTTTCGCTGGTCCTGGGACTGGCGGGCGGAAGGCTGCGACGGCGGCGCGGGGCGGCCGTGACCGGCGCGGCGGTGCTGGCGCTGTCGGGCGGGCTTCTGGCGATGGCGTCGGACTGGCGGTGGGTGGTCGCCGCCTTCGCGGTTCACGGCCTGGGCACGGGCATCTACTACGCCGTGGAGACGGGCCTGATGGTCGACGCCCTGCCGCCGCGCGACCGCAGGGGCGGGGACCTGGGCCTGATCAACCTGGCCGCCGCCCTGCCGCAGGCCTGGGCGCCGTTGATGGCCCTGGCGGCGCTGGATGTCTTTCAGGCCGGCTATCGACCGGTGCTGTGGCTGTCGGCCGCCGCCTTCGCCTTCGGCGCTGTCCTGTTCGCGGCCTTGAAGCGGAACTGAATCCTAGGCCCGGGCGCGCAGACCGGCCGCGCGCTCGGCCAAGACCAGCGCGCCGCTCTCTCGGGCCACGGCCTCGGCCTCCAGCAGCCCCAGCGCCAGGGCTTGGGGCGCCGTCTTGCCGACCGTGCGCCGCGCCAGCGTCAGGCGAGCCATGCCCAACTGGTCGGCGACCCAGTCCAGCGGGGCCTTGCCGGCGGCCGGCAGACGGTCGCGCAGCCGCGTCTCGATCTGGTCCAGTCCCGCCCGGTCGCCGACCTCGGCCGCCAGGGCGATCTCCCGCGCAAGCCGTCGTTCGCGCGCCAGGGCGCCCAGCACCAGCCCCTGGCCCTGGGTCAGGGCCTCGGCCTGGACCAGCGGCATCAGAGGGCCGTCGCCTTCGCCGGCCTGGGCCACCTGGATCGCGGCCCAGTCCAGCGGGCTGTGATCGGGCGTGAACTGTTCGGCGGCGGCCTGGAACATCATCCGCCCCTGCGCCTGGGCCTCGGGATGACCGGCGGCGGCGGCCAGGGCCGACAGTCCGGCCCCGCAAAGGCCAAGCACCCGCGCCCGGCTCAGCGGCCGGCGATCGGGCGAAAAGGTCTCGGCCAGGGCGCTCAGGTCCCGGCCGGCCCGGTCCAGCATTCGGCTGTCGCGGGTCAGCACCCCGATCTCCAGCGCCAGGGCGGCGCGCTCCAGCTTCAAGTCGTCGGCGTTGGGCAAGCCCTTGGCCTCAGCGGCCCGCACGGCGGCGTCCAGCGCGACAGACGCCTCGTGCAGCGCGTCCGCCTGGCCCGACAGCCGGGCCTGGCGCGCCTGGATCAACGCTTGGGCCGCCGCCGCCTCCGCCGCCACCCAGCCCCGGCGCGTCGGCCCGGCCGAGGCCAGGGCCTCCAGCGCCGCCGCCAGTCGTCCCGGATCGCCGCACAGGTCGAACCGCAGCAGCAGGACCTGGGCCCGGTCGATGGCGGCCAGCACACGCTGATCGTCCGATCCGGCGGCGCGCGACAGGCTCTCGGCGGCGCGTTCGGCCCGGTCCAGGCTGTCGCCCGCGCCGGTGCGACGGGCGTGCTCGCGCCACAGGGCGCCGGCGCGACGTTCCGTCTCGAAGGGGCGAGCGCACGACACGCGGCCGGCGTCAATGGATTCGCGGCGCGCCTCGGCCTGCAACAGGTCCGCGCCGATCAACTCCACCCAGCCCAGGTCCTCGCTCTCGCGCGCCTTGTCGAACAGTTTGCGCAGATCTCGGCCGAACTCGAACATGGGCGACTCGCGTGTATTCCCGGTTCGGGACGAAGGTTGCGCCCCAGGCGTCTGCAAAGCAAACGCGACGCCGCCGCTCCGGTTCGCTCCGCCTTATCCCCAGCTTCAGTCCAGCTTGGGCGCGCGCTCGCGACATTGGCGCAGGGCGGCTCGCGCGGCGGGGGTGTCGGCGGTCAGCTGGCGCACGCCCTCGATGCGCGCGCGGGTCTGGTCGTTTTCGGCCGCCTGGCTGGTGCGGCCCGTCGCTGTGCCCGCCCGCATGGCCGCCAGCGACCAGTAGAGGGCGGCGTCATACAGGGCCCGGCCTTCCTGGCTTTCGCCGCCTTCAAGTTCCGACGCCGCCTGGGTCAGGCCGGCGCAGCGCACCGCTTCCTCATAGGAGACCAGCCCGCCTAGGGACTGGGCGAACAGAACGGCGGCGACGGCGGGTGCGAAAACCATGATGCCTCCGGCGCTAAAGCGCCCGACGGGCGGAACGATGGCGCCTTCGCGGCGTCGTGGGAAGCGTCGTTTCGCGCTCAACCGCGCTCGCGCGTCTTCATGAAGGCGATCTTGGGGAAGCGCTCGCCGACGTAGCCGGTCTCCCACGACGACTTGGCGAGGAAAACCGGATTCTGGTCGATGTCCACGGCCATCTGCGGCCGGTACTTGCCGGCGAAATCCTCCAGATCGGCCTTCTCTCCGGCGATCCAGCGCGCCTCGGCGTAGGGACTGTGCTCGAAGATGACTTCCAGACCGTATTCCTCGCCCAGCCGGTCGGCCATGACCTCGAACTGCAGTTGCCCGACGGCGCCGACGATGAAGTCCGAGCCCAATTCTGGCCGGAACAGCTGGGTCACGCCTTCCTCGGCCAGGCCTTCCAGCGCCTTCTTCAGGTGCTTGGCCTTCAGGGGGTCCTTGACCCGCACGCGCTGAAGGATTTCGGGGGCAAAGTTGGGCAGGCCGGCGAACCGGATCATGCCGCTTTCCGACAGGCTGTCGCCGACGCGCAGCACGCCGTGGTTGGGAATCCCGATCACGTCGCCGGCGAAGGCGTCCTCGGCCAGTTCGCGGTCCGAGGCGAAGAACATGATGGGCGCGTTCACCGACAGCTGCTTGCCCGTGTTCTGGACCTTCAGCTTCATGCCGCGCTTGGAGCTACAAGG
>NZ_DLMO01000027.1:0-2309 GCF_002479325.1 Brevundimonas sp. UBA7534
CGCCGTCGTTCTTCAGCATGACGATGGATTCGCGCGCCGCCTCGCGCGCCAGGGCGTAGTGCGCCTGCGATCCCACCATGGCCTGTTCGCGCACCGGGTCCGTGCCGCGATAGGGGTCGTCGAACAGGCCCAGCGCCGCCTTGGTCCGCAGCACCCGCCGCACCGCCTGATCGATGCGCGCCATCGGCACGGCGCCGGAACGCACCAGGTCGGGAATGTGCTGCAGGAACAGGCCCGAGACCATGCTGACGTCGACCCCGGCCATGATGGCCAGCCGCGTCGCGTCGCGCCCGTCCTCGGCGAATCCGTGGGCCACCAGCTCCTGCTCGGAGGTGTAGTCCGACAGCACGAAGCCCTGGAAGTTCCAGTCGTCCCTCAGGATCTCGGTCAGCAGTTCGTGGTTGGCCGACGCCGGCACGCCGTTGACGTCGTTGAAGGCGCTCATGATCGCCAGGCAGCCGGCGTCCACCGCCGCCTTGAACGGCGGCAGGAAGACCCCGCGCAGGGTCTGCTCGCTCATGTCGGTGGTGTTGTATTCGACACCGCCGATGGCGGCGGAATAGCCGGCCATGTGCTTGGCGGTGGCCAGGATGGCGTCGGGATGGTCCAGCCCCTCGTCGCCCTGGAAGCCGCGTACGCGCGCGGCGGCCAGGAGGTTGTTCAGGGTCACGTCCTCGCCGGCGCCCTCGACCACCCGGCCCCAGCGCTGGTCGCGGGCGACATCCACCATCGGCGCATAGGTCTGGTGCACGCCCGACACCGCAAGCTCCAGCCCCGCCGCCTGCGCCGTGCGTCGCGCCAGTTCGGGGTTGAAGGCCGCCGCCTCGGCCAGCGGCACGGGAAACACCGTCTTCAGTCCGTGGATCACGTCGGCGGCGAACAGCAGCGGTATCCCCAGCCGGCTTTCCTCGACCGCCACGCGCTGGATGGTCCGGCCCATGGCCGCGCCGATGCCGTTGAACAGCGACCCGACCTGGCCGGCCCTGATCATCGCCGTGACCCGGCCCGGATCGCCCTGCCCGTCCAGCGGATTGACGTTCTGCGGCCGCCAGCGGAACGGGTCGGCCAACAGGTTCAGCTGACCGGCCTTCTCCTCGATCGTCATGCGCGCGATCAGGTCCTCGATCCGGGCGGCGTGACGCTCGACGGCGGAGGGCAGGCCCGAATGAGGGGGACGGGACGTCTGGGCGAACGCGGACATGGCCGGGCCTCCAACGCCCATGATCGTCATCAGGCTGAGGCCGGACAGGACGCCGCGCCGGGAGGGCGCGACCCTGAGGGGTCGGGTCGAACTCATGGGGCTCCGTAACCGTCGGCGAATTCCCCCTCGCCTCTCTCAAGGCCTAGCCTTGGCGCCCCCATGAGACAAGACTGGAATATCGCGATAGAAGGACGGCCGATGTCCGACTCCTCCCTGCCCGCCGCTGACCCCGCAGACCACACCGCCGCCTCCGCCCTCGCCGCCGCGCGGCGCATCGTCGTCAAGATCGGCTCCTCCCTGCTGATCGACCCGACTTCGCGCGGGGTCGCCCGCGAATGGCTGACGGCGCTGGCGACCGAACTGGCGGCCTTCCGCCGCGACGGACGCGAGGTGATCGTGGTCTTTTCCGGCTCCGTCGCCTTGGGCCGGGGCCGGCTGGGCGACATCGGCCGTCGCGTCCACGACAAGCAGGCCGCCGCCGCCGTGGGCCAGTCCCTGCTGATGGCCGCCTGGCAGGAGGTGTTCCAGCCGCACGGCCTGACCGTCGGCCAGGTCCTGCTGACGCGCGACGACACCGAACGCCGCCGCCGCTGGCTGAACGGGCGCGCCACCATCGAGGTGCTGCTGGCCCACAACGTCATTCCGATGGTCAACGAGAACGACACCGTCTCGACCGAGGAGATCCGCTATGGCGACAACGACCGGCTGGCGGCCCGCGCGGCCCAGCTGACCCACGCGGACCTGCTGATCCTGCTGTCGGACGTCGACGGCCTCTACACCGCCGACCCGCGCCGCGACCCGTCCGCCCGCCACCTGCCGCTGATCGAGGAGCTGACGCCGGAAATCCTGGCGATGGCGGGCGGCGCCAACGTCTCGGCCGGGGTCGGGACGGGCGGCATGGCCACCAAGCTGAAGGCGGCCCAGATCGCGCGTTCGGCCGGTTGCGCCACGGTGATCGCCTCGGGCCAGACCATCGCCCCCCTGAGCGCCATCCGTCAGGGCGCGCGCGCCACCCTGATCGACGCCCCCGACAGCCCGATGGCGGCCTACAAGCAGTGGATCGCGGGCAGCCTGGCCCCCGCCGGCGAGTTGAAGCTGGACGCCGGCG
>NZ_DLMO01000027.1:2450-2864 GCF_002479325.1 Brevundimonas sp. UBA7534
CTGCTGCCGGCCGGCGTGACCGCCGTGATCGGCGACTTCGACAAGGGTGACTGCGTCCAGATCACCGACCCGGACGGCGTCGTGATCGGGGTGGGCCTGGCCGCCTATCCCGCCAACGAGGCCTTCCGCATTCGCGGCCGGCGCAGCGACGAGATCCAGTTGCTGCTCGGCCACCGCGGCCCCGCCGCATTGATACACAGAGACGACCTGGTGCTGGATAAGCGATGACCGACCTGACGACCGCCATGATGGACCTGGGCCGCCGCGCCCGCGACGCCGCCTCCGCCCTGCGCCAGGCGCCGGCCGAAGCGCGCACCCGCGCCCTGACCCTGCTGTCCCAAAAGCTGGGCGCCGCCCAGGACGAACTGCTGGCCGCCAACGCTCGCGACGTCGAGGCCGCCCGCGCCAACGGCA
>NZ_DLMO01000085.1 GCF_002479325.1 Brevundimonas sp. UBA7534
AAACCGGTTGAGTGTGTGTCGTTCATGACATTGGCGTGTTCTTGTCCCTGAGACGGCGGCTACGGCCGCGCCCTTCAGAGACGAGTTCGACCATGACCACCTTCGCCGATCTGGTTCCTTCGCCCGCCGGTCGTTTCGACGGCATCGAACGCCCCTATACGCCGGAAGACGTCCTGCGCCTGCGCGGCTCCGTGCCGATCACCTATTCCCTGGCCGAGCGCGGCGCGAACCGCCTGTGGCAACTGCTGCACGACGAGCCCTTCATCAATGCGCTGGGCGCGGTGACCGGCAACCAGGCCATGCAGATGGTCCGCGCGGGCCTCAAGGCCATCTATCTGTCGGGCTGGCAGGTCGCGGCCGACGCCAATACGGCCGGCGCCATGTATCCGGACCAGTCGCTGTACCCGGCCAACGCCGCGCCGGAGCTGTGCCGCCGCATCAACCGCACCCTGCAGCGCGCCGACCAGATCGAGCACGCCGAGGGCGGCGCCAAGCGTGACTGGTTCGCCCCCATCGTCGCCGACGCCGAGGCCGGCTTCGGCGGGCCGCTGAACAGCTTCGAGATCATGAAGGCCTTCATCGAGGCGGGCGCCGCGGGCGTCCACTTCGAGGACCAGTTGGCCTCGGAGAAGAAGTGCGGCCACCTGGGCGGCAAGGTGCTGATCCCGACCCAGGCGCATGAGCGCAACCTGGTCGCCGCGCGCCTGGCCGCCGACGTCTGCGGCACGCCCACGATCACTGTGGCTCGCACGGATGCCGAGTCGGCCCAGTTGATCACCTCGGACATCGACGAGCGAGACCAGCCCTTCATCGACCGCGAGAACCGCACGCCCGAGGGCTTCTTCCGCCTGAAGGAAGGCACGGGCCTGGATCACTGCATCGCGCGCGGTTTGTCCTACGCCAAGATCGCCGACCTGCTGTGGTGGGAAACGTCGCACCCCGACCTGGACGACGCCAGGAAGTTCGCCGAGGCGGTGCAGAAGCAGTATCCGGGCAAGCTGATGGCCTACAACTGCTCGCCGTCCTTCAACTGGAAGGCCAAGCTGGACGACGCCACCATCGCCAAGTTCCAGCGCGAGCTGGGCGCCATGGGCTACAAGTTTCAGTTCGTGACCCTGGCCGGCTTCCACGCCCTGAACAACTCCATGTTCGAGCTGGCGGACGGCTATCGCGACAACGGCATGGCGGCCTACTCCGAGCTGCAGCAGCGCGAGTTCGCCAACGAGGCGCGCGGCTACACCGCCACCCGCCACCAGCGCGAGGTCGGCACCGGCTATTTCGACCAGGTCGCCACGGTCATCTCCAACGGCACGTCGTCCACGACGGCGCTGAAGGACTCGACCGAGACCGCCCAGTTCACCCACGCGGCTTAAGGAAAGGACCCATCATGGAACCGCTGACCCGAACCGAGGCCATCATCGACTTCTGCCTGGCGCCCCTGGCGCTGGACCAGGGGACCGAGGCCGAGCGCGAGGTGCGCCGCCGCATGACGCACGTGCTGCGCACCTATCAGGCCAAGGTCGCCAATCCGGTGGCCGTCGACTTCTCCAACATGCCCTCGCAGGTCATCAACGAGGCGGCCCACGGCTACGAATAGTCTGACCGCCTACCCCCTGAACGCCGCGGGCTTCAGCCCGTGGCGTTGCAGCTTGTCGTACAGCGTCTTTCGCGGCACCCGCATCTCGGCCAGGACCGCGGGGACGTCGCCGCGATGGGCCTCAAGCGCCGCGCGCAGCAGGTCGGCCTCGAAGCGGTTGAGGCGTTCGGGCAGGCTCAGCCCCTCGTCCGCGGGGCGCACCGTCTCCTCCAGCGACAGGGCGACGCGCTCGGCGTAGTGGGCCAGTTCGCGGATGTTGCCGGGCCAGTCGGCCTCCAGCAGGCGGCGCCGGATCGCGTCGTCGACGGCCGGCGGCTCCACGCCGTGGCGATCGGCGGCGCGGCGCAGGAAGTGGGCGAACAGCAGCGGGATGTCCTCGCGCCGCTCGCGCAGCGGCGGCACGCGCAGCCGCACCACGTTCAGCCGGTAATAGAGGTCCTCGCGGAACGTGCCGGCCTTGGCCGCCTCGCTTAGATCGACCTTGGACGAGGCCAGCACCCGCAGGTCCAGCGCGCGCGGCTCGTTGGCGCCGATGGGATGGACCTCGCGCTCCTCCAGCACCCGCAGCATCTTGACCTGGACGCCCAGCGGCATGCTCTCGACCTCGTCCAGGAACAGCGAGCCGTTGTGGGCCCGCTCCACATGGCCGACGCGGCGGCGCAGCGCCCCGGCGAAGGCGCCCAGTTCATGCCCGAACAGTTCGCTCTCGATCAGGCCGTCGGGCAGGGCGCCGCAGTTCACCGCCACGAAGGGCGCCAGGCGACGCCGTCCGCCGTTGTGCAGGGCGCGCGCCACCGCTTCCTTGCCCGTGCCCGTCTCGCCCTCGATCAACACGTCCATGCGCGCGTCGGCGATCTGGGCGATGGTTGCGCGCAGGGCGGTGATGGCGCGCGACGACCCCGCCAGCGGCAACTCCTGGCCGCCCTCGGCCGCAATCGCCGTCAGCCGCCGGTTCTCCAGCACCAGGCCGCGCTTCTCCAGCGCGCGCTTCAGGCTGTCCTGCAGCCGCTCGAACGGAAACGGCTTGGCCACGAAGTCATAGGCGCCGTCGTGCATGGCCGCGACCGCATCGGCGATGTCGCCGTGGCCGGTGATCAGGATGACGGGCAGAGTGGGGTCCAGGGCCTGGAGCCGGCTGAGAAGTTGGCGGCCGTCGAGCCCGGGCATCCGCAGATCGGTGACGACCACGCCGGGAAAGTCGGCGTCGATCGCCTTCAGCGCCGGCTCGGCGGCGGGGAATGCGCGCACGTCGCAGCCCTCCAGCGTCAGCCGCTCGACCAGGGCCTGACGGAAATCGGCGTCGTCCTCGACCAGGGCGACCGACGCGGGATGTTCGAAGCTCATCAGGCCTTCCTCAGGGTCGCGGCGAAGGTCGCGCCTTTCTCGACGTCCAGCAGGTCCAGCTCTCCGCCGAAGCCGGCCACGATGTCGCGACAGATCACCAGGCCCAGGCCCAGGCCGTTTGCGCGGGTCGTGACGAAGGGGGTGAACAGCTGGTCGCGGACCTCGGGCGGCACGCCCGGCCCGTTGTCGGAAACGATCAGCCGGACCCGGTCGGCGTCACGCTCGACCGCCAGGATCAGGCGCGCGCCGGGCTGGCCCTCCAGCGCCTCGGCGGCGTTCTTGACCAGGTTGACGATGACCTGTTCCAGCCGGAAGCGGTCGGCCCGCACCGCCACGTCGGCGTCGCCCCGGCGGACCAGTTCGATCCCGCCCTCGTCCAGCCGCCCGCGCGTCAGCAGCAGGGCGCCGTGGATGGCGTCCTCCAGCCGCACGGATTCGATCTTCGGATCGGTCTTCCTGGAGAACACCCGCAGTTCCTGGGTGATGGCGCCGATCCGCTGGGTCAGGTCGCCGATCCGCGCCAGGGCGCCGCGCGCCCGCTCGGGGTCGGCCCGGTCCAGCAGGACGCCGGCGGTCTCGGCCTGGGTCTGGATGGCGGCGACCGGCTGGTTGATCTCGTGCGCCACGCTGGCCACGATCTGGCCCAGGGCGGCCAGCTTGCTGGCCTGAACCAGTTCGTCGCGCAGCAGTTCGCGCGCCGCCTCGGCGCGGCGGCGCTCCTCGATCTGGCGGTTCAGGGCGGTGTTGGCCTCGCGCAGTTCGCGCGTGCGTTCGTCGATGCGCCGCTCCAGCTCCAGCCGCGCCTCCTCCTCGGCGCGGGCGCGGGCGCGGGCCTGTTGGCGGCGGCGCAGCACGACGGCCGCCACCCCCGCGATCAGGGTCACCACCAGCGCGGCCAGGGCGCGCGCGGCGCCGACGGCCACATCGATCGCGCCCCGGCTTGGCGACAGCAGGTGCAGGGTCCATCCGGGCGTCGCCGTCCCGACCTGGGCGTGCATCCAGCGCTGCTCCCCGGCGCCGGCCGAGGCCTGGAGCAGGCGGGGCCGGTCGCCCAGCGGCGTGGCGAAGGGCAGGGGGCGCAGCGATTCCGGCCGCAGGGTTTGGTCGATCAGGGTCAGCCGCCGCCGCCGCTCGTCCAGCGGCTCGGTGGTGCGAAAGCGCCAGTCCGGCACGCTGGTGATCAGGACCACCCCGCCGGGATCGACGACATAGGCCGGTTCGCCCGACGCCCGCCATTCCGCCTCCAGCGCGTCGAACTCGACCTTGACCACCACGACGCCCAGCGGCGCGCCATCCGCGCGGTCGACCCGCCGCGCCAGATACAGGCCAGGCCGCCCCGACACCGTGCCCAGGGCGAAGAACTCGGCCCGGCCGTTCTTCATGGCGTTGATGAAATAGGGGCGAAAGGCGTAGTCGGCGCCGACGAAGCTGGTCGGCAGGCGCCAGTTGCTGGCCGCGCGCGTGCGACCCTGCGCGTCGATGGCGTAGATGGCGGCCGCCCGCGTCTGGCGCGCCAGATCCTCCAGCTTGTGGTTCACCCGCTCGACCTGAGCGGGCGCCGGGGTTTCCAGCAGCCGCTCCACGTCCGGGTCGCCGGCCAGGGCCACCGGCAGGGAGCGGTGCTTCTCCAGCTCGCTGCGCAGGACTGCTGCGTGCAGGGCGGCGGCGGCCTCCGCCTGGCGCGCCAGTTCGGCCTGAGCGTTGCGACGGGCGGCCTCTCCCGCACCCAAAGCCGCCGCCAAGCTGGCGACGAGCCAGGCCGCGACGAACAGGATCCACATCCTTCGCGAGGCGGGAATCGAGCGGCGGGTCGGCGCGACGTGGGTCATTCCCATATTGTGCGGAAAATCGCACTCAGACGCCAGGCGGTCGGGCGAGAAATCGCACTTTGAAGCCGGCGTCGGGCGAAGAAAGTCGATAAAGCTCAGTACAATCAATAGATTGAAATAATCGTCGAGTGTGGTTGGCCGCCCCCCGACGCTTCATCGATAGTTGTCGAACGGAGCGTGGCGAAGATCGCGCCTGTCGAGGAGACTGCGGGAAACCATCCCGCACATCAGGAGCCTTTCGTGATCCCAGTCCCTTCCGAGGCCGCGCCGGCCGTTCGTCGGCCGTTCTATCGCCACCTGTATTTCCAGGTGCTGATCGCGATCGCGCTCGGCGCATTCATCGGTCACTTCTGGCCGGCCTTCGGCGAAAGCCTGAAGCCGCTGGGCGACGGCTTCATCAAGCTGGTGAAGATGGTCATCGCGCCGGTCATCTTCCTGACCATCGTGACGGGCATCGCCGGCATGCGCGACCTGGGCAGCGTCGGCCGGGTGGCGGCCAAGGCCTTCGCCTATTTCCTGACCTTCTCGACCCTGGCCCTGATCGTGGGCCTGATCATCGCCAACATCGTGCGCCCCGGCCACGGGCTGAACATCGACCCCGCCACGCTGAACGCCGGCGCGGTCGAGCAGTACGCCGCCGCCGCGCACGAAAGCACCATCGTCGGCTTCCTGATGGGCGTCATCCCCGACACCCTGGTCAGCGCCTTCTCGACCGGCAACATCCTGCAGGTCCTGTTCGTCTCGATCCTGTTCGGCGTGGCCCTGGCCCTGATCGGCGAGCGCGCCCAGCCGGTGCTGGACCTGTTCGAGACGCTGAGCCTGGCCGTGTTCAAGCTGGTGGCCATCGTCATGAAGGCCGCGCCGATCGGCGCCTTCGGGGCCTTCGCCTTCACCATCGGCGCCTACGGCATCGCCTCGATCGCCAACCTGGCCGCCCTGATCGCCACCTTCTACCTGACCTCGATCATCTTCGTGGTGGGCGTTCTGGGCCTGGTCGCCATCGCCAACGGCTTCAACATCCTGAAGCTGATCCGCTATCTGAAGGAAGAGCTGCTGCTGGTGCTGGGCACCTCCAGCTCCGAGGCCGCCCTGCCCAGCCTGATCGCCAAGAAGGAGCGCGCCGGCGCCGCCAAGTCGGTGGTCGGCCTGGTCGTGCCCACCGGCTATTCGTTCAATCTGGACGGCACCAACATCTACATGACGATGGCGGCCCTGTTCATCGCCCAGGCGCTGAACATCGACCTGACCATCTGGCAGCAGATCACCCTGCTGCTGGTGGCCATGCTGTCGTCCAAGGGTGCGGCGGGCATCACCGGCGCGGGCTTCATCACCCTGGCGGCCACCCTGTCGGTGGTGCCGGACGTGCCGGTCGCCGGCATGGCGCTGATCCTGGGCATCGACCGCTTCATGAGCGAGTGCCGGGCCCTGACCAACTTCATCGGCAACGCCGTGGCCACCGTGGTGGTCGCGCGCTGGGAGGGGCAGCTGGACCGCGACGCCCTGAACGCCGCGCTGAACGGCGAACCCAAACCCATCGCGGCCAAGCCCGATCCGGCCGCCGGGCCGGGCGTCGACCTGGTCCTCGCGGACGACTGACCGCGCGGGCGCAAATTTCTGGAGGCGGGATCGTCGACGACAACGGCGACCCGGGAGGAGGAGACATGAAGATGCAGTCCAAGTTCACCCTGATGGCGGGCGCGGCCTCGGCCGTCTTGCTGATGTCGGCCGGCGCGGCCCTGGCCCAGGAGGCGGACCCGGCGACGGACGGCCAACCCGCCCAGGTCGAGGACATCGTGGTCGTCGGCTCGCAGATCCGCGGCGCCTCGACCACCGCGGCCCTGCCCGTCACCGTGGTGACGCAGGAGGAGATCATCGCGACCGGCGCGGTCAGCGGCGACGACCTGCTGCGCTCCATTCCCCAGATGGGCGACGTGCTGTTCTCCAGCGCCAACAATCCCCAGACGTCGAACGCGGCGCGCGGCGACGTCAATTCGGTCAATCTGCGCTCGCTGGGCGTCGGCAACACCCTGGTCCTGCTGAATGGTCGCCGCATCGTCCAGCATCCGACCAGCCAGGGCACGTCCGATACCGGGACGGTGCCGGTGCTGAGCTACAACTCCAACGCCATTCCCGTTTCGGGCCTGGAGCGGCTTGAGGTGCTGCTGGACGGCGCCGCGGCCATCTATGGCGCGGACGCCGTGGCCGGTGTGGTCAACACCGTGCTGCAGGAAGACTTCGACGGCCTGGAGATGAAGGCCCAGTACGGCGGGGCCGAGGGCGCCCATCGGCGCGAGTTCACCCTGGGCCTGTTCGCCGGCAAGGATTTCGAGCGCGGCAACATCTCGGGCTTCCTGGACTACACCGACCGCACCGCGCAGCGCGCCGAGGACATGGACTACACCGCCTCGGACGATCGGCGCGCCCTGTTCGCCGACGTGCCGGGATACGAGACCTCGACCGATCCTGACGGCCGCTCGTCCTACACCTCCTGGGCCAACTTCCAGACGCCGTTCCGGGTCCGCCAGGGCACGACCAACCTGACCTCCGCCGCCGGGGCCTTCCACAACCAGCCCTCGGCCCTGGGGTGCACCGCGCCGATCGGCGGCGACGTCTGCCTGGCCAGCGGCAACATCAGCTACAGCAGCGCGGCCGCGCGCGACCTGCGCTACGACGGTGCGCGGGGCACCACCGTCTCGCCCGACGTCGAACGCCTGAATCTGTTCGTCTCGGGTCACTATGACCTGGACAACGGCGTCACCGCTTTCGGCGAACTGGGCTACTACACGGCCACCACCCAGAACATCCAGCCGCCGACCATCCTGCTGAACCAGTTGTGGATTCCGGCCAGCAACTACTGGAACCCGTTTGGGCCGATCACCTTCGCCGACGGCACGGCCAACCCCAACCGCCTGCCGGGCCTGACCAATGTCCCGGCCGGGGGCACGGACGTGAAGCTGGTCCGCTACCGCTTCAACGACGTGGGCGAGCAGGTGGTGAACGTCGACAATTGGCAGTCCCGCATCCTGGGCGGCCTGCGCGGCGAGTGGCGCGGCTTCGACTGGGAAAGCGCCATCCTCTATTCGGAGGCCGAGGCGACCGACAGCTCCAACGCCATCAACCTGACGGCGCTGCAGGCCAGCCTGGCCCTGTCCACGCCCGACGCCTACAATCCGTTCAGCGGCGGCTGCGTCGACGACACCAGCGGCGGCGACTGCACGCCCAG
>NZ_DLMO01000178.1:0-601 GCF_002479325.1 Brevundimonas sp. UBA7534
CCGCACGCCATGCTGGTCGAACTGTTCACCGAATTCGGAGCCGGCACTCTGGTGAAGGCGTCTTGAGCGACCTGTCGCACGTGACCGCCTGGGTGTTCGACATGGACGACACCCTGTACCCGCCGGAGCAGGGCCTGCTGACGCTGGTTCAGGCGCGGATCAACGCCTATGTCGTCGAGGCCGTGGGGCTGGAGCCCCAGGAAGCCAGCGTGCTGCAGCGGCAGTTCCTGGACGAGCACGGCACGACCCTGGCCGGGCTGATGGCCAACTACACCATCGAGCCGGAGCACTTCCTGGAGATGGTGCACGACGTGCCGCTGGACGGGCTGGAGCCCAATCCGCGCCTGGCCGAACAGCTGATGCGCCTGCCCGGTCGGCGCTTCGTCTTCACCAACGGGGCGCGCGACTACGCACATCGGGTGCTGGACCGGCTGGGGGTCGCCCACTGTTTCGACGGCGTCTTCGCCATCGAGGACGGGGACCTGACGCCCAAGCCGGCGCCGTCCGCCTTCCGCCGCATGATCGAGCGCTTCGATTTCGAGCCGCGCAGCGCCGCCTTCTTCGAGGACACGCCGCGCAATCTGGAGCCGGCCAAGGCGCT
>NZ_DLMO01000178.1:610-4320 GCF_002479325.1 Brevundimonas sp. UBA7534
CGCTCTTCCGTCGCGCTGGTGATCTTCTTCGCCTGCTTCGTGCTGATGGCGATGATGATCTTCCGTCTGGTGCTGATTCTGATCTTGGCCTCGTTCGCGCCCCCGGCGATCTTCTCGCTGGCCCTGGAGCCGGCCAAGGCGCTGGGCATGGCCACGGTGCTGATCGGCGACGGGCGCGGCAAACCGCTCGGCGACCACATCGATCACCAGGCGCCCGACCTGCTGGATTTCCTTTCCGACCTGACCTTCAAGGACGCCGCATGACCAACCTGTCGCATCTGGAAACCGTCATCGAGTCCGCCTGGGACGACCGGGCCGACGTCTCGCCCGCCACCCACGGCGAGGTGCGCGACGCCGTGGACAGCGCCCTGGCTTTGCTGGACGCGGGTCAGGCCCGCGTCGCCTCGCGCGGCGCCGACGGCGTCTGGACCACGCACCAGTGGCTGAAGAAGGCGGTGCTGCTGTCCTTCCGTCTCAACGAGAACCGCATCATGCGCGCGGGCGACCATGGCGCGGCCAGCCTGGGCTCCTTCTCCGGCGCGCCCGGCGTCGGGCCCTTCTGGGACAAGGTGCCCAACAAGTTCGGCGACTGGGCGGCGGCGGACTATCAGGCCGCCGGCTTCCGCTCGGTCCCCGGCGCCATCGTGCGCCAAGGCGCCTTCATCGGCCGCAACGTGGTGCTGATGCCCTCCTTCGTGAACATCGGCGCCTATGTGGACGAGGGCTCGATGGTTGACGCCTGGGCCACGGTCGGCTCCTGCGCCCAGATCGGCAAGAACGTGCACCTTTCGGGCGGCGCCGGCATCGGCGGCGTCCTGGAGCCGCTCCAGGCCAACCCAACCATCATCGAGGACGGCTGCTTCATCGGCGCCCGCGCAGAGGTGGCCGAGGGCGTGATCGTGCGCGAGGGCGCGGTCCTGGCCATGGGCGTCTATCTGTCGGCCTCGACCAAGATCGTCGACCGCGCCACCGGCGAGGTGTTCCGTGGAGAGGTGCCGGCCTATTCGGTCGTGGTTCCGGGCAGCCTGCCCGACCCGAAGGGCGGGCCGTCGCTCTATTGCGCCGTCATCGTCAAGCGGGTCGACGCCCAGACGCGTGCCAAGACCGGCGTCAACGAACTGCTGCGCGACTGACGCCGGTCCGACGCCGGCCCCGCCTCAGTTGGAGGGGGCCGGGGTCTGGACGGGGGTGACGGCCACGGCGGACTGGGCCGCGCTGGCCGCCGGCGTTGCGCCCGTTTCCTGGGGGTCGCCCACGGTGATGATCGGCGACAGGACGGCGGTGGTGGTGCAACTGGCTACGTCGCGAACCACGTGGCGGCCCAGGCAGAACATGTCCTCGTAGCTGGGGCGCGAAGCCGCCAGGCACTGGTACAGCATCAGCTTGGACATGTTCAGGCAGAACTCATTGTTCGTCTCCACCGTCAGCGCTTCGGTGTTGGCGCGCGCCTCGTCCCCGGCGGCGCCCAGGGCGGCCATGGCGGCGATGGCCAGCGAACGGGTCACCGCGGGCGTATAGGGCGGCGCCTTGCGCGAAGGGGTGACGCCCAGGCCGGATCCGGCCGAGGCGGCGGTCAGCAGCCGCGCGGAGTCCTCGGCCGACGGCAGCATCTGCGCCGCCGACAGGGTCTTGGCCCCTTCCAGCCGCTCCTCGCGGTTTTGGATGTGCACCGTGGCCCAGCGGCGACGCGGATCGGTGCGCTCCTGAATCGTATAGGCGTCCTGTTCGATCGCTTCGCCGATCACGCGCACCGCCAAGGCGTCCTTGCCGATGGCGTCGGTGATGAGGCCCGCGGCGGCGTCTGCGCCGGGGAAGGTGGCGGCGTAGGCGGGGTCGGCCACGATCTGGGCCACGATCTGCTGGCGCTGGACCGGGTCGATCGCATACTGGCGCACGCCGGCGACGAATTCCGGCGATTGCAGCGCCAGGATGGCGCCATAGGCGATCAGGCCGCGCGACAGCTGGGCCGGGTCGTAGGCCACGCCCTTGCGGATCGCCGACTGGATGGCCTCGGCGCTGTCGAAACCGCCCGGCTGGATGGTCTCGGCCTCGCGCAGATAGGCGACGTAGATCGAGGCGGCTTGGGCCACGCCATCGTTCAGCGCGATGGGCGGCGGTTGCCGAGCGGCGGCCTCGGCGGCCAGGCGTTGGGCTTCCAGTTCGGCCTTCGACGGACCGCTTTCGCAGGCGGCGAGAACGGAGACGGCGGCGAGGGCGGCGAGGGTCAGGCCGCGGCTCACGAAACGCTGGGTCATCGGCTAAGCTTCCAGATACACGGGGACGCGGGGGAACGTCAGGGTTACGGAAGTCTTATAACGCGCAAAAAGTGGTTGTTCGAAGGTTAATCGAACAGTTTGGACACCGATTCCTCGTTTGCGATCCGACGGATAGCTTCACCGATCAGCGGAGCCACGGAAACCGCACGGATTTTCTTGCAGTTCAAAACTTCGTGGGGCTGCTCGATGGAGTTGGTGATGACCAGTTCCTTCAGGGGGCCGTCGGTGATGCGCTGCACGGCCGGGCCCGACAGGACGCCGTGGCTGATGTAGGCCGATACTTCGGTCGCGCCCTGTTCGATCAGCGCCTTGGCTGCGTTCACCAGAGTGCCGCCCGAATCGACGATGTCGTCGAACAGGATGCAGCGGCGGCCCTCGACATCGCCGATGATGTTCATGACCTCGCTCTCGCCCGCCTTGGGCCGGCGTTTGTCGACAATGGCCAGGTCGGCGTCCAGACGGCTGGCGAGCGCGCGCGCGCGCACCACGCCGCCGACGTCGGGAGACACGATCATCAGGTCGTCGCCGCGCGGATAGTTCTCCTTGATGTCCTGGGCCAGGACCGGCGTGGCGACCANNCCGACCAGATTGTCGGTCGGAATGTCGAAGAAGCCCTGAATCTGCCCGGCGTGCAGATCCATCGTCAGCACGCGGTCGGCGCCGGCGCGGGTGATCAGATTGGCCACGAGCTTGGCCGAGATCGGGGTGCGGCCGCCGGTCTTCCGATCCTGCCGGGCGTAGCCGAAATAGGGCATGACCGCCGTGATGCGCCGGGCCGAGGCGCGCACCAGCGCATCGGTCATGATCAGCAGTTCCATCAGGTTGTCATTGGCCGGATAGCTGGTCGACTGCAGAATGAAGACATCCTCGCCGCGGACGTTCTCCTCGATGACGGCGAAGACTTCGTTGTCCGCGAACCGCTTGACCTGGGCCTTGGTCAGGGGGGCGTCCAGGTGGTCGGCGATGGCCTGGGAAAGCGCGCGGTTGGAGTTGCCAGAGAGCAGCTTCATCGGCCGGTCATCCTTTCGCCGTCATCCGCCCCCCAATGACGAAGGTCGGTTGGCGCGCTCTTTACCAGCGAGACCGGGCGGGGCAAGTCGTGGACGGCGTTTTTGTCGGCATGGCGCGTCTCGGTCACGGGTGCTAGAGATCGCCGCGTTGTTCCACAGGCCGCCGGGGTGCGCGCCTTGCGCTGGTCATGAGGTCGTCCTTGCTCGCTTCCAAGTTTCGTTCCGGCCTGGTGCTGATGGCCGCCGCGCTCGCGGCGATGACGATCTCGGGCTGCGCGGGCAAGGCTCGGCCCAGGCTGGCCTATGAGGAGCGCCCGGTCGAGGCGCTCTACAACACCGGTTACCAACGCCTGCAGCAGCACCGCTGGGCCGACGCGGTGGACTATTTCCAGGAGGTGGAGCGTCAGCACCCCTATTCGGACTG
>NZ_DLMO01000086.1 GCF_002479325.1 Brevundimonas sp. UBA7534
CGCGGCCCAGCCGTCGTTGACCTCATAGTTCCAGTTGCCGCCGGTCGTCGACGACTCGGCGTTGATGTCGTCGATGATGTGGTAACCGGCGTCCAGCGCGCCGTACCAACCGTTCGGCTCAGCCGACGCGGCGCCGGCGGACAGCGCCAGGGCGGCCGCTGCGCTGGAGGCCAAAACCAAAGTCTTCATACGCATAAGGGGAAGCCCTCCGCTTTTTCAAGATTGTGCGGCGGAAACGACCGCCTGATTGCGCTCATAACAGCACCGCTGCCACAGGTCGAGGCGAAAACAGGCCGGCGAGGGCCTCATTCGTCGAGCGTGATGTTGATGCTACACGGAAAATTCTGCCGGGAGACCCCCCGCGACATCCGTCTAAATGTGGCTGGGCGGCGCCGGTTCCACGGCGATATCAGAATTCGCTCACCGCGCCCGGCCGTCGGGAGCGCGACTTGAGCCACATCACGCCCGCCAGGTCCGACACCGAGGCGCGAAGTCGCCCCCAGTTGGTGTATTTCGAACGCCCCGTCTCGCGATGACGGTGGCCGACGTCCAGATACTGGTTGCGATAGCCCTCGCGGATCATCAGCGCCGGCAGATAGCGGTGGACATGATCGAAATAGGGCAGGCGAAGGAAAGCCTCCCGGCGAAACGCCTTCAGGCCGCAGCCGGTATCGTCGGCGTCGTCGCCCAGCAGACGACGGCGGATGCGGTTGGCCCACAGCGAGGCTTGGCGCTTGGAGGCGCTGTCCTGTCTGCGGGCGCGACGGCCGCCGACCAGCGCCACGTCGGACGGAGCAGCGGTCAGGGCGTCGACCAGACGCGGCGCGTCCGCGGGCGGGTTCTGGCCGTCGCCGTCCATCGTCACCACGATCGGGGCGCGGGCGGCCAGGACGCCGGTGCGCACCGCGCGGCTCTGGCCGGCGTTGGTCGAATGGGCCAGCACCCGCAGCGTCGGCAGGTCGTTCATCGCCGCCTTGAGTTCGCCCAAGGTGTCGTCGCGGCTGGCGTCGTCGACGAAGATCATCTCGTAGGCTCGCCCGGCGAAGGCCTCGGCGATCTCGCGCGCCAAGGCGACGGCTGCGCCGGCCTCGTCATGGACCGGCACGACGACCGAAATGTCGGGAAGCGGCTGCGCGTTCATGGGCGCCTCTTAGCGCAGGTCGCGACGGAGGGGGAGATGGCTGACGTCCCCCCGCGCGCCGTGTAAGACGAGATCATGAACCGTATCGACTTCGATCGCCTCGTCGCCGGCTGGCGGGGTCCGCTTTTGGCGGCGCTGCTGGCGATGATCGCCGGCCTGCCCGGCCTGCTGCTGCTGCCGCCGCTGGACCGGGACGAGAGCCGTTTCGCCCAGGCCACGGCGCAGATGCTGGAGAGCGGCGACTATGTCGATATTCGTTTCCAGGACGATCCGCGCTGGAAGAAGCCGGTCGGCATCTATTGGCTGCAGGCGGCGGCCGTGTCCCTGACGTCCGACGTCGAGGATCGCCAGATCGCGCCCTATCGCATTCCGTCGCTGCTGGGGGCGATGCTGGCGGCCTGGGCGACGGCGTGGGCGGGCGCCGCCCTGTTCGGATCGCGCATCGGCTTCTTCGGCGGGGCGATCCTGGGGGCCACCTTCCTGCTGTCGACTGAAGCGGGCATCGCCAAGACCGACGCCATGTTGTGCGGCGCGACCACCCTGGCCATGGCGGCCCTGGCGCGCATCTATATGGCTTCGCGCGCGGGGGAACGGCCTGCGCGTCCGCACAAGCTGCTGTTCTGGCTGGGTCTGGGGCTGTCGATCCTGATCAAGGGGCCGATCGGCCTGATGGTCGTGGCTCTGGCGATCCTGGCCGTGTCGATCTGGGACCGCGATTTCAAGTGGCTGTATCGCCTCGGTTGGGGCTGGGGGCTGCCGCTGGTGGCGCTGATGGTCGGTCCCTGGGCCATCGCCATCACCATCGCCACCGACGGCGGCTTCTGGCGCGAAGCCATCGGGGGGGACCTGGCGCCCAAGATCGCCGGCGCCCACGAGAGTCATTCCGGTTTCCCCGGCATGTATCTGGTGCTGGCGCCGCTGCTGTTCTTTCCCGCCACCCTGTTGCTGCCCGCCGCGGCCGCGACCGGCTGGACCCGGCGGGCCGAGCCGGCGATCCGCTTTCTGGTTTGCTGGCTGGTCCCGGCCTGGCTGGTGTTCGAGCTGGCGCCGACCAAGCTGTGGCACTACACCCTGCCGACCTTCGGCGCTCTGGCCCTGTTGGCGGCCGCGGCTCTGGCCCGGCCCATCGGCAAGGCCTCGCGCATCGTCGGCGCAATCCTTATCGTCCTTGCGGCGCTGCTGGTCGTGGCCATCACCGTCTATGGCCTGACGGTGTACGGCACCTCCACGGCCCAGACCTGGGCGGCGATCACCGTCGTCGCGGCCCTGGCGGCGGCGATCCTGATCGGGGAAACGGGGTTCAGCGGATCGCAGTATCGGCAGGCCCTGTTCGATCCCGCTTCGGGTCCGGCCGAGGTGCTTTGGCAGGTGCGCGCGCCCCGCGCCGTCTGCGCCCTGGTCGTGGGGGCGGCGCTGGGGCTGGCGGGCGCGGTGATGCAGGGACTGCTGAGAAATCCGCTGGCCGATCCCGGCGTGCTGGGCGTTTCGGCGGCGGCGGCCCTGGGCGCGGCGCTGGCGATCGTGCTGGGCGCGGCAGCCGTGCCAGGGCTGGTCGAGATGAGCGCTCTGCTGGGCGCGGGGCTGGCGGGCGGGGCGCTGATCGCCGTGTCGGGCGTGGTGCGGGCGCCGGAGGCCCTGATCCTGTTCGGCGTCGCCCTGTCTAGTTTCGCCGGCGCGGCGACCGCCCTGATCTTCAACCTGTCGCCGTCGCCCATCGCCCAGGCCGAGGTGATGTCCTGGCTGCTGGGCTCGGTGCAGAACCGCAGTTGGATCGACGTGGCCTGGGTGACGCCGGCTGTGATCGCAGCAGCGGTCTTCGCCGCCCTGGCGACGCCCGGCCTAAGGATGCTGACCCTGGGCGAGGAGGGCGCGGCGACGTCGGGCCTGTCGATGCGGCGGTTGCGGATTTTCGCCCTGATCTCGGCCTCGGTCGCGACCGGGGCGGCGGTGGCGGTGGCCGGGGTGATCGGCTTCGTCGGTCTGGCCGCGCCGCATCTGGTGCGCGCGGCGGTGCGGGGCGATCCGGGACGGGTGCTCTGGCCCTCGGCCCTGGCGGGGGGGCTGATGCTGGTGGTCGCCGACCTGCTGGCGCGGCTGACGCCGACGGACCAGGAACTGAAGCTGGGGGTGTTCACCGCCCTGATCGGCGCGCCGCTGTTCGCCCTGATCGCCTGGCGCGCGGCGCGGGAGTGGCGGCTGTGAGCCTGCTGACGCTCGACAAGGTCAGCGCGCGGATCGACGACAAGACGGTCCTGGACGCCGTCGATCTGACGGTCAGGGCCGGCGAGGTGGTGGCCCTGTGCGGACCGAACGGCGCGGGCAAGAGCAGCGCCATCCGCGCGGGGGCGGGGCTGATCGCGCCGACCGCCGGCCGGGTCGGCCTGGGGGCGGACGAGGCGCGCACCCTGTCGCATCGCGCGCGGGCCGAGCGCGTCGCCTATCTGCCCCAGGAGCGCCGCATCGCCTGGAACCTGCCGGCGGCGGACGTGGCGGCGCTGGGCGCGCCCTTCCTGTCGGGAGACCAGGCGCTGATCCGGGCGCGGGCGGCGTTGGAAGACGTCGGCGCCGGTCATTTGGCCGACCGGGGCGCAGCCGAGATGTCGGGCGGCGAGCGCGCCCGCGTGCTGCTGGCGCGGGCGCTTGCCGCGCCGGCGCCCCTGTTGCTGGCCGACGAGCCCATCGCCGGGCTGGACCCGGACGCGCAGCGGCTGGTCCTGGAACGGCTGCGTGCGCGCGCCGACGCCGGGCAGGGGGTGCTGGTCAGCCTGCACGATCTGACGCTGGCGGCCGCCTTCGCGGATCGGGTTGTGGTTCTGGACGGCGGCCGCGTCGTCGCCGATGGCCCGCCGCTGGAGGCGCTGTCGCCCGAAATCCTGAAGACGACCTTCGGTCTGGACGGCTGCTGGGTGGAGGGGCCCCACGGGCCGCTGCTGGCGGCCCGCCGGGCTCAGTAGGCGGCGTAGGGGCGCGGACCGGCCGCGGCCCCGGCCGAGATGTCGGCCGACGGCGTCAGCGGCGCCGAACCGCCGTTCAGCCGGGCCTTGTAGACGGCCATGTTCTCCATCACCCGCATCATGTAGTTGCGTGTCTCGGTGAAGGGCGCGCATTCGATGAAGTCGAGGGTGGCGTTGGCGTCGCCGCGCGGATCGCCGCAGCGAGCGATCCACTGGTTCGGCCGCGCCGGACCGGCGTTGTAGCCCACTGTCGCCAGCAGCATCGAGCCGCTGTTCGCCGCCATGAGCTCGCCCAGGTGATAGCTGCCCAGGGTCATGTTGTAGTCCGGGTCCCACAGCTGTTCGGCCGAGAAGCCCATGCCCAGGCGCCGGGCGACGCCGGACGCCGTCGCGGGCAGGAACTGCATCATGCCGCGCGCGTCGGCGTGCGAGCGGGCGCGCGGGTCGAAGCTGGATTCCTGGCGGGTGATGGCCAGGGTGAAGGGCAGGGGCGCCGACCCGTTGACCGAAGGGGGGATACGCACCGGATACATCCGTTCCGGCAGGACGAAGCCGCGCTGGCTGGCCGCGCGGCCCACCATCATGGCCGTGAAGCCTTCGCCATAGCCGCGCGACAGGTCCATCAGCAGGGCCAGGTCCTCGATCGTCGGCAGGTCGTTGTCCAGCTGATAGGCGAAGACGCGCAACAGACTGGTTTCGCCCGTCTCGCCAAGGATGCGCGTGGCGCGGACAAGTTCGCGGCCATCGAAGGAAGCGATGGCGGCCTGATCGGGCGCAGGTTCGCCCGGCAGGGTCAGGGTGGTCAGCCCGGCCTTCTCGGCCGCCAGCTGGCCGTAGAAGGTCTGCCAGTGCTGGGCCCCGTTGCGGTAGTAGTTCATCGCCGCGTCGCGTTCGCCGCGCGCCTCGGCCGCGCGGCCCAGCCAGTAATAGGCGCGCCCTTGCGTGATCGGGGTGGACGAGGCGCCGCGCAGGGCCTCGAAATGGCGCGCGGCGACCTCGGGCTGGTTCAGCTTGGTCAGGGCGACCCAGCCGGCGAAGAAGTCGGCGTCCACCATCCGGTCGCCGGCGGTGAAGCCGTGGCCGTTCATCGCGTCATAGGCGGCGCGCCAGTTTCCGACCTGAAGGGCGTCCAGGAAATAGTTGCGGCGCTCGCTCCACAGGGTGTTCTGGCCCGTGTCGTGCGACGGCGCCGGCGGCAGGGACGCCAGCAGCGGGAAGGCTTCGGACTGCCGATTCTGGGAGCGCAGGATGCGAACCCGCTCAAGCACGACGGCGGGATCGCCGGCCTGGGCCGGTGTGAGTCCGGCGACGATGGCGTCGGGACTGTAGGCGGTGCGAAGGTTCATCACGGCGTTGGCCACGGCGGCCCGCTCGGGCGAGACCAGATTGACCATCGCGCGCGTGGCCGGGCCGTGCGGGCCGAGCAGCAGCAGGTTCAGGCGCTTTTCGTGGTCGGCCGGCGTCAGCCAGCCGCCCCAGCGGGCCAGAATGCGCGACTGGGGCGCCTCGTCGAAGGACTGGGTCGTCCACCAATCGCGGATCAGGGCCCGCGCCTCGTTGGTGCGGCCGCGCTGCTCATAGGCGGACGCCAGGGCGATGGCGCCCTCTATGGTGGTCGGCGGGCTGTCGGCGAACAGGGACAGGGCGGCGTCGGCGCCCATGCCGGAACGGTCCAGCACCTTCTCGGCGGCCGCGCGACGCGACTCGGCGCGGGGCCAGCCGGCCATGCTGGTCTGGGCCTGTGCCAACTGGGCGTAGGACAGCTGTTCGCCAGAGGTGTCGATCAGCGCCCATTCGACCAGCTTGCGCGCGGCGGGATCGCCGATCCGGGCCAGTACGGCCTGGGTTCCGGCGACGTCGCGGGCGCGCGCCGCGGCCAGTCCCTGGCGGAAAAGCGCGGTATCCTGATCGTTGAGCACGCGCGGCCCCTGATAGGCGGGCGCGCTGGCCGGCGTCGACTGGACCGCCGTGTAGGGAACCGGGCCTGAGGTCAGGTCCTGCGGATTGGGAGCAAGCACCGCAAGCATCGCCGCCAGGCTGGTTCCGATCATGATCTTTCCTGTTCCCATTCAATCCGGTTGCGGCAAGGCCGTCGGCGACCTAACTTCCCGCGCTCTTTTCTCGGCGGCGATCGATGTCGCCCCCTCCACGCAGGCCAAGCTAGTCCCATGACCGCCCCCTTGTTCAAGGGCGTGATCACCGCCCTGATCACACCACTTCGTGACGGAAACGTGGACGAGGCCGCTTTCGTCAAACTGCTGGAGCGCCAGATCGCCGCAGGCGTGGACGGGGTCGTGCCGATGGGCACGACGGGCGAGAGCGCGACCCTGCACCCGGAAGAGCATCGGCGCGTGGTCGAACTGGCCGTGGCGACGGCGGCGGGACGGATTCGCGTGATCGTGGGCGCCGGCTCCTCGGCTACCGACAAGGCGATCGAGATGGTCGCCCACGCCAAAGCGGTCGGCGCCGACGGGGCGCTGGTCGTCGCGCCCTATTACAACCGCCCGTCGCAGACGGGGATGACGGCGCACTTCCGCGCCATCGCCGATGCGGTGCAACTGCCCGTTCTGCTCTACAACGTGCCGGGACGCACCGGGTCCGACATCGCCAACGAGACCGTGGCCGCCCTGGCGGAGCATCCGAACATCGTCGGCATCAAGGACGCCACCGGCGACATGGGGCGGATCGCCTGGATGCGGGCGACCCTGCCCGAGGGCTTCGCCTATCTGTCGGGCGACGACGCCAGCTGGCTGGGCTATGCGGCGTCGGGCGGGCACGGCGTGATCTCGGTGACGTCCAATGTCGCGCCCGAGGCCATGGTCGCCCTGCAGCAGGCCCTGACCACCGGCGACCTGGCGACCGCGCGGTCGTGGCAGGACCGGCTGATCGGCCTGCACCGGGCGCTGTTCCTGGACAGCTCGCCGTCGCCGGCCAAGTACGCCCTGTCGCGGCTGGGCCTGTGCGGCGAGGAGGTACGGCTGCCGCTGGCGCCGACGGACGCCGCGGTGCGTCCGGCCATCGACCGGGCCATGGTCGCGGCGGGTCTGGGCTGATGGCGTCGGAAAAGCCCAAGATGAAGGTGCTGGCCGAGAACCGCCGGGCCAAGTTCGACTACTTCCTGACCGACAATCTTGAGGCCGGGATCCAGCTGCTGGGCACCGAGATCAAGGCGCTGCGCGACGGCCGGGCCAACATCGCCGAGAGCTATGCCTCGGTGGAAGGCCGCGAGATCATGCTGATCAACGCCGACATCCCGCCCTACAAGCAGGCCAACCGATTCAACCATGAGCCGCGGCGGCACCGCAAGCTGCTGTTGCACAGGAAGCAGATCGACAAGCTGATCGGCGCGGTTCAGCGCGACGGCCAGACGATCATTCCCTTGCGCCTGTATCTGAACGAGGCGGGCAAGGCCAAGCTGGAGATCGCGCTGGCCAAGGGCAAGAAGCTGCACGACAAGCGCGAGGCCTCGGCCGAGCGCGACTGGCAGCGCGACAAGGCCCGGCTGATGCG
>NZ_DLMO01000099.1:0-12246 GCF_002479325.1 Brevundimonas sp. UBA7534
GGGCCGTTCCAGGCCGGCGCAGGCGGCAGGAAGGCCTGATCCCAGGGCGCGGCATTGGGCAGGGCCGATGGGGGCGTCTGGGACATGGCGGGACTCGCGAGCAGAAGGGCGGCGACGAACAGGAGGCTGGAGCGCATGCGCTTTGGTGGGCAGAATGGTCCGATGAGGCAAGCGTTCAGCCGCTCCCGCCGGTAGAAGTCAGCTATTTCCAGATCGGAGTCTTGTAGCCGGGCAGGCCCAGGCGATCCCAGATGTCGTTAACCCGCTCGATCACCTCCTCGTCCATGCGGATTTCCTCGCCCCATTCGCGCTTGGTCTCGGGCGGCCATTTGTCGGTGGCGTCCAGGCCGATCTTGGAGCCCAGTCCGCTTTCGGGCGAGGCGAAGTCCAGATAGTCGATCGGCGTCGACTCGATCACGGTGATATCGCGCGCCGGGTCCATCTTGGTCGAGATGGCCCACATCACGTCCTTCCAGTCGCGGGCGTTTATGTCATCGTCCACGACGATGACCCACTTGGTGTACATGAACTGGCGCAGATAGCTCCAGACGCCCAGCATCACCCGCTTGGCGTGGCCCGGATAGGCCTTCTTCATCGACACCACGGCGATGCGGTAGCTGCACCCCTCGGGCGGCAGCCAGAAGTCGACGATCTCGGGGAACTGCTGGCGCAGCAGGGGGATGAAGACCTCGTTTAGCGCCTCGCCCAGCACGCTCGGCTCGTCCGGCGGCCGTCCCGTGAAGGTGGTCAGATAGATGGGGTCGCGGCGCATGGTGATCGCGCTGACCTGGAAGACCGGGAACTTCTCGACCGAGTTGTAATAGCCGGTGTGGTCGCCGTACGGACCCTCGTCCTCGAACTCGTCCAGCAGGACGTGGCCCTCCAGCACGATTTCGGCCTGGGCCGGAACCATCAAGGGCACGGTCTTGCAGGGTACTAGCTCGGCCTTGGCGCCCCGCATCAGGCCGGCGAACTGATATTCCGACAGGGTGTCCGGCACCGGAGTCACCGCCGCCAGGATCGTGCCCGGATCGGCGCCCAGCACCACGGCGCAGGGCAGGGGCTCGCGCTTTCCGGCCTTCTTGTGCCGCGCGTAGTGTTGGGCTCCGCCCCGGTGCGCCAGCCAGCGCATGATGGCCTTGTCCTTGCCCAGCACCTGCATCCGATAGATGCCCAGGTTGAAGTCGTCCTCGCGGTCGTCGCTCGGCCCCTTGGTCACCACCAGACCCCAGGTGATCAGCGGCGCGGGTTCGCCGGGCCAGCACGACTGGACGGGAAGCGCCGTCAGGTCGATCTGGTCGCCCTTCAGCACCACCTCCTGCACCGGGGCCTTCTTCACCGTCTTGGGCCGCATCGACATGACGGTCTGCGCCAGCGGCAGCATCTCCATCGCGTCGCCCAGACCGCGCGGCGGCGTCGGGTTTCGCAGGAAGGCCAGCAGTTCGCCGACCTCGCGCAGCTCGCCTGCCGTCGTTCGATCCTTGCCCTCCAGGGTCACGCCCATGGCCACGCGCTTCACCGTGCCGAAAAGATTGGCCAGGCAGGGGATGGGGCTGATGGAGCCGTCCGGCATCACCGGCTTTTCGAACAGCACCGCCGGCCCGCCGTTCCTCAGCAGCCGGGTCTGGATCTCGGTCATCTCCAGCACGGTGGACACGGGCTCGGACACCCGCACCAGCTCGCCGTCGGCTTCCAACTGGTCGATGAAGTCGCGCAGGGATTTGTAGGCCATCAGTCCCCCTAGAGCCCCAGGTCGGCGATCTGCCGCTCGAACATCGCGCGGGCGGCGGCGTACATCGCGTGGTCGGCGTGGAACACCTGTTCGTGGCGGCTGCGATAGGCTTCGTAATCGCTGGCCTGGCCATAGGTCGTGACGTTCGTCCGTTCGTCAGCCGCTTCGGGCTTGCCCAGCACCGTGGCGAACAGGCGCAGCGTCTCGGGAAAGCGCTCGCTGAGGCCCACGGCCACGAAGTCGCGATCGAACGCGGTATGCGCCGTCTCCGGCGTCAGGTCGTTCGGCATCTGCATCATCAGGCGGGTGATCGGCTGCTCGGCTGCCTCGTCGGCGCGTCGTCCGAACCAGGTGTCGAACGACGGATCGTCCTCCATCTCGTCCACCGGGTCGCCGGCGGCCTTCAGCATGTTCTTGAACCGCCATTCCGAGATGATCCGGTCGAACGGATCGCGCATCACGGTGATGACCTGCTCGGCGTCGGGATAGTACTGGCGAATGGCCGAGTTGTTCCGGCGGGTGAAATGGCCATGCACGCAGGCGTCGGCCTGGGCCTCGGTGCGCGTCAGGGGCGTCGGCCAGCCCGGATAGTGGTTGTGCAGCCGCTCGCCGAACCAGCCGCCCAGGATCGACCGAAACGACGTGCCCGCCGTCTTGGGGATGTGCAGCGAGATCAGCAGCTTGGCCGGATCGTAGGGTTTGGGTCCGGCGAAGGAGGAAGGGGCGGCGGCGGAAGGTGTCATGGGTCTGCTTCTACCCCCTTCCGCCGCGAACGCCAGCACACGGCCTCAGCCTTTGGGATCATCCCACTGGTAGGCCGGATCCAGCCAGTCGCCCAGCCGTTCGGCCCGGTCCAGCGCGTCCATCCGCTGCATCTCCTCCGACGTCAGTTCGAAGTCGAAGATGTCGAAGTTCTCGCGCGCGCGACTTTCCTTGGTGGTGCGGGGAATGGCGATGACGCCGTTCTGGATCAGCCAACGCAGGGTGATCTGGCCGGGCGTCTTGCCGTGCGCACGGGCCAGTTCGCCGATGGTGGCGTCGTCGGCGATCTTGCCCTGCGCCAGCGGCGACCAGGCGGTGATGGACGATCCCAGCGCCCGGGCCGTCGCGACCAGGGCGTCGATCCCCAGATAGGGATGGTGCTCGACCTGGTTGGTCACCAGCTTGGCCTTCGACAGCGCCTGGGCCTCGCGCCACTGGGCCGAGGGGAAGTTGGACAGGCCGATCGAGCGGGTCAGTCCCTGGTCCTTCGCCTCGTTCAGCGCGCCCAACGTCTCTTCGAACGACGGGGCGGGCTTGGGCCAGTGCAGCAGCAGCAGGTCGGGGGTGGTCCCCAGGCTGTCGGCCGATTCACGCGCCTGCTTCAGCAGGCCCTCGCGGTCGAAATGCTCGACCCAGATCTTGGTGGTCAGGAACAGATCCTGGCGCGGCACCCCCGAATCCCGGATGCCCTCGCCGACCGCCTTCTCGTTCTTGTAGATCCAGGCGGTGTCGATGTGGCGATAGCCGATCCGCAGGGCCTCGGCCACCATGCGGCGTGCGTCGTCCGGCTCCAGCTGCCAGGTGCCGAACCCCAGCAGCGGGATCTCGATGTCGTCCACCTTCGTGGTGGGCTGGTCGCCATAGGCCATGGGGGGCTCCTTGAACTCGTCGGGACGGTTCAGTTAGGCGCCGTCGGCCCCGCCCGAAAGGCCGGCGTCGAACCAATCCAGGATTTCTTCCCACAAGGGCTCCATCCCCTTGCGAAAGGCGCCCTCGTGGCCGATGCGGCGAACGCCGAAGTCGCGGGGCGTTCGGGTCACGATCTCGGCCGGCGCGGCGGGATAGGCCTCCAGCAGGCGCGCGGCGGTGCGGGGTGTCGCGATGGGATCGTCGGGGAACACCCACGATCGGATCGGGGTCCGCACCTGGTCGAAATGCTGCGGCTCCAGCCGGCCGGTCTTCAACTCGTCCAGGAAATAGGCCGGTTTCAGGCACCACCGTCGCCAGGTCTCGAACACGCCGCGCGGCAAATCAGTCCCGCGCCAGCCGCCGCCCGACTTCACATAGCCGTGCCGCCTCAGGTGCGCCGGCCCCAGGCCCAGCCAGAAGAACAGTTCGACGGGGTTGTAGGTCCGGTGGTGGCCGCCCCACCAGCCCGTGCCCACCGACACGAAGGCGTGTCGCGTGAACTGATCGTGACTGGGCATGAAGCCCACGAAATGCCCGCCGACGCTGTGCCCGACATGAAACAGCGGCAGACCCGGCGCCGTCGCCTTCAGCGCCTTCAGCGCCGCCGGCATGTCCAGCCGACCCCAGTCGGGATAGTCCATCGTCATTCCCGCCAGATCGTCGGGCCGGGATCCCCCGATGCCGCGATAATCATAGGTCAGGACGATCGCGCCGCGCCCAGCCATCCAGCGCGCGAACCGGCCGTAGAAGCCACGCGGAAAGCCCGTCCCGGCCGACACCAACACCGCCATCCTCGGCGTTTCCGGCCGGAACAGCGTGGCCTCCAGCGGCCAGCCGTCCGCCGCCTTGACGATGCGATCCTCCACCTTCACCGCTGTTTCCGCCCTGTTCGTTTTTATTGCGGACGGACCATGGGCGGCTTCCGTCGCGTCAGGTCAAGCGGCGTCGAACGCCGTGACCATCCGACGGGGCGCGACCCGGCGCCATCGTCGCTCCAGCGCCGCCCTCAGCCACTTCGGATCGACCGAGGCGATGCGCGCCAGCACGATCGGATAGTCGCGGTGGTGGTCGGTGACGTGGAAGGTCTCCGGATACATCTCTATCAGCAGCTCGCGCTCATCCAGATTGTCCAGGTGAACCACGATGCTGTCACCCGGAGTCTTCGGCCACATCCAGGTGAAGAACTTTCCCGCGACCTTGTACGAGGGCTCGCCGTAGGACACGCCGTCCTCGACGCCGGGGAACGACAGCAGCATGGCCCGGACCTCGTCGCGGGTCATGTCGGTGCGATCAATTCCAGATCCGGGAAATAGGTCCGGTAGCGCGAGGCGTCGCGCGTCAGCAGCCGATGCCCCGCCTCCAGGGCATGCGCGCCGATGAAGAAATCGGGCAGGGGCGACGTCCTGGCTCCGCCGCGTCGACGATAGGCGACGAAGGCGCGACCCGCCGCGAAGGCGGCCGGCCAAGGCAGGTCTTCGCGAACGACGCCCAGGTCGGAAAGAACCATGTCCAGCGCCTTCAGGGTCGAATAGCCGGCGGATAGTTCGGCATAAATGATCGAATTTATGACGGCGGCCTCGCCGCCGTCCAGCACTTCCGCCAGGCGGGCGACGGACCATTCGATCCAGCGCGGCTCTTCCGTAGCGATGTCCAGCAGGACATTGCTGTCGATCAGCACGCCGCTCATTCGCCGCGCGTCATCGCCATGATCTGGTCGGTGCTCAGCCCGCCGGTGCGCGCGGTGCCGCGCAGGCGCTCGACCCGGCGCCGACCTTCGCTGCTGGCCTTGCGCGTCACTGTCACGACATTTCCGTCATAGCGGAATTCGACGTCCGTATGGGGCAGCAGGCCGGCCTTTTCCCGAATGTCGACGGGGATGGTGACCTGGCCCTTCGATGTGATCCGCATGGTATTACCTCTCTGACCTGAAAGTAATACTTGCAGCCGCCTCGCGCAACGTCAGTATGCGATGGCGATGCCGTCCTTGCGCAGCTCGGTCGCCGCGCCATAGGTCCAGCGGCCGCCTGGGTTCTGCTGCATCATCACGTTCTGGTAGCCGCCGAAGCCGCCGTCCGGCTCTCCCAGGGTCCAGCCCATCGCGCGCAACTGGGCCTTGGTCGCCTCCGGCACGCCGCTCTCCAGGTGCAGCACGCCGGCGCCTTCCTGCGGCTGGCCGGTCGGCTCGGACGAGCCGTAGTGCTGCCAGCGCGGCGCGTCGCCCGCCGCCTGCGGATCCAGGCCGTAGTCGACCATGTTGATGATGATCTGCGCCTGGCCCTGCGGCTGCATGGCCCCGCCCATGACGCCGAACGCCATCCACGGCTGGTCCCCCTTGGTCGCGAAGCCGGGGATGATGGTCTGGAACGGGCGCTTGCCGGGCGCATAGACGTTGGGATGACCGTCGGTCAGGGCGAACAGTTCGCCCCGGTCTTGGAACATGAAGCCCAGCGGCTCATGGCCGTCGTCCGGCGCCAGGCCCGAGCCCATGCCGCGATAGTTGGACTGGATCCAGCTGACCATCATGCCGTCGCTGTCGGCGACGCTGAAATAGGTGGTGTCGCCGTGGTGCGGGGCGTCGCCGGGCATGACGCGGTCCATGATCCGGTCCGGTCGGATCAGCCTGGCCCGCTCGGCCGCATAGGCCTTGGAGTTCAGCCAGTCGATCGGGATTTCGGCGAAGCGGGGATCGGCGAAGTATCGGGCGCGATCCTCGAACGCCAGGCGCTTCGCCTCGGCCTGGACGTGCAGCGAGGCGGCGGACTGAAAGCCCATGCCCTTCAGATCGAACTGCTCGCAGATGTTCAGGATTTGGTTGGTCGACAGCCCCTGGGTGTTCGGTCCCAGGGCGTAAACCCCCACACCCCGGTATTCGGTGCGGATCGGCTCGACCCAGTCGGTGCGGTGCGCGGCCAGGTCGGCGCGGGTCATCCAGCCGCCGGTGCGCTTGAAATAGGCCTCGATGCTGTCGGCGATCGGGCCGTCGTAGAAGGCGTCGCGCCCGCCCTCGGCGATCATCCGCAGGGTCCGCCCCAGGAAGGGGTTGGCGAACACCTCGCCCACCTTCGGCGTCGCGCCGGTCGGGGCCCAGATGCGCTTCCGGTTGTCGTTTTCTTCGATCGGGATCCGGCCCCGGTCGAAGGCGGCCATGTTGCGCTCCAGGTAGTAGGCGATGACCTGCGGCACGGGCACGCCCTGCTCGCACAGCTCCGCGACCGGCAGCAGGACGTCCTTCCACGCAAGCTTGCCGTAGCGCTGGTGGGCGCTCCACCAGGCGTCCACCGTGCCCGGCACGTTCACCGTCACCGCGCCGTAACGGGGCAGGTAGCCGTCGATGGCCCGGGACCGGGCCGCCTCAAGGCTCAGGCCGCGCGGACTGCCGCCCGAGCCATTGAAGCCGACGACCTTCTTCAGCTTCGGGTCCCACAACATGCAGAAGGCGTCGCCGCCGATGCCGTTGGCGACCGGCTCCAGAAAGCCCAGCGCCGCATTGATGGCGATGGCCGCGTCGATGGCCGAGCCGCCGCGCCTCAGGGTGTCGATCCCCACCAGGCTGGCCACCGGATGCGCCGTCGCCGCCGCCCCGTTGGCGCCCCAGACGGTGGAGCGGCCCATGAACTTCGGCCCGGTCACCCGGTCGCCGATGCCGACGTCGGCGTAGGGATAGGCCGGCTGCGCCGAGGCGGGCGCCGCCGCCGTCGAGGAGGGGGCCTCTCCGGACGTCTGCGCCTGGGTCGGGGCCGCCGCGGCGACCAGCGCCCCCGCAGGCAGGGCGGACAGGAAGGTGCGGCGACGCATGGCGGACTCCTCGAACAGTCAGACCGCATCAAGGCCGCCCTTCGCCGTCCCGGCAACCCTCGGGGTCAAAGAAAAAGGCCGCGTCCCGAAGGGCGCGGCCTCTTGATCTCGTCCTGATCCGCTCGGGCTCAGGTGATGTCTTCGTTCAGCAGGCCGACCTGGAAGAAGCCGTTTTCCTGCAGGTTGTTCATGACTTCCATGAACTGCGAGTACTTCACTTCCGGCTGGGCGCGGATGAAGACGCGCTCCTCGCGGCAGGCGCCGCCGCCCAGGGCGTCGCACACGTCGGCGGCCATGGTCTCGATGGTGGTCTGCTTGTCGGCGATGAACAGCGAGCCCGAGTCCTGGATGGTCACATAGACCGGCTCCTTGGGGTTCGGATCGTTCGGGTTCGGCACGGGCGGCGGCAGGTCCAGGCGGATCGACACGGTCGCCAGCGGCGCGGCCACCATGAAAATGATCAGGAGGACCAGCATCACGTCCACGAACGGGGTGACGTTGATCTCGGAATTCTGCTCGATGGTCTTGCCGTCGCCGCCGCCGGGTCCACTCAGCTTCGCCGCCATGAGGTGCGTCTCCGTCTACTGGCCGGACCGCGTCCGGCGTGTTCTGTCGCCCGAGGGCGTGAAGGTCTCTTGGCGTCCCGATGCGCGCTTGTAAAGCGGTTCTCAACGTTCACAGGTTCCGCAGCGGCGATTTTCGTTCGCCGAGGCCCCCGGTCAGCCCTTGGCCAGCTTCAGGAAACGTTCGGTCAGGGCCGGATCATCCCGGAAAGCCCCCGTGAAGCGGGTCGTGACGGTCGAAACGTGCCGATGATGCACGCCCCGGGTGGTCATGCACTGGTGGGCCGCGTCGATCATCACCGCCACGCCTCTGGGCTGCAGGTGCGATTCGATGGCGGCGACGATGTCGTTGGTCAGGGTCTCCTGGTTCTGCAGGCGCCGCGCGAAGATCTCGACCACCCGCGCCAGCTTGGAGATGCCGACCACCTTCTCGCCGGGCAGATAGGCGACATAGGCCTTGCCCAGGAAGGGGGCCAGGTGGTGCTCGCAATGGCTCTCCACCTCGATCTCGCGCAGGATGACCATGTCGTCATAGCCCTGCACGTCCTCGAACGTCCGGCTCAGCTCCTTGGCCGCATCGGCGTCATAGCCGTCGAACCATTCGCCATAGGCGTCCACCACCCGCTTGGGCGTGTCGACCAGGCCGGGCCGCTCGGGGTCGTCGCCGGCCCAGGCGATCAGGGTCCGCACCGCCTCCAGCGCCTGTTCGCGGCTGGGGCGCTTGACGGTCTGCTCGTCGCTGACGAGCACGGGCTTGGCGGGCGTAACGCTCATTGAACCTGATTTCCGGTCGGTCGGGCGAAGCCGCCCGGTTTACCTTCTACAATCCGTCGGGACTGTATATCAGGCCGCTATATGGGACGGACCCTCCGTCTCGCAAGAAAACCTGCGAAGACTTCCCCGATGCCGCTGCACATCCACGACACCCTGCGCCGTGAAAAGCGCCTGTTCGAACCACGCGATCCGAACCGGGTGACCCTCTATGTCTGCGGCCCGACGGTCTACGACTACGCCCACATCGGCAACGCCCGCCCGCCGGTGGTGTTCGACGTGCTGGTGCGCCTGCTGCGCCGGACCTACGGCTCGGACAAGGTGATCTACGCCCGCAACGTCACCGACGTGGACGACAAGATCAATCAGAAGGCCGCCCGCGAAGGCGTGCCGATCGGCGAGGTCACGGCCCGCTACGAGGCCGCCTATCTGGCCGACATGGGCTTGCTGAACGTCTCGCCGCCCGACCTGGCCCCCCACGTCACCAACTACATCCCCGCCATCGTCAACCAGATCCAGGCCATCGTCGACGCCGGCTGCGCCTATGCGGCGGAAGGGCACGTCCTGTTCGACGTCTCGTCCTATCCGGCCTACGGCGCGCTTTCGGGCCGGAACCTGGACGACATGATCGCCGGCGCCCGCGTCGAGGTCGCCCCCTACAAGAAGAACCCGCACGACTTCGTCCTGTGGAAGCCGTCCAAACCCGACGAGCCGTCCTGGCCCTCGCCCTGGGGCGAAGGGCGCCCCGGCTGGCACATCGAATGCTCGGCCATGATCGAACAGGCTCTGGGTCTGCCCATCGACATTCATGGCGGCGGCATCGACCTGGTGTTCCCCCACCATGAAAACGAGATCGCCCAGGGCGTCTGCGCCCACGGCCATGCCCACGGCGACCAGGCCCACGACGAATACGCCCGCTACTGGATGCACAACGGCTTCCTGACCGTGGACGCCGAGAAGATGTCCAAGTCGATCGGCAACGTCCTGCTGCTGCACGACCTGGTCCAGGCCATGCCGGGCGAGGTCGTTCGCTGGGCCCTGCTCAGCGCCCACTACCGCCAGCCTCTGGACTGGAACCAGGGCCTGCTGGATCAGTCCAGGAAGTCGCTGGACCGTCTCTACGGCGCCCTTCACCGTTCGGCCGGCGTCGAAACCCCCGACATTGACCCGCCCGCCGGCTTCCTGAAGTCCATCGAGGACGACCTGAACACGCCCGGCGCCATGGCCGCGCTGTTCGCCCTGTCCAGCGAGATCGAGCGCGGCATGACCGCGGGCGATCTGGACGCCGTGGCCCAGGCCCGCGGTCGTCTGGTCGCCTGCGCCTCCATCCTGGGCGTGCTCCAGGCAGACCCCGCCGCCTGGCTGGAGGGCGAGGTATCCGTCGCCCTGCGCGCCGAGGTCGAGACCCTGCTGGAGCGCCGCGCCGCCGCCCGCGTCGCCAAGGACTGGCCCGAGGCCGATCGCATCCGCGACCGCCTGAACCAACTGAATGTCATCGTCATGGACGGCCCGACCGGCGCCACCTGGCGTGTGAAGGGCTAGCCCCAAATCCTCTCCCGCCTGCGGGAGAGGTGGCCCGTCGTTCGCGCAGCGAACCAGGGTCGGAGAGGGAAGTCTTCAGAGAGATGCTTCCCCCATCGTCAGCCGTCTCGCTTCGCTCGACGCGCTGACACTTCCCCGACAAGCAGGGGAAGGTTGGCGACCTCAGCCCGCCCGGCGCACCAGTTCGTCGGCCAACTCCGCGGTCAGATAGCCGTCGGCCGTCCGTCCGTTGGCCAACTGCCAGCGACGCAGGGCCGCGCGGGTGTTGGCGCCGATGACGCCGTCGACGCCCTTGGTGTCGTATCCCATCCGCGTCAGCGCGTTCTGGGCGCCGATCCGTTGATCGCGGGTCAGGGGCGCGTCGTTCGGCCAGGCCTTGGTCAGGGCAGGCTTGCCCTGGACCCCGTCCGCGATCAGCCCGATGGCCAGCGCATAGGACACCGAGTTGTTGTAGGCCCGGATCACATAGTGGTTCGGCAGGGCCAGGAAGGCCGGCCCGTTGGCGCCCTGCGGCAGGAGGATGGCCGCCGGCTCCTGCGCCTCGGCGCCGTTCGGCGTCCCGCCCTGGGCCAGGCGCACGCCTTTGCCGACCCAGTAGCTCCAGGGATGTTTCGGCCCTTCCGCCTCGGCGTAGTCGAACCCCGTCGGCAGGGTCACCTCATAGCCCCAGGTCTGGCCGCGCTTCCATCCGGCCTGCGCCAGCAGATTGGCGGCCGAGGCCAGGGCGTCGGCGTCGTCGCCCCAGATGTCGACATGGCCGTCGCCGTCCTGGTCGACGCCCAGCCGCAGATAGTTGTCGGGCATGAACTGGGTCTGGCCCATGGCCCCGGCCCAACTGCCCTTCAGCCCCGCGCGCTCGCGCCGGCCGTCCACCACGATGTCCAGGGCGTGCGTCAGCTGCCCTTCGGCCCATTCGCGGCGGCGCCCGTCATAGGCCAGCGTGGCTAGCGAACGGATCACGTCATAGTCGCCCTGCACCTGGCCAAAGGCGCTTTCCTGCGCCCAGATCCCGACAAGGATCTCGCTGGGCACGCCGAACCGCTGCACCACCGACCACGGCACGCGGTCGATGCGCTGCTTGGCCTGGGCGATGCGGACGGGCGTCGCCGCATTCTGCACATAGACGCCAGCCGGGCGCGAGAACTCCGGCTGGTTGCGGTCCAGGCGCACCACGCTGGGGTCGGGCGTCAGTCCCTCCATCTCGCGGGCGTAGGCCGCGCGCTTGGCGCTGCTGGCGCGGGCCAGGAAGCTCTGCTTCCAGCCGTCGAACCCTTGCTGGTCATAGGCGGCCAGCGGCGGTGTCGTCGGGGCCGGCGCCGGCTGGGGCGCAGGAGCCTGGGGCGCGGGCGACGGCGCGGGGGCGGGCAGGGTCGGAAGCGGCGGTTCGGGCAGCATGGGCGCACAGGCCGAAACGCAGCCGATCAGAAGCAGGCGGGAGGAAAAGCGCATGGGAATCAACTTAAAGCGGCTCGCGCATCAGGGGAAATGACAACCGCGCGAAGGCCGCGCTTTCGCCATCAAACGCCTGTCGCGCGAAATCGTGCGCCGCGCCTCCCCATTTGCCGTCGTTAACCCTGAATTTTCTCGACCTGTTCGGGTGCTGCGGCGTAATAGCGCACCGTTCCCTCTGACGGCCTGATGGCGGAGTGGCGACGCGACGGGCGTGCAACCCCGTAAACCCTCCGTTCGACTCGGAGGTCAGGCCTCCATATTCTTTTGTGCTATCGCCCTTCGGGCTACTTGAGCACGTGTTGGGCGTGCCGCCCCCTTCGCGCTGTTTGATCACGTTCGCCTCTCCCTCCCCGTCCGGGGAGGGTGGTCGCGCAGCGACCGGGTGGGGACGGCCGGCAAATCACAATGGATCGCGGGGCCGGGAGAATGCCCAGTTTCACGCCCTTTCGGCTTGACGCATGGGAGTCGCCTCTCTATACGCACCGCCTCCGCCGCGATCCCAACGGGTCAGCGGCTTTTCTATTGGTTTCTCTCAGGACGTCCGACCATGAAGGTCCGCAGCTCGCTCAAGTCCCTGAAGACCCGTCACCGCGACTGCAAGGTCGTGCGTCGCAAGGGCCGGGTCTATGTCATCAACAAGACCGACCCGCGCTTCAAGGCCAAGCAGGGCTAAGGCTTTCCTGAGCCTCGCGAGAGGCCCTGCGCTCAAGCAGCCCGAAG
>NZ_DLMO01000099.1:12478-27599 GCF_002479325.1 Brevundimonas sp. UBA7534
GAAATGCGCTCAAGCAGCCCAACGGGCGATAGCGCAAAGGGAAAACCCTACGATCCACAGGCTGCGGACTTTGTCCGCGGCCTTTTTCGTGTTCGCGGTTGAGCCGCGCGGTCCGGCATGGTTAGCGTCCGCGCCTGATTTCTGGAGTTTTCCCATCATGGCCGACGACGCCGCCTTCGACGCCTCGCCCGACGTCCTGACCGCCACGGCCCAAGGCCGTCTCCGCACCATCATCGAGCGCCTGGAGCGGCTCGAGGAGGACAAGCAGGCCGTCATGACCGACATGAAGGAGGTCTTCGCCGAGGCCAAGGGCGAGGGCTACGACGTCAAGGTCCTGCGCAAGGTCATCCGCATCAGGAAGCAGGACAAGGCCAAGCGCCAGGAGGAAGAGGCCATCCTGGACCTCTACCTGTCGGCGCTCGGCGAGGTCTGAGGCGACAGGGCTTGAAGCGCACGCCCTTCAAGCCAGGCGCAGGACTTTCGCGCTCAAGCGCGAAAAGACCGCGCTCAAGCAGCCCGAAGGGCGGTAGCGCGCCCAAGGACAAGCTGCCGAGCCCTTGGGATCAGCAGCGCGAAGCCGCCAAACGCGCCGCGCTCAACGCCCTGAAACGCGCCCGCCGCTCGGCAGAGAAGGCGGGCGTTTCGCTGTCCGAATGGGAGGGCGAATTCCTCGAGTCCGTCTCCGACCGCGTCAGCACCCACGGCCGCGCCTTCGCCGATCCCGAAAAGGGCGCGCCGGGTCAGGCCCTGTCGGCCATGCAGGGCCGCAAGCTCAAGGAAATCACCGCCAAGGCCAAGGGTGAGGAGCCGAAGCGACGGTGGGGGCGGAAGAAGGACGACTGACCGTCTCCTCCCCATTCAATGGGGAGGGGGACCGCGAAGCGGTGGAGGGGCTCTTAAAGCCGCAAGGGCGTCACCGATGGGGAAAAAACCCCTCCGTCACGGCGCTGAAGAAGCGCCGCGCCACCTCCCCCTCGCTGCGCGTCAGGGAGGATACGGAAAGCCTCACCCCGCCTCCTTCAGCTGACCCTCCAGCCCCTGTTCGCGCACCTTGCGATAGAGGGTGGATCGCCCGATCCCCAGGCGACGCGCGATCTCGCTCATGTGGCCGGAATAGACCTCGATGGCGTGCTGGATCAGATCGCGCTCGATGTCGTCCAGGGTGCGCAGGTGGCCCCGGTCGTCCAGGATGCGGATCGGCTGGTCGGGCAGGGGCGGCAGGTCGCCATAGGCCGTCGCGGGCGCTACGGGCTGGGCGTGAGGCTGGACCGCAGGCATGGGCGCGGCCACGCCCGAGATGGCGGGAAAGTCGTGCGGCTGCAGGAAGGGCGCGTCGGCCAGGACGATGGCGCGGAACACCGCATTCTCCAGTTGGCGCACATTGCCGGGCCAGTCGTGGGCCTGCAGCAGGGCCATCGTCTCGGGCGCGCAGCCGGCGATGCGCTTGCCCTCCTCGGCGTTGAAGCGGGCGATGAAGTGCTCGACCAGGGCGGGGATGTCCTCGCGCCGGTCGCGCAGCGACGGAGCCTCGATCGGAAAGACGTTCAGGCGATAGAACAGGTCTTCGCGGAACGCGCCGTCCCTGACCTGCTGGTCCGGGTCGCGATTGGTGGCCGAGACGATGCGCACGTCGATCTTCACCGGCCGCTTGCCGCCGACGGGGTCGATCTCGCCCTCCTGCAGCGCGCGCAGCAGCTTGACCTGCAGGTCAAGCGGCAGTTCGCCGATTTCGTCCAGGAACAGGGTGCCGCCGTCCGCCTCGCGGAACTTGCCCAGCGTCTTCTCCACCGCCCCGGTGAAGGCGCCCTTCTCGTGTCCGAACAGGATGGATTCCGCCAGGTTGGCGGGCAAGGCGCCGCAGTTGACCGCCACGAAGGGCTTGCCGGCCCGGTCGCTGGCGCCGTGCAGGGCGCGGGCGATGACCTCCTTGCCGACGCCGCTCTCGCCGGTGATCAGCACGGGGATGGACGACTTGGCCGCCCGCGCGCCCAGCGCCTTGACCAGCCGCATCGGCGCGCTGTCGCCCACGATGTCGTCGAAGCTGGCGCGGCCTTGCGCCTTCTTGGTCAGTCGCCCGACCTCGGCGCTCAGCTGGGTCAGCTGCAAGGCGTTCGACACCCCGATCAGCAGCCGCTCGGGACTGACCGGCTTGACGAAGAAGTCCTGGGCCCCCGCCTGCATGGCCTTGACCACCGCCTCCACGCCCGCATTGGCGGTCAGCACGATCACCGGCGTGGTCACGCCCGCGCTGCGCAGTTCGGCCAGGCATTCCATGCCCGACATCTCCGGCATCACCATGTCCAGCAGCACCACGTCGGCGCTTCCGCCGCGCGTCATACGGTCGATGGCCTCGCCCCCGCCCGAGGCGTGCACGACCGCATAGCCGTCGCGTTCCAGCACCGCCTGGATCAGGCGGCGCTGGGTCGGATCGTCGTCGACGACCAGAACGGTCTTGGCCATGGAAACCTCGTCATCACCGGCGGCCGGCCTCGAAAGGGCTGGCTCGTTTCGGGACGATTCCTAGGCCGACGGGGTGAAAATCGGGTTGTGCGGCGTGGTGAGCAGGGGATTAACGGACATCGCAGTCGATCTGGGGCTGGGCCTGCAGGCGCCGCCCGCCGACGACCAGATCGGGCAGGGCGGCCGGCGCCGTGGCGACGCCCCGCGCCAGCGCCTGGGCCAGGCTGTCGGACTTGGCCGAGGGGCACCCCGCGCCATAGCGCCCCGCCACGCGCCAGTCGCCGCCTGGATCCCGCGCCAGCGCCAGCACGACGAAAGGCGCCGCGACCAGCGCCTCATCGCGTCCGTCGCCATCCAGATCGATGGGCCGCACCGTGCAGCCTTCCTGCCCTCCGCACAGGTTCAGCACATCGGCCAGGCTGTCGATCTGCGCCGTCAGCTCGGCCGGCACGGTCTGGCCCGGCGCGGGGTGCAGCCGGACCCGTTCGGCGCGACGGCGCCGCTCGGCCGGGTCGCTGTAATCCCGGGCGTCGCGCTGCCGCGCCGCCTTGGCCAACCGTGCGACCTCGGCGTCATCTGATCGCGCCAGCCGGTCCAGCGCCGCGCGCCCCGCCCTGCCGCTGTCGAAACGCAGGAAGTCGTAGTCGAAGTCGTCGGTCTTCACCGCGCCGCGCTCCAGCCGCGCGACCTGATCGGCGACGGCCAGACGCGCCGGGTCCAGCACCGGACTGAACAGCGCCAGGATCAGCCCGACCGACAGCACGGCGGCGGCGAAGTTCGTCCGCTCCAGCGGCCGCATCCACTCGCCCCGCCGCACGGCCGCCAGCAGATAGCCGGCCGCATAGACCGCCCCGACCGCGGCGCAGGCCAGGGCGATGATCCGATCCGGCGTCAGCCCGTGCTGCCCGATTCGCAGCATCAGCCCCCAGAAGGCCAGGCCCACCAGGGGGACCAGCAACACGCCGCCGGCCCGGACGGTCCAGCACAGCGCCGTCGGCGGCCGGTTGTCGGGCCGCCCGTCCTGATAGGCCGTGTTGATCAGCACGATCAGCGCCCCCGCCGCCGACAGCACCAGGGCCGTCGCGCTGCGCGTGCCCCACAACCCCTCCAGCCCAGTGAAGGGCAGGGCGGCCAGGAAGCCGGCGGTCAGCACCACCATCACCGGCGTCAGCCACGACAGCAGCATCAGCGCGACCGTCCGCACGCCCCGGATCAGCCCGTCGCGCACGTCGGTCAGCTGCACCGCCGTGGCGAAGGCCAGGCACAGCACCGGCATGGCGAACCACGCCTGGCCCAGCAGGTCGCCCAGGGCGTCGATCCCGATCACTTTGAACAGGGCGGCGCCCAGGTGCAGCACCAGCCAGAAGGCGCCGGTGAAGGCCAGCGACATCGCCAGCTGAACGCCGGCCTTCCAGGCGATGTCGAAATAGTCGGCGTAGGGCGCGATCCAGCGCCCGGCCCGCACCGCCGGCACGATCAGATGGTGGGCGATGAACAGCGCCGCCGCCCCGAACGCCATCGTCGGAAAGCTCAGGAACGGCGGCTGAACCCAGCTTTCCAGCACCCGCCGGTTCACGTCGTGCCAGCCCAGCAGGGCCAGAACCACCGCCGCCGCCGCCGTCCAGATCGCCAGGGTCCGGGGCGAAAGCCGCCCGACGCCCGCCAGAACCACCACCGGCGCATAGCCGGCCGCCAGCGCCAGGGCGCCGAACGTCGCCGGCTGGGTGCGCGGCCACAGGCCATGCTCGCCCGCGAAATACAGCGCATAGAGCGCCACGCCCTGGATCAGGCCGGTGATCAGGCGCGCGGCGAACAGCCGCCGCTCGCCCCCCAGGCCGCTGCGTCCGGTGTCGTGGGTCAGGTCCATCCGCCTCTCCTTTGCGACAGGCTGGCACAACGAAACCGTCGCGCGAAGGCCTCTCGCGGTTGCGAGGCCGGCCGAAGGTCCCCACAACAGGGGCCATGAACGCCCCCTTCAAGACCCCCGACACCGAAGCCCCCCTGTGGGACCTGTCAGACCTCTACGGCTCGCGCGACGACGCTCGCCTCGCCGCGGACATGACCCAGGCGCGCGCCCTGGTCGACGAGTTGAACGGGCTGCAGGGGCGTCTGGCGGGCGAGCGGACCGATCCGGCGGCGCTGGGCGCGACGCTGGACCGGGCGATCACCCTGTACGAACAGGCGTCGGACCGGCTGGGGGCGCTGGGCGCCTACGCCTTCCTGGCCGCCTCCACCGCGCGCGACGACGCGGGCGCGCAGGGGTTCGAGGCGGACGTGCGCGAAAAGATCACGGCCATCGCCACCCCCACCGTCTGGCTGACGCTGGAGATCAACCAGATCGACGACGACCAGCTCGAAGCGGCCCTGGCGGCCAATGGAGCCGCCGCGCGCTGGCGGCCCTGGCTGCGCCGGGTGCGGACGATGAAGCCGCACGAGCTGTCGGCGGAGCTGGAGACCTTCATCGCCGAACGCGGCCCCATCACCGCCCAATGGCCGCGCCTGTTCGACGAGCAACTGGCCGCCCTGCGCGCCAAAGCCGGAACCGAGACCCTGACCCTGGCCGAGGCGCTGAACCGGCTGTCGGACGCCAAGCCCGCCCGGCGCAAGGCCGCGGCCGAGGGCCTGTCCGAGGCGCTGGCGGCCCGCGCCCCGACCATCGCCCTGGTGCTGAACACCGTCGCCGCCGACAAGGCGATGGAGGACCGCTGGCGCGGCTTCAAACGCCCGGCCGACAGCCGCCACCTGGCCAATGAGGTGGACGGCGAGGCGGTCGACGCGATGGCCGAGGCGGTCGCCCAGGCCTATCCGCGCCTGTCGCACCGCTATTACGCGCTGAAGGCGAAGGCGATGGGCAAGACGCGGCTGGACCACTGGGACCGCAACGCCCCGATCGGAACCGCCGCCCCGCGCGCCTTCACCTGGAGCCAGGGGCGCGAGATCGTGCTGGACAGTTTCTCCGACCTGGGCGGCGACTTCGCCCAGCGCGCCGGCCGCTTCTTCGACCAGCCGTGGATCGACGGCCGCGCCCGACCGGGCAAACAGTCCGGCGCCTACGCCCACCCCGTCACCGCCGACCGCCACCCCTATGTATTCCTGAACTGGATGGGGGAGCGGCGCGACGTCCTGACCCTGGCGCACGAACTGGGTCACGGCGTGCACCAGACCCTGGCCGCCGAACAGGGCACCCTGCTGGCCGACACCCCCCTGACCCTGGCCGAGACCGCCTCCATCTTCGCCGAGGGCCTGACGTTCGACCGGCTGCTGGCCACCGCGTCCAAGGCCGAGCAGCGCGCCCTGCTGGCCGGCCGCATCGAGGACGGGCTGAACACCGTGGTGCGCCAGATCGCCTTCCACCGCTTCGAGACCCGCTTCCACGACGAGCGCCAGAAGGGCGAAGTGCCGCAACAGCGGATCAACGAGCTGTGGCTGGAAGAGATGGGCGCCTCGCTGGGCCCCGCCGTGACGCTGAACCCCGGCTATGAGCACTGGTGGAGCTATGTCAGCCACTTCGTGCACTCGCCGTTCTACGTGTACGCCTACGCCTTCGGCGATCTGCTGGTCGCGGCCCTGATGGAGGCGCGCCGCGCCGATCCGGCGGGGTTCACGCCGCTGTATCGCGACCTGCTGGCCGGCGGCGGAACCCGCACCTACGTCGAGGCCCTGAAGCCCTTCGATCTGAACCCCCGCGATCCCGCCTTCTGGAGCGTGGGCTGCCGGCGTCTGGAGCGGTTGGTGGATCAGTTCGAACAGTTGGGGTGACTCCTCTTGCCCTCGGTCATCCTCGGGTCACGCCCGAGGATGACGGGTGAACCGCCGATCAAGGACCGCGACGGGCACTTGAGCGTCGCGCCCGCCCCGCTATAAGTCCGCCTAGAACGACTGGGGAATCTCATGGCCGAGCCGCACAATCCCGCCACCGCCGACGCCGACGCCGACGCCAAGGCCTACGTCCACGGCGAAATGGCCATCAACGAGCAGACCTCGACCTTCGACCTGTTCATGGCGATGACCAAGTGGGGTTCGCTGGGCGTGGCCGTGCTGTTGGTCTTCCTGGTCATGTGGTTCCATCCGGGCGGCAGCTTCATCGCCGGCCTGATCGGCGCCGGCGTGCTGGCGGTCGTCGGCGGGTTCGCCCTGAAGTCCAAGCCCCAGAGCCACTGAACCTTCCCAATTCCGGGAAAAATCACCTGTGAATTCCGGTCTCTGATCCCTCGGCGATGCGATCGGTGCGCCTGAGCCGGGGCGTCTGCTAGGTTCCGGTCGGCCGCGCGTCGCCGCGGTTCGGGGACGGGGACAGCGATCGGGATTTCGCACTATTCAGACTATTCAGACGGTGTTTTTCCGGGCGACGGGTCCGGCGCCGACGCTCGCGCTTTGACCTGCCGCCTCCGACGGGCCTAACCTCGTTCTGAAAGAAGAACGAGGGGGATTCGCTTGGCTGTCGCTGTCGCCGTCACCCGCGAACGTCGCGAGGGAGAAACACGCTGCGCCGTCACGCCCGAGACGGTGAAGAAGCTGATCGCCCTGGGCGCGACCGTGGCGGTCGAGGCCGGGACCGGCCTGGGCTCCTCCATTCCCGACGCGGACTACACGGCCGCCGGCGCGACGGTGAAGCCGGACACGCGCGCCGTGCTGGACGGCGCCGACATCGTGCTCAAGGTCCGCGGCCCCACGGCCCAGGAGACCAGTGCCCTGAAGCCGGGCGCCGTGGTGATCTCCATGCTCGACGCCTACCGCGACAAGGCGACCGTCGAGGCCCTGCGCGGCGCCGGCGCCACCGCCTTCGCCATGGAGTTCGTGCCCCGCATCACCCGCGCCCAGGTCATGGACGTGCTCTCGTCCCAGGCCAATCTGGCCGGCTACCGGGCGGTGATCGAGGCGGCCTACGCCTACGGCAAGGGCTTTCCCATGATGATGACGGCGGCCGGCACCGTGGCCGCGGCAAAGGTCTTCGTCATGGGCGTGGGCGTCGCGGGCCTCCAGGCCATCGCCACCGCGCGCCGCCTGGGCGCGGTCGTCACCGCCACCGACGTCCGCCCCGCCACCAAGGAGCAGGTGGAATCGCTCGGCGCCAAGTTCCTGGCCGTCGAGGACGAGGAGTTCAGGAACGCCCAGACGGCCGGCGGCTACGCCAAGGAGATGTCGGACGACTACAAGGCCAAGCAGGCCGAGCTGACCGCCAGCCACATCGTCAAACAGGACGTGGTCATCACCACCGCCCTGATCCCCGGCCGCCCGGCGCCGACGCTGCTGACCGCCGCCCACGTCGCCTCGATGAAGCCCGGCTCGGTCATCGTCGACCTGGCGGTAGAGGCGGGCGGCAATGTCGAAGGGTCGAAGCTGAACGAGGTCGTCACGACCCCGAACGGCGTCACCATCGTCGGCTGGGCCAACCTGCCCGGCCGCATCGCCGCCGACGCCAGCGCCCTCTACGCCCGCAACCTGACCGCCTTCCTGGGCCTTTTGATCAAGGACGGCGCGCTGGCGGTGGACCTGGAAGACGAGATCCTGAAAGCCGCTGTCGTCACGCACGGCGGAGCCGTGGTGCATGAGGGGGTGAAGGGATGATCAAGGATCTGGGGCTGTTTTCTTGGCGCATAGGGCTGATCCTCGTGTTCGGGATACCGGCCCTGTATATCGCGACCGCCGTGACGACCGCGTTGATCCGCGAAGCGGACAGCCCGATTTATCAGGTCATTATGGCCGCCCAGATGCTTCTGCCCTACCTCTTCATCTCCATGGGCGTCGGTTGCGCTCTGTGCCTTCTGGTTCGGATCGAGATGCACTTGCGCGCCCTTCGCTCTGCGCCCGTGTCAGAAGCCGCCAGCAAACCTCAGGGGTGAGCAGTCTATGGAACACGTCGATCCCACCGTCTTCCGCCTGGCCATCTTCGTGCTGGCCATCTTCGTCGGCTATTATGTCGTCTGGAGCGTGACGCCGGCGCTGCACACGCCGCTGATGGCCGTGACCAACGCCATTTCCAGCGTCATCATCGTCGGCGGCCTGATCGCGGCGGCGGCCGTGTCGGGTGATGCGACGGGCCCCGGCGCCTGGGTCGCCAAGAGCGCCGGGGTCGCGGCCGTGACCCTGGCCAGCGTCAACATCTTCGGCGGCTTCATGGTCACCCGGCGGATGCTGGCCATGTATAGGAAGAAGGAGCGACCTGCCAAATGACCGACGCCGCCCATGTCGCCATCGTCGCTTCGTGGGTCGCCACGGCCGTCGGGATCGGCCTGTGGCTGTGGAGCTGGTTCGGGACCAAGGTTCCGCTGCAGCGGCAGCGGCTTCACGACTGCGGCATCGTTCTGGTCTTTTCGGCCATTCTGGTGCGGGTGGTGATGCAGGCGCGGCCGCTGGGCGTGTTCGAATGGGCGCTGATGTTCATCGGCCCGCTGTTCATCGCCGCCGCCCTGTGGCGGCTGGCTCGGACGCAATGAGACTTTCGGGGGAGGACGGACGATGAACGCATCGCTGGCCGCGTTGGCCTATCTGGTTTCGGGTGTGCTGTTCATCCTGTCGCTGCGCGGGCTCTCCAGCCCGGAGACCAGCCGTCGGGGCAACACCTTCGGCATGGTTGGCATGGCGCTGGCGATCGCCGTCACCCTGCTGACGTTGGGGACGACCGGCGCGCTGGACGCCGTGACCCTGGCGCTGATCGCGGGCGGGGTGATCGTTGGCGGCGGTGCGGGCGCGCTGATCGCGCGCAAGGTCGCCATGACCGACATGCCGCAGCTGGTCGCCGCCTTCCACAGCCTGGTCGGCCTGGCCGCCTGTCTGGTGGCCATCGGGGCCGTCTATGCGCCGGGCGCCTTCGGCATCCTCTCGGCCGACGGGGCCGGCATCAAGACCCTGTCGATCATCGAGCTGAGCCTGGGCGTCGCCATCGGGGCCATCACCTTCACCGGGTCGGTGATCGCCTTCGCCAAGCTGAACGGCAACATGTCGGGCGCGCCGATCCTGCTGCCGGCGCGCCACCTGATCAACATCGCCCTGGGCCTGGCGCTGGTGCTGCTGATCGGCGTCATGATCGGGTCCGGCGGGACCGCCACCTGGGCCTTCTGGGGCGTCTTCGTTCTCAGCCTGATTCTGGGCGCGACGCTGATCATCCCCATCGGCGGCGCCGACATGCCGGTGGTGGTGTCGATGCTGAACTCCTACTCCGGCTGGGCCGCGGCCGCCCTGGGCTTCACGCTCGAAAACATCGCCCTGATCATCACCGGCGCCTTGGTCGGGTCGTCCGGCGCCATCCTCAGCTACATCATGTGCAAGGGGATGAACCGCAGCTTTATCAGCGTCATCCTGGGCGGCTTCGGCGGCGATGTCGCCGCCGGCGCGGGCGGCGCCAAGGAGGCGCGGCCCGTCAAGCAGGGCTCGGCCGAGGATGCGGCCTTCATCATGAAGAACGCGTCCAAGGTCATCATCGTCCCCGGCTACGGCATGGCGGTGGCCCAGGCCCAGCATGCGCTGCGCGAGATGGCCGACAAGCTGAAGGAGGAGGGGGTCGAGGTGAAATACGCCATCCACCCCGTCGCCGGCCGCATGCCGGGCCACATGAACGTCCTGCTGGCCGAGGCCAACGTCCCCTATGACGAGGTGTTCGAGCTGGAGGACATCAACTCGGAATTCTCCACCGCCGACGTCGCCTTCGTCATCGGCGCCAACGACGTCACCAACCCCGCCGCCAAGACCGACCCGCAATCGCCCATCTTCGGCATGCCGGTGCTGGACGTGGAGAAGGCCAGCACAGTGCTGTTCATCAAGCGCGGCATGGGCTCGGGCTACGCCGGGGTCGAGAACGAGCTCTTCTTCCGCGACAACACCATGATGCTGTTCGCCGACGCCAAGAAGATGGTCGAGGGGATCGTGAAGGGGCTGTAGCCATGGCCGCCGAACCCAAGACACGGCCGACGGACGCCTCGGTCCCGGATTTCATTGCCGCTGTCGAGAATCCGACCCGGCGAGCGGACGCCGACTCGATCTGCGCCATGATGGGCGAAGCGACCGCCGAGCCCCCGGTGCTGTGGGGCGCGTCGATCATCGGCTTCGGCAGCTACCGCAGCCCTACCGGCGACTGGCCCCTGGTGGGCTTTTCGCCGCGCAAGGCCAATCTTGTCCTTTACGTGATGCCGGGCTTCGAGGGGCAGTCTGACCTTCTGGCGCGTCTGGGCAAGCACAAGACGGGCAGTTCCTGCCTTTACCTCAACCGGTTGGCCGATATCGACCGGGCGGTTCTGCGCCAGATCATCGACCGCTCAGTCGCCTCAATGCGCACCCGGTACGGCGGTTAGGCCCGAACAAGAAGAGGCCCGCCCGACATGGGGGTCGGGCGGGCGGCTCCGCCGACCCTCGCGGGGTCGGTGGCGGGTCGCGAGGGCGACGGCGGAGTGTCGGTGGGAGGGCCTTAGCCTTCCAGATTCTGGCCTTCGTCAGGCTCGGGCGCGCCCAGCATGTCGTCGGCGATCTTGTTGGTCGACTGGCGCACCGCCTTCTCGATCTGGTCGGCGATGTCGGGGTTCTGCTTCAGAAACTCGCGCACATTCTCGCGGCCCTGGCCGATGCGGGTCGAGTCATAGCTGAACCAACTGCCCGACTTCTCGATGATCCCCGCCTTGACGCCCAGGTCGATGACCTCGCCCAGCTTGGAAATGCCTTCGCCGTACATGATGTCGAAGATGACCTCGCGGAACGGCGGGGCGACCTTGTTCTTGACCACCTTGACGCGGGTGGTGTTGCCGACCACCTCGTCGCGGTTCTTGATCGCGCCGGTGCGGCGGATGTCCAGGCGCACCGAGGCGTAGAACTTCAGCGCATTGCCGCCCGTGGTCGTCTCCGGAGACCCGTACATCACCCCGATCTTGTGGCGGATCTGGTTGATGAACAGGACGATGCACTTGGACTTGGAAATGGAGGCGGTCAGCTTGCGCAACGCCTGGCTCATCAACCGCGCCTGAAGGCCGGGCAGGCTGTCGCCCATCTCGCCTTCGATTTCCGCGCGCGGCGTCAGGGCCGCGACGGAGTCCACGACGACGATGTCCACCGCGCCCGAGCGGACCAGAGTGTCGACGATCTCCAGCGCCTGTTCGCCGGCGTCCGGCTGCGACACCAGAAGGTCGTCCAGATTCACCCCCAGCTTCTGGGCGTAGACCGGGTCCAGTGCGTGCTCGGCGTCGACGAAGGCGGCCACGCCGCCCTTCTTCTGCACCTCGGCCACGGTGTGCAAGGCCAGGGTGGTCTTGCCCGACGATTCCGGGCCGAACACCTCGATCACCCGCCCGACCGGCAGGCCACCGATGCCCAGCGCCATGTCCAGGCCCAGCGAGCCGGTCGAGACGCTTTCGATCTCGGCCACCTGACCGGCCTTGCCCAGCTTCATCACCGAGCCCTTGCCGAAGGCGCGGTCGATCTGGGCGATCGCCGCCTCCAGCGCGCGCTGCTTGTCGCCGTCTTCCTTGCCCACCAATTTCAATGCCGCCTGTGAAGCCATCTTACCCGTCTCCCTTGCCATGATTCCCATCTGAAGCCTGGGAGAGACCCGCCATGGACCCGCCCCCGTTGGTGAAGGGACTATGTGCATGGTTTGTTCTCGTTCACAAGATGTTCTCTCGATCAAAACGAGAACACTTGATCCTAGGCGTCCGTTTCTGTCGTATCCGCGAGCGGCAGACGCAGGCTGAAGGTGAAGCCTTCAGGCGGATAGGCCAGGGCCGCCGAGCCATCCAGGTCCCGATTGACCGCCGCCTCGATCAGCTGGGAGCCGAAGCCGCGTCGGGCGGGGGCCACGACCGTGGGTCCGCCCGTCTCGACCCAGTCGAGCCGCAGGTGGCGGGCGTCCACGGACCAGTCGACGCGCACGCAGCCGTTGGGCGTGGACAGGGCCCCGTACTTGGCGGCGTTGGTCGCCAATTCGTGAAAGGCCAGGCCCAGGCTCAGCGTCTGGCGCGGGTCCAGTCGCACATCCGGACCGCTCAGGCGCACCTGCTCCTCGGCGAAAGGAGACAACTCCTGATCCAGCAGATCGCGGAGCGGGACGCTTTCCCAGCGCCCCGCCGTCAGAAGGTTCTGCGTGTTCGACAGGGCCAACAGACGCGCCTCGAACAGCGGGATGAAGCTGGCCAGGTCGGGCGCGCGCCGTGCGGTCTGACGGGCGATGGACTGGACGGTGGCCAGGCTGTTCTTCACGCGATGGTTCAACTCGTTGATCAGCACGCGCTGCTGGCGCTCGCTGTCGGCCAGGGCGGCGAAGGCCTGGCGCCGGTCCGTGACGTCGGTAATGACCCCCGACATCCGCACGGGACGGCCCGAGCGGCTGCGGATCAATCGGCCGCGCAGGTGTATCCAGCGGCCGACGCCGGGGATGAACCATTCCTGGTCATAGTCATCGTCTCCCGCCACGGCTCGGGCCAGGGCGGCGTGGTGGCGAGGCAGGTCCTCGGGCGAAAGGCGGTCGCCGATCTCGCTGGCGCCCAATCGCGCATCCGGCGCGATGCCCAGAATTTGACGGGCGCGGGCCGAGACCACGGGCGGCCTCAGCGGCAACTGCGCCTCCCAGAAGCCGACCCCGCCCGCGTCTATGGCCGAAAGCACATTCGTCCGCTGATCGAAGACCGAGGCTCCCAGGGCCAGAAACAGGACCGCGACGGATCCGGCCGTCACCGCCACCGCCAGCATCAGAGGGGCGGCCTCGCCCGCGCCCCGGGTCGCCTCCGCCGGAATCAGGACCAGAGCGGCCATGCCGACATGGTGCATGGCCACGATGGCCGCGCCCAGCGCCATAGCCGCCACAAGGCGCCATCGAAGGGTGCGGTCCTCGCGCGCGGCGAACAGCGCGGCGATGGACGCCGCGACCGCGATCAGCACCGAGAGTGCGACCAGCCCCGGACGATAATCCAGCACGGCGGCTGTCCGCATCGCAGCCATGCCGACATAATGCATGGCCGCGATGGCCAGGCCCATGACCGTCCCGGCAATGATCAGACGCACCGCGCCGGCGCGTCGTCGCGCGGCGGTGAGAAAGGCGATGGCCGTGCCCGCCGTCGCCAGCAGGAAGGACGCCAGTGTCAGGCTCACGTCGTAGGCGACCGGGCTGCCGGGATCGAATCCCAGCATGGCGATGAAATGCATCGACCAGATGCTGGCCCCCAGCGTCAAAGCCGCCACCGCCAGCCAACGCAACCGGGCCGAGCCCAGGTGCGTCCGCATCCGGTTGAACAGATCCAGCGCCGTCCAGGCGCCCAAGACAGCGACCGCCAGGGACAGGACGAAGAACAGGCTGACGATCAAGTGGGTATGGTGCAAGCGGAAGGCTCAGTCTGACGTGTCTCAGCCATAACCCGGAAGCGGCGTCGGATCGAAGGCCTTTTCAGGGAATGACGACGGCTTGCGGCGCAGGCGGGGGCTCGGCCGCCCGTCCCGCCAGCGACAGGCCGCAGCCCAGCAGCAGAGCCGCCGCGGCCGTGGCGGCCAGGGTGCGGCGCGCCGACAGAGCGACGGGCGCCAGCGGCCGCGCCAGCATCAGGACCAACAGGGCGATCAGGACCAGTGCGCCAGCCAGGTCCATGCCTACCCCCAGAAAGACGCCGTGCCCCTGGGCCAACAGCCAGCCGCCGACCCCTGCGGTGGCGACCAGGGGCGGCAGAAGCGACCGCCATCCCTCAAGCCGCGCTCCGATCAGGGCCGAGCCCGCGGCCGCCATCGACGCCGCCAGCGCGGTCCAGATCAGAAGGAAGGCCGCCTCGGGCGCCGCGCTTTGCGCGGCCGCGCCGAACACCAGGACCAGCAGGATCAGCCCCAGCCATCCGCCCCACAGGCCGCCGGAACGGTCGTCGGTTGCGACCCGCGGCCAGAAGCTCAGGCCCAAGGACAAAATCCCGGCTCCGACCAGGATCGGATCGAAACCGCCCAGCCCCAGTCCCACGGCGACCGCCGCGACGATCACGCCCGCCGTCACGCGTTTGTCCATGCGCCCCCGGCCGGCCAACACCAGCAAGGCGGCCGCAAGCAGGGCCAGGGCCACGCCTGCTTCCATCCAGGGCAGGCGTCGCAGCAGGGTGTAATAGGTCTCGGGCGAATCGATGCGTCCCCCGATCGGGCCGCCCAGCGCTCGCGTCGCCTGGGCCAACACCACCCCCGTCGCCAGCAGCCACAGGCCGTCCGCCGCGCCGGTCCCGACGTCGCGCCAGCGCAGGTTCCGGGCATGACGCGCGCCCCAAGCCGCGAAACCCGTCAATCCCCCGGCCAGCGCCAACAGCAACCAGCCGGCCTGGGGCGGGTGGCGCAGGACGACCAGGCCGAAGACGTCGGCGTAAACCGTGTTGCGGGTCGCCTGCGGGAGGGCTTCGGCGCGCAGGAAACGGTCGGCCGTCTCCAGCGCCTGCGACCCGATGTGCTGAAGGCTGCCCTGGTCCAGGGCCTCGGGCGTGGATGTCGGCGAATGATACTGCGCCGGTCGGCCGATGAAGGCGAAATTGACCCCGGCCAGCCCCCGCTGCGCGGCCACGGTGAAGTCCGTGCCGTTGGGCATCAGGCGATAGACGAACACCGCCAAAGCGTTGCTGGACGGGCCGCCCGTGGCGTGGCGCGTGGCCTTCGAATACTCCGCGATGGTATAGGCGTTGCCCGCGCCGGTCTCGAACATCATGGCCCGGCCGCCGCCGCCGCGCGC
>NZ_DLMO01000099.1:27717-28139 GCF_002479325.1 Brevundimonas sp. UBA7534
GCCGCCGCCGCCGCGCGCCTCCAGATTTACCACCGCGCCGATGCGGTCGCGCAGCGGATGTTCGCTGAAGAAGGCGCGCGCACCGTCCAGGTTCAACTCTTCGGCGTCGGTCAGAAGGACGATCAGGGTGCGCTCGGCCGGGCCGCGGGCCTTGATCGCCCGCACCGCCTCCAGCACCGCAGCCACGCCCGAGGCGTCGTCGGCCGCGCCAGGCGAACCGGGCACGCTGTCATAGTGGGCCATCAGGGCGACGGCGGGCAGGGCAGGATCGCGTCCGGGCAGGACGCCGACGATATTGACCGCCTGCAGTCCTCGCGCGCTGTCGCCCCGCCTTTCGATGCGGGCGACCGCCGCCGGTGACAACACCCCCGCCTGCAGCATCGGCGCCAGGCCCATGTCGGTCATCCGGCCCAGCAGATAAG
>NZ_DLMO01000103.1:0-4400 GCF_002479325.1 Brevundimonas sp. UBA7534
AACGGCCCCATCCGACGCCTGTACGGCGCCCTGCACGCCCAGGGCTTCGTGCATTCGATCGAGTGCTGGCGGGATGATCGGCTGGTCGGCGGCCTGTACGGCGTGTCGCTGGGCGGCGCCTTCTTCGGCGAGAGCATGTTCAGCCGCGAACGCGATGCGTCCAAGGTCGCCCTGGTGCATCTGGTCGCCCGCCTGCGAAAGGGCGGATGGACCCTGCTGGACACGCAGTTCCTGACAGACCACCTCAGCCAGTTCGGCGCGGTGGAGACGCCGCAGGCCGCCTATCTGCGCCGTCTGGCGCCTGCCCTGAAGGTGCGGCCGGACCAGACGGCCCTGTTCGCCCCGATGAGCGGCGCGGAAGCGGTGGCGACCGCCCTGGCCGCGCCCTGAAGACTGTCCGGACACGTTTCTTCGCCTGTCCGGACACGACCGCGCTGGCCTGAACGGACGATGCGGCGCCGAATGGGGACATGGACCGACCCTCCCCCGCCCCGACCGATCGCCGCCACCAGACGCTGGACACGATCCGCTTTCTCGTCGCCGGACTGGCGCTAGCGCTGATCGTCCGCATCGTGGCGGTGCAGCCCTTCACCATTCCGTCCTCCTCCATGGAGCCTGGGCTGGTGACAGGCGACTACATCGTGGTGTCCAAGTTCGCCTATGGCTGGAGCACGGCGTCCCTGCCGTTCGATCCGCCGATGCGGCCGGGCCGTCTGATGGGGCGCACGCCGGCGCGCGGCGACGTCGTGGTGTTTCGTCGGCCCAGCGATACGAGCCAGGTCTGGATCAAGCGGGTCATCGGTCTGCCAGGCGACACGGTGCAGGTGCGCGGCGGCCAGGTGTTCGTCAACGACCGCGCAGTTCCCCGCACGGCGCTGGGCCGGGCGCGCGACCACGACGCCCCCGACCGGCAGGTGACGATCGTGCGCGAAACGCTGGACGACGGCCGCAGCTATTCGACCTACGACCGCAGTTTCGGCCAACCGGACGACGATACGCCGGCGTTTCGCGTGCCCGCGGGGCAGTTGTTCGTGATGGGCGACAATCGCGACAATTCGCTGGACAGCCGGTGGCCGGGCGCGGTCGGCGTGGGACTGCTGCCGGCGGAGAATCTGATCGGGCGGGCGGAGATCGTGCTGGCGTCGTGGGAGCCGGGCGCGAGCCTGATCAAGCCCTGGACCTGGTTGAAACTGCAGCCCGACCGGCTGCTGCGGCCCATCCGTTAGCGCGGGCGGAATTCGTCGAAGGTCAGAAGGCCGTCGTGGTCGCGGTCCAGGCGGTCAAAGGCGGCGCGGGAAGGCGACAGGGCCTGGGCCAGGGCGGGAACGGCGGCGGCGCCCAGGGCCAGGCCGACGCCGGCGGCCAGCGCCATTCGCCGCCAGGACCGCGATCGCTCGGCGGGACGACGCACGCGCGCGTCGATGGCGCGTCGGATCGCTTCGGAGGCCGTCAGCCCCTCGGCCCGGCACAGGGCCATGAAGGCGGTCTTGTCGGCGTGGGACAGGCGGAACTCGACGGTTTCGCTCTTCTTTGCAGAGGGTTTGGCCGCCATCGTCCCCTAGTCCTTACAACCCACCACCCAGGCGTCGTAATTCGGGTTCTGCAAGCCCGAGACGGCGGGCGAGGAGGCGAACATCCAGCCGCGGAAAATCTGGCGCGCGTCGCCCTGGTTCCGGGACGCCAGAGACACGTCCAGATAGGCGATGGAGTCCTGGGTCAGCTCATCGGGCGTCGAGACCTCGCAGGCGCGCGCTGCGACGATCAGATTGCGATTGAAGCGGACGGGACGGCCGCCGACCTCGACCTCGAACTTCATGGTCTCGGCCGTGACCTTGTCGATGGCCTGGACGACGGCGAACTTGCGCCGTTGACGCCGCGCCGGGACCTCGGGCTGGTCGATGGCCTTTTCGGCGGCGGGCGCTTCGTCCTCGGTCTCGGCCTCCACCGCCTGTTCGACTGCGGCGTCCTGGGCCACGACGACGACAGGCGGCGGCGTCACCGGCACCGGGCTGGCGGGCGCGGGCGACGCGGCGGGCGGCGCCTCCACCGGTGCGGGAGGCCGCGTCGCCGGCGCGGTGGCGCGCAGGGCGTCGCCAATGGGGTCGCCGGACTGGACCGGCCGGGCGTCGCGCGGCGCGTCTTGCAGGACGCTGGCGGTCACGGCGCCCGCGCTCAGAACGGCGGCCAGGGCCGCCCCGCCCAGCAGGAGGCGGTTCAGCCTCACTCGGGGCTCCAGGCTTCGTAGTCGCCGGTGGCGGCCGGGCGCTTGGCGTCGGCGGCCAGCGACCCTTGAGGACGCCAGGCCATCGGCGTGCCGGTCAGGTTCGGCAGATGCGGCTTTTCCCAGGCGCGACGCGGCAGCGGCGCCACCGTCGGCGGCTCGGCGAAGGTGTAGCGCAGCCAGCCGTGCCAGTCGGGCGTGACCTTGGAGGCGTCGGCGTAGCCGTTATAGACGACCCAGCGGCGACGGCGGCCGTCATAGCTGACGTTGTCGCGGCTTTCGTAATACTTGTTGCCGAACTCGTCCTCGCCGACCAGCTTGCCGCGTTTGGCGATGGTGAACAGGGTGCCGATCGTGGCGCCGTCCCACCATCCGAAAATCTTGCTCAGCACGTCGTCACATCCACGCAGAAACGGCCGCGGCGGGAGTCTCCGGCGGCTGGCGCGATCATAGAAACCCGCGTCCGCTTCGTCCAGCGCCGAGGGGCGTGACGGGGCATCGATATCTTGTGGGAAACCCTAGTTCAGACCACCACATATATTGGATCGCCGTCGCATTCACCGTAGTTTGCCCTGAAAGCCTCTCGGGGAGACGCCGCATGCGCATTCAAACCGACTTCGCCGCCCTGGCCGACCGAGTCGCGATGGAGACCCGCGTCATCGAGCGCGGCGGCGCCCTGCGCGAGATCGAAACGCCCGCCGGCTGGACCGACGCCCAGGTCGAGGCGTGGCTGGACTGGGCGCCGGTCGAGGGGCAAGGCGGCTGGCTGGACGGCGTGGTCGACGCCTGGGCCGAGCGCCTGGCCGCCCGGGGGCGCGACGCTGGCGTGTTCGCCGAAGCCGCCGACGCCCAGGCCTTCGCCGCCGGCCTGTCGGGGGCGATCCGTCTGGGCCTGGTCGCGCCGACCGACCCGCGCCCGGCGACCGCGACGACCGACCTGTCCGACCCCGCCGCGGAGACGGTGCTGGACCAGGCGCGGGCGGCCCGCGCGGCGACGCGTCTGGGCGTCCAGGCGGCCGAGGCATTGGCCGAGGCGCTGAACGCCGTGGCCGACGCGGTGGACCGCTGCGAAGGCCCCCGCGGCGACTGCGCGGACCCGCAACGGAACCCGGCGCTGGCGCGGGCGGCGGGCCTGGCGCGGCGATGCGGCGCCGCCGACGCGGACATCCTGCGCGCCGCCGACGGCGAACGGACCGCCCTGTTTCTGGAGCCGAGGGCCGAGCCCGCGCCGATGATCGCCCTGGCCGACCGGGCGCGGATCGCGGCGGGCGCGCCGGAAACGCTGGCGGCGGCCCGCGCGGCGCTGGACGGCGGCCTGATCGTGACCTTCGACCCGCGCGACGCCGAGGCCCTGGCCGCGCCCGGCGTCGCGGTTCTGCTGAACCTGGGCGCGGCGGTCGAGTTGGGCGGCGAGGCGGCCGAGGCCGTGGTCGCGGACCTGGCCCGGCTGGCGGTTCTGGCCGCGGACCTGGAGAGCGAAACGCCGAGCGCCGTCGCGTTGGGCCTGGACGGCCTGCTGTCGGCCGCCGGCCCCGAACTGGACAGGGACGCGGTCGCCGGCCTGGCGGCCCTGGTCGCGGCGGCGGCGGCCGAGACCTCGGCGACCCTGGCGCGGACGCGCGGGCCGGCGACCGACTGGGATGCGATGCAGGACGAGGCGCTGGACCTGCTGAAGGCGCGGCGCAACCTGCTGAAGACTCTGCAGGGGGCCGCCGCCGCGACGGCTGGATCGATCTTGAACGGCCTGGGCCGCGCCCGCCGCCCGCGCCGGCACGCCGCCATCGGCCTGTTCGTCCAGAACGCGGAGACGCGGCTGCGACTGGGCCTGGGGGCGACGCGCGCCGTCGACCGCTTCCAGACCGTCGACGGCGAGATCGGGCGCAGGCTGCATCCGGTGCTGGCCCGCGCCGTCGAGGCGGCCGGGGGCGACGTCGAGGGGGCCGAGCGGTGGCTGTTCGGCCGACGCACCCTGGTCGAGGCGCCGGGCCTGGATCACACGGCGCTGCGGGCGCTGGGCTTCACCGACATCGAACTGGCGGCGGTGGAAGCGGCCCTGGCCGAGGCCGACAGCTTCGACACCGTCTTCACGGCGCCGGTGCTGGATCCCGGCTTCATTCGCGACGTGCTGGGATTGGAGGACGGCGACGGGCCGCTGCTGACCCTGCTGGGCGTGTCCGAG
>NZ_DLMO01000103.1:4505-5615 GCF_002479325.1 Brevundimonas sp. UBA7534
TTCGGCCATGGCGATCTGAGCGACTGGCCCGATGCACCCGAACCGATCGCGGACCTGCTGGCCGATCCCGAAGCGGCGGAGGCCGGCCTGCGCCGCGCGATCGAGCCCTTCAGCGACATGGCCGATGCGACGCCGCAGCCTCTGGACTGGCGCGCCGGCCCGGCGCAGGCGGTTCGCGCCCTGAGCGAGGCGGCGATGGCGGAGCGACGGGCGGTTCGGCTGGTCCGTCGGGCGGCGTCGGCCGGGCGGCTGCTGAACCTGCCGGCGGTCGAGGCGCAGCCCCGTAATGACGTCCCCCGCGCCTCGCCCGTCCCTGCGCCTCCCCCGGAACGGATCGTGGAACGGGTGGTCGAACGCGAACGCGCGCGCCGCAAACTGCCGGACCGGCGCAAGGGCTATATCCAGAAAGCCGCCGTCGGCGGGCACAAGGTCTATATCCACACCGGCGAATATGAGGACGGCGAACTCGGCGAGATCTTCATCGACATGCACAAGGAGGGCGCCGCCTTCCGCAGCCTGATGAACAACTTCGCCATCGCCATCTCTATCGGCCTGCAATACGGCGTGCCGCTGGACGAATTCGTGGACGCCTTCGTCTTCACCCGGTTCGAGCCGGCGGGTCGGGTGACGGGCAACGACTCGATCAAGGCGGCGACGTCCATCCTGGACTACATCTTCCGCGAGTTGGGCGTGTCCTATCTGGACCGGCACGAACTGGCCAACGGCGCGCCGGAAGACGATGCGGACGGCCTGGACGAAAAGCCCGGCGGCGAGGCGGTGCCGGCGGCCCGCTTCATCTCCAAGGGGTTCGCCCGCGGCTCGGCGCCGGACAATCTGGTCGTCCTGCCCTTCGGCAAGAAGGCCGAGCCGGAACCGCGCGTCACTGCCGCCACCGAGGCCGTCGCCTGCCCGTCCTGCGGCGATTTCAGCCTGCAGCAACGCGGGCCGGGATGGGTTTGCGATACCTGCGGGGCCTCTCCGGCCCAGGTTGGCGCGGATCAGGGCTAAGTTAATGGATATGGCCTAGGGGTTGCTGAGAAACGACGAACCGTCGGAGCCCGGTCCATGAAACGCACAATCCGCCTGAGCCTGATCGCCGCCGCCCTGGCG
>NZ_DLMO01000101.1 GCF_002479325.1 Brevundimonas sp. UBA7534
AGTCCAATTCCGCCGGTTTCGCCACCACGTCAGGAGCGCTTGGCCGAGCCCGCACGGCGACGTTTCACGTGGAACATCGGTATGGCCAGGTCTCACTTGCCGATGCAAAAGGTGGAGAAGACCTCGCCCAGGACATCCTCTACGCCGATCTCTCCGGTGACGCGGGACAGGGCCGATGCGGCGCGACGCAGATCCTCGCCGGCCATCTCCGGTGCAAGGTCGAGCGCGGCCCGCGCGGCCGTCACGGCCCCCAACGCCTCGGTCAGGCGCAGGCGGTGTCGCTCGCGCGTCACGGCCGGAAAATCCGCGCCGGCCAAGTCCTCGGCCAACCGGCGCGCCAGCCAGTCGTGAAGCGAGTCCAACCCCTGCCCCGTCGCCGTGCTGACAGCCAAATGCTCAAGCCCTTCGGCATCGATCTCGGCCCGGGCTGCGCCCAGGTCCGCCTTGTTCGCGACCACCAGGTCGCGCGGCTGGACATACTCTGCGGCGACGCCGGCGGGATCGCCGGGCGCACGCACCCACAGGCGAAGGTCGGCGCCCTCGGCCCGCGCCCGGGCGCGGCGCACCCCCTCGGCCTCGACCGGGTCGTCGCTGTCGCGCAGTCCCGCCGTGTCGGACAGGGTCACGGCGTAGCCGCCGATGACCAGATCGGCGTCGAGCACATCGCGGGTCGTGCCGGCGATGGGCGTGACGATGGCCGCTTCTCGCGCGGTCAGGGCGTTGAACAGCGACGACTTGCCGGCGTTGGTCTCGCCGATCAGGACGATGCGGTAGCCCTGCCGCACCCGCTCGCCGCGTCGGCCGGTGTCCACCGCGCGGCGCAGGTCCTCCGCAAGTCGGTCCAGTACCGGTCCGGCGGTGCGAGCCAGATTGTCCGGCACCTCCTCGTCGGGAAAGTCGATCTCGGCCTCGACCAGCGCCAGGGCCTTCAACAGGTCGCGACGAAATCCGGCGTAGGTCTCGCTCAGGCGGCCGTCCAGCTGACCCAGCGCTTGCTTGGCCTGCGCCGTGGTCTCGGCGTCGATCAGGTCGGCGACGGCCTCGGCCTGGGCCAGGTCCATGCGGCCGTTCTGGAAGGCGCGGCGAGTGAACTCCCCCGGTTCGGCCGGACGCAGGCCCAGTGCGACTAGGGCGCGACTGGCCGCCTCCACCACCGCCCGACCACCATGCAGATGAAGCTCGGCGGCGTCCTCACCCGTGTAGCTGTTCGGGGCCACGAAGCGCAGGACAAGCGCCTGGTCGATATGTCCGCCGGCATGGGACAGGTCACGCAAAGAGGCCAGGCGCGGCTTGGTCCGACCCGCCCCAAGAGCGTGAAGGGCCTCATCGACACCCGGACCTGACAGGCGGATCACGGCGATGGCGCCCCGGCCCGGCGGCGTGGCTAGGGCGAAGATGGTGTCGGTCATCGTGTCGGATTCGTCTCCCCGGTTCGTGGGGAGACGGCGCGCCGCGTCAGCGACGGAACGGAGGGGTTCTTGAAGCGGGAAGAGCCCCTCCACCGCTTCGCGGTCCCCCTCCCCATTTCATGGGGAGGAGACGCGTGGGTCATTTCACCGCGGCGTCCATCATGCGGCGGAACTGGTCCTGGGCCTGAAGGCCGAAGCTGGTCCAGGCCTTCATCAATTCCTCTGGCTGCATGGCGGCGACATTGGCTTTCATGCGCGCCTGCATCTCCGCGACCATGGCCTCGTTCAGGGGGGTCACGTCGGGCAGGCCCAGAAAGGCGCGCGCTTCCGCCGGGCTGCAGTCGACCTCGACATTGATCTTCATCGGCTCGCTCCGTTTCACGTGAAACAGACAACGCCCGTGGGCGCGTGTCGCCTCAGGTGTTCATCGACTGGAAGAAGTCCGCGTTGTTCTTGGACTGGCGCAGCTTGTCCAGCAGGAACTCGATCGCGTCCTGAGGCCCCATCGGATTGAGGATACGGCGCAGGACATAGGTCTTGGCCAGCTGGTCCTTGGGCGTGATCAGGTCTTCCTTGCGCGTGCCGGACTTCAGCACGTCGATCGCCGGGAAGATGCGCTTGTCGGCGACCTTGCGGTCGAGGACGATTTCCGAGTTGCCGGTGCCCTTGAACTCTTCGAAGATCACCTCGTCCATCCGGCTGCCGGTGTCGATCAGGGCGGTGGCGATGATAGTCAGCGAGCCCCCCTGCTCCACGTTGCGCGCGGCGCCGAAGAAGCGCTTGGGCCGCTGCAGGGCGTTGGCGTCGACGCCGCCGGTCAGAACCTTGCCCGACGACGGGACCGTAGCGTTGTAGGCGCGGCCCAGGCGGGTGATGGAGTCCAGCAGGATCACAACGTCCTTCTTGTGCTCGACCAGGCGCTTGGCCTTTTCGATCACCATCTCCGCGACGGCGACGTGACGGGTGGCCGGCTCGTCGAAGGTGGAGGCCACGACCTCGCCCTTCACCGTGCGCTGCATGTCGGTGACTTCCTCGGGACGTTCATCGATCAGCAGGACGATCAGCGACACCTCGGGGTGGTTGGCCTCGATCGACTTGGCGATGTTCTGCAGCATCACCGTCTTGCCGACGCGCGGCGGCGCCACGATCAGGCAGCGCTGGCCCTTGCCCAGGGGGGCGACGATGTCGATGACCCGGCCGGAACGGTCCTTCAGGGTCGGGTCCTGGATTTCCATGTGCAGACGTTCCTCTGGATAGAGGGGCGTCAGGTTGTCGAACAGGACCTTGGTGCGGACCGCCTCGGGGTCCTCGAAATTGATCGTGTCGACCTTGAGCAGGGCGAAGTAGCGTTCGCCTTCCCGCGGGGCGCGCACGGCGCCGTGGACCGTATCACCCGAGCGCAGGCCGAAGCGGCGGATCTGCGAGGGCGAGACATAGATATCGTCCGGACCCGGAAGATAATTGGCGTCCGGGCTGCGCAGGAAGCCAAAGCCGTCGGGCAGGATCTCCAGCACGCCGTCGGCGATGATCTCCACCTCTTCCTCGGCCAGGGCCTTGAGGATGGCGAACAGCAGGTCCTGCTTGCGCAGGTTGGAGGCGTTCTCGACCTCCAGCTGTTCGGCGAAGGCGACCAGATCGGCCGGCGTCTTCTCGTTCAGCTCAGCCAGGGTGATGCGGCCGGACGGGACAACAGGATCGCCCTCCTCCTCGTCCTCGGCCGTGGTGTCCACGGCGTCGGCGTCGACGGCCTGGTCGGCGGTCACGTCCAGGGCGGTCTCGTCGGACTCGGCCTCGGGGGAATCGGGAGTGGTGTCGCGGACGTCGGTCATGATGCAGGCTCGCGGTCGCGCACGCACGAGGGGCCGTGCGGCGGCGGTCGTTCGGGAATGTCTGGCCGTGAGGCCGAAGGGGAGTGCGACGGGCTCCCAGGGCTGTCAAAGCCGAGGGCGTCGCCGAAAGAGAGGGACCGCCCGGCGTCCGGACGGCTCGCCGCCAGCGGAACCACAGGCGGCGGCCTAGGTCAAGCGTGGCCTTGAGTCCCCGTCCGCTCGATCAGCCGAAGCGCCACTCGGTCGTGACCGACAGGACCATGACGATGGCCAGCAGGAAGGGGATCTCGTTGGTCACGCGCCAGAACTTGCCGGAGTGTTTCGACGTCCCGGCGGCGATCCTGCGACGCTGGGCGGCCAGGAAGCCGTGCCAGCCGCTGAGCAGGAAGACGCCCCCCAGCTTGGTGATCATCCACGGCTCGGCCAGGAAGCTCCAGCCGCGCGCCGCGACGTCGATGTGGATGAGCCACAGGCCGAAAGCCCAGGCCAGGATCATCGCCGGGTTCAGGATGATCCGCAGCAGCCGGGTCTGCCAGGTCCGCAACAACGCCTGCATCTCGCCGCGCAGCGGTTCAGGCTTGGCGTTCTGCTCGGCGTCATAGGCGTAGAGGCGCGGCAGGAAGAGCAAGCCCGCCATCCAGGCGATGACGGCCAGGATGTGCAGGCCTCGGGCGAGATCATAGGCGGTCATGCGGCCCTCCGACAGCGATAGGGACAGGCTCTCCAGTCGGCCTTGCAGCCGGGGCCGAAGGGGGCGACGCCAGTGCGGCCCAGGGCGTCCGCCACCGCGTCCGCCAACGCCTCGACGAAGGCCGGCCGGGCGCCCACCGCCGGCGCACGCAGATAGGGCGTCACGCCCTCCGCATGGGCCAGTTCGGCGTATTCGATGTCGAGCTCCACCAAGGTCTCGACGTGTTCGGATACGAAGGCGATGGGGACCACCGCCACGCCAAGTCCGTCGCGGCCCGCCTGTTGAATGGCCTCGGGCGTCGACGGCCCCAGCCACTTCATCGGCCCGACGCGGCTCTGGTAGCAGATGGCGTGGTCGATCGGTCCGCGCTCGGCCTCGACCGCAGCGGCCACGGCGGCGACGGTCGTCTCGACCTGTTCCTGATAGGGGTCGCCCTTGCCGCTGACCAGCTTCTCGGGGATGCCGTGGGCCGAGAACAGGACGCGCACCGGCCGGTCGCCCGCCTGTTCCAGCGCCTGCCCTACCGCGCGGGCCTGGGCGGCGATCCAGCCGCCGGCCTGGGGGTAGCAGCACACCGCCCGGCTGACGCCCGGCCCGGCGTAGGTCTCGTTCCACAGCTTCAGCGACGACTGGGTCGTGGTCGTCGAATATTGCGGATAGAGCGGCAGCAGAACGATCTCGTCCGGGGCGAAGGCCGCGACCTGGGCGGCCGTCTCGGCCGTCAACGGGTGCCAGTAGCGCATAGCGATGAAGACGCGCGCCTGGTCGCCCGCCAGCCGGTCGGACAGCACGGCCTGAAGCGCCTCGGCCTGGGCCTGGGTCTCGGGCAGCAGGGGCGAGCCGCCCCCCATCAGCCGATAGTTAGCCTGGGCCGTCGCCTCGCGCCGGCTGGAGATCAGACGCGCCAGGGGCGTGCGCAAGAAACCCGGCAGGCCGATGATGGCCGGATCGTTGAACAGGTTGAACAGGAAGGGTCTGACCGCGGCCTGGTCGTCCGGCCCGCCGAGATTGAACAGCACCACCGCGATGCGACGTCCCGAGCTCGCCGCGGTCATTGGGCGCCGATCCGCTTCAGCACCCGCTCGACATGGTCGATCGGCACGTCCGGCAGGATGCCGTGGCCCAGGTTGAAGACCCACGGCCCCTGCCCCCAGGCCTCCATCAGCTGGTCGACGCGCCGGTCCAACGCCTCGCCGCCGGCGCGCAGCAGCAGGGGGTCCAGCGCGCCCTGGATCGGCTTGATCGCTTGCACGCGCTTTCCGACCTCCAGCGGGCAGGCGGTGTCCAGGGCCACGGCGTCCACCGCCACCTCGGCGGCGTAGCGCTCGGCCAGGGCGGCAGAACCGCGCGGGAAGCCGATCAGGGGCACGGTCACGCCCAGCTCGCGCACACGCTTCACCAGGGCCTGGTGCGGCCTCAGCACCAGACGTTCGAACAGATCGTCGGGCAGGCCCTCGGCCCAACTCTCGAAGATCTTGAGGACCTGGGCGCCGCTGTCGGCCTGCATCTTCAGATAGCGGGCGCTGGCCTCGACCAGGACCTCCAGCACCGCATCGACCTTGGCGGGCTCGGCGTAGGCGTAGGTGCGGGCCTGGGCGCGCTCGCCCTTGCCGATGGTGCGGTGTTCGCCGTCCAGCATATAGGTCGCCACCGTCCAGGGCGCCCCGCAGAAGCCGATCAGGGCGCGTTCCGGCTCCAGCGCCTTGCGCACCAGGGCCAGGGTCTCGCCGACCGGATGCAGATGCTCGCCCGCCGCCGGGGCCAGTTCGCGCATCCGACCCACCGCCGGCAGTTCGCCCAGACGCGGCCCCTCGCCCGTCTCGAACCAGACGTCCTGGCCCAGGGCGCGCGGGATCAGCAGGATGTCCGCGAAGACGATGGCCGCATCGAACCCGAACCGGCGCATTGGCTGCAGCGTCGCTTCGGCCGCCATCTCGGGGTTCAGGCAGAAGGCGATGAAGTCCGGCGCCTCGGCCCGCAGGCGGCGATACTCGGGCAGATAACGGCCTGCCTGGCGCATGAACCAGACCGGGGGCCGGTCCGACGTCTCTCCTCGGAGAGCCTTGATGAGGGCGGGCGTGGTCATGCCGGACGATTAAGGTCACAGCCCCCCGCTCTCAATCCCTAATCAGATTAAGAATTAAAAGATTCGTAGAGGCAGGTAGGGCGGTGGAAAGCCGGGGATGACCGGACCGCCGTCCCCGGAACAAAAGCGGATATCCACGTCGCCGGGCGCGGGGCGCCCCCATCATCCCGACGGGTGTCGACGCGGTGGACAATCCCTAACGAGACCTTAACGAGCAAGGGTTCGCGGGGCTGGGAGGCTGTGAACGCGGTTAAGGGCGGTTAACCCCTCGTTAGTATTTTCCACAAGACGGGATGGATCGGTTTCCCGCCGCTGGACGACTCCGCCCCGGGCGCCAGCGGTCGCCCACCGTCATCCCCGCTCGCCCGCGCATTCGCCAGACGCTATGGAGAAGCGTCCCGCCGCGCCCACCGCCTGTCCACAGGGAGTGAACCGATCGCATGAGCCCTTCCCGCGCCCACCGTCTGGCGACCTACTTCCACGTCCACTTGGTGTCGGATTCGACCGGCGAGACGCTGAACGCCATGGCCAAGGCGGTGACGGCCCGTTTCGACGGGGTGATACCGATCGAACACATCTACGCCCTGGTCCGCTCGTCCAAGCAGATGGATCGGGTGCTGGAGGAGATCGAGGCGGCGCCTGGCGTGGTGCTGCACACCCTGGTCGATCGCGACCTGCGCGAACAACTGGAAGACGGCTGCCGTCGGCTGGACATGCCGCAGATCGGGGCGCTGGACCCGTTGGTGGGGGCACTGTCGCGTTATCTGGGGGCCGCGCTGTCGACCCGCGTGGGCGCCCAGCACGCGCTGGACCACGATTATTTCAACCGCATCGCGGCGCTGGACTTCGCCATGGCCTATGACGACGGCCAGGGCACGCTGGATCAGCTGGAAGGCGCCGACGTGGTGCTGTGCGGGGTCAGCCGCACCTCCAAGACGCCGACCTGCATCTATCTGGCGCACCGCGGCATCCGCGCGGCCAATGTGCCGCTGGTGCCGGGCCAGGAGGACGGCGAGCGCCTGACCAGGCTGAAGAACCCGCTGGTGATCGGCCTGACCGTGTCGCCCGACCGTCTGGTGCAGATAAGGCGCAACCGCATCGACAGCCTGAACGCCAACCAGTCCTCCACCTACACCGACCAGGACGCCGTGCGCGACGAGACGATCAAGGCGCGGCGTGCCTTCGAGCGGCGCGGCTGGCCGACCATCGACGTCACCCGCCGCTCGGTCGAGGAGACGGCGGCGGCCATCGTCAACCTGCTGAGCGAACGCCGGACCCACCGGGTGGGAGCGGCCTGGTGAACGGCGAACGCCTGATCCTGGCCTCAAAGAGCGCCGCGCGCCGGTCCATGCTGGAGAACGCCGGCGTGGCCTTCGAGGCGCGCACGGCCGATGTGGACGAGGCGGCGATCAAGGCCGTCTCGACCGACCTGGATCCTGTCGCCCTGGCGGTTCGCCTGGCCGAAGCCAAGGCCCTGGCGGTGTCGCGCGACGACGCCGAGGCGTGGGTGCTGGGCTCGGACCAGACCCTGGCTTTCGACGGCGGCCTGGTGTCCAAGGCGGTGTCGATGGCGGCGGCGCGGGATCGGCTGACGGCGATGCGCGGCCGGACCCATACGCTGCACTCCGGCGCGGCCCTGGCGACGAAGGGCGAAATCGTCTGGTCCGGCGCCGACACGGCGCGGATGAAGATGCGCGACTTCTCCGACGCCTTCCTGGACGCCTATCTGCAGGCGGAGGGCGAGGCCGTGCTGTCCTGCGTCGGGTCCTATCGGCTGGAAGGGTTGGGATCGCAGCTGTTCGAGGCGGTGGAGGGCGACTTCTTCACCGTCCTGGGCCTGCCGCTGTGGCCGGTGCTGGCCGAGCTGCGCCGGGCCGGAGCGATCGCCTCGTGAGCGCGGGCCGCATCACCGGCGCGGCCGTGACGGGGGGGATCGCCGGCAATCCGGTGGCCCATTCGCTGAGTCCGATCATCCACAACGCCTGGCTGGAGGCCGGCGGGATCGACGCCGCCTATCTGCCGTTCGCGCCGCGCGACGCGGCCGGTTTCGATGCCCTGGTCGCAGCCGGCCGGGCCGGACTGCTGGCCGGACTGAACGTCACGGCCCCCTTCAAGGAGCAGGCCTTCGCCCTGGCCGACGAGGCGACGGCGGCGGCGCGGCTGACGCGGTCGGCCAACATCCTGCGCTTCGTCGAAGGGCGGGTCCTGGCGGACAGCTCGGACGGGATCGGCCTGATGCGGGGCCTGGCCGAACAGGCGCCGGGTCTGGACCTGGCCGGCCGTGCGGTGGTGCTGCTGGGGGCGGGCGGCGCGGCGCGGGCCGGGGCGGGCGCCCTGGTCGAGGCGGGCGCCGAGGTCCGCATCGTCAATCGGTCGCGCGACCGGGCGGCGGCGCTGGCGGCCGACCTGGGACCGGCGGTGCGGGTCATGGCGGGCGAAGCGGCGGCCGAGGGCGCGGCCCTGGTCGTCAACGCCCTGAGCGTCCCGCCCGAGTTCGACCTGTCGCGGCTGCCGGCCGAGGCGGTGGTCATGGACATGACCTACAAGCCGCTGGACACCGCCTTCCTGAAGGCGGCGCGGGCGCGGGATCTGGCCACGGTGGACGGCCTGTCGATGCTGATCGGCCAGGCGGCGCCGTCGTTCGAGGCCATCTTCGGCCGGGCGCCGCCGCCCCTGGACCTGCGCGCCCTGCTGACGGCGCATCTGGAGGCGGGGGCGTGATCCTGCTGGGCCTGACCGGCTCCATCGGCATGGGCAAGTCGACGACGACGGCCATGTTCGCCGAACTGGGCGCGGTGGTGTGGAACGCCGACGACGCCGTGCACCGCCTCTACGCCCGGGGCGGGGCCGCCGTCGGCCCGGTGGGCGAGGCCTTTCCCGGCTCGGTCGTGGACGGAGCGGTCGACCGCACCCGCCTGGCCGAGATCCTGGGCCAGGACGACCGGGCCTTTCGCCGGCTGGAGGTCATCGTCCACCCCTTGGTCGCCCAGGGGCGGATGGCGGACCTGGAGGCGGCGCGGGCGGCAGGCGTGAAGCTGGCGGTGTTGGACATTCCCTTGTTGTTCGAGACCGGCGGCGACCGGGCTGTGGACGCGGTGGTGGTCGTCACCGCCGATCCGGAGATCCAGGCCGAGCGGGTCCTGGCCCGGCCCGGCATGACCCGCGAACGGTTCGAGGCCATCCTGGCGCGCCAGACGCCCGATGCGGAGAAGCGCGCCCGCGCCGACTTCCTCATCGATACCGGCCGGGGGCTGGAGGCCGCGCGCGTGGAGGTCGAGGCCATCGTCGAAACCGTGCTGGATCCGGCGTGGATATCTGCCCGAGGCGGCCGGGGCGCCCTTTCGGAAGCGGGCGAAACGCCCCATTAAGGGCCCATGGCCCGCGAAATCGTCCTGGATACGGAAACCACCGGCTTCGACCCGAGGACGGGCGACCGGCTGATCGAGGTGGGCTGCATCGAACTGGTCGACCTGCTGCCGACCGGTCGAACCTTCCATCGCTTCGTAAACCCCGAACGGCTGATCCCGCCCGACGCCATCCGCGTTCACGGCATCACCGACGAGAAGGTCAGGGACGCGCCCAAGTTCCACGAGGTGGTCGACGACCTGATGGACTTCATCGGCGACGCCCAGATGATCGCCCACAACGCGGCTTTCGACCGGAACTTCATCGACTTCGAATACAATCGCTGCGGCCGGGCGATCACCGGCGAGGCGCGCTGGATCGACACGCTGCAGTTGGCTCAGAAGCGGTTTCCGGGGATGCCGAACTCGCTGGACGCCCTGTGCAAGCGGTTCAAGATCTCGCTGGTCGAACGCACCCTGCACGGCGCCTTGATCGACGCCCGCCTGCTGGCCGAAGTCTATCTGGAGCTGAAGGGCGGCAAGGAGCGTGTGCTGGACCTGACCTCGGCGCGGCCCGGATCGGCCGGGGCGGCGGTCGTGGCCGCGACCCATGCCGCGCGTCCCCGTCCGCTGGCCCCGCGTTCCACCCCCGAGGAACGCGCGGCGCACCTGGCCTTTCTGAAGGCCAATCTGAAGGACCACAGCCTGTGGGCCGCCCAGGGCGTCATCCTGCCCCAGGAAGAGGCGGCCTAAGGGACCTGATCCTCTCCCTCCCCAGTGAGGAGGGAGAGTTCCTAGCTTGCCTGGCTTACGCCTGGCCGGTCTCGACCGGCTGCTGGGCGATCTGTTGCTGGCGCGCGACATAGATGGCGGCGAAGTCGATCGGGTCCAGCATGAAGGGCGGATAGAAGCCGCCGTCGGCCGTGGCGCGGCTGATGATCTCACGCGCATAGGGGAACAGGTAGCGCGGGCATTCGATCAGCAGCAACGGCTCGATGTCGCGCTCCTGAACGTTGGCCAGCTGGAACAGGCCGCCATAGACCAGTTCGACGTGGAAGACCGGCTTGTCCTCGTGCGCGGCCTTGACCGACAGCTTCAGCTCCAGCTCGAACAGGCCGTCCGGACGGCCTTGGGCGGCCATCTCGACGCCCAGGTCGATGCCGGGCTTGCCGTCGATGCGCAGCGATTCCGGGGCGCGCGGGTTCTCGAACGACAGGTCCTTGACGTACTGGGCCAGGATGCGGAAGCCGGGGCCCGCGGCCTGGCCTTGTTGCGGTTGCCCGTCCTGGGGCGCGGCGCCGATGGGGGTGTCGGCGGGCGGAGCGGCGTCGGTCATGAAACGAAATCTTGGCAGGGGCGCCCGATTGGGCCGGGAATGAGGCGGGGCGGATACCACGCCGGGACGCTTGGCCGCAACGTCGGTCGACCGCGAAGGGGCGCGCTTCGCCTTGCTTCGCCCTATATCACCCCGTAATCGTCACGGGCGCCCGTCGCCCGCCTACAGGAATCCCGCCTTGAACTTTCCGGTCCAGTTCCAGATCGTGGTCTTCGCCGTCATTGCGGCCATCGTCCTGTTCCAGCTCTACAATGTGCTGGGCAAGCGCGTCGGCCGCCAGCCGCAGGAGGATGCGCGCGCCAATCCCCAGGTCGGGCCGACGCCCGAACCGGCCAAGCTGTCGCCTGTCGACGCCGCCGTCATGGCCTCGATCGCCGGCCTGAAGGCGCGCGATCCCGGCTTCGACCCGACCCGTTTCGTCGAGGGCGCCCGCCAAGCCTATGAAACCATCGTCCAGGGGTACGCCGCGGGCGACCGAGCAGCGCTGAAACCGCTGCTGACGCCTACGGTGATGAGCTCTTTCGAGGCCGGCATCGCCGCGCGCGAACAACGCGGCGAGACCGAGGCGGTGGAGTTCCTGTTCCCGCCACGCGCCGACCTGGAGGGCGCCACCGCCGAGGGCGACAAGGCCGTGGCCAAGGTCCGCTTCCTGGCCGAACTGCGCAGCCGCGTGACCAAGGCGGACGGCTCCAGCGCCGATTCCACGACCGGGGAGCCTCTGGTGGAGGAGCGCCGCACGGCCGAACACTGGACCTTCGAGCGCAGCCTGGGCGCGTCGGACCCGAATTGGGTCCTGGCGCGGGTCGAGCCGGCCACGGCCTGAGCCGATGACGGCCGCGACCGTCTCTCCGTCCTTCCGCCTTCCCCGCCCGGCGGTCGTCCTGGCCCTGGCCGGGCTGACCCTGGCGGCCTGCGTCACCCGGCCCGCCGCCGTTCCGACGCCGGGGACCTCGCCGGCGCCGACGTCGCCCGTCCGCCCTGGCCCATCGACGTCGCCGGCAGCGCCCCTGCCGGTCGGGGCCAGCCCCGCCTCTCTGCCCGGCTGGGGCGACGAAGATCATCTTGCGGCCTTTGAAGCCTATGTCGCCGGCTGCGGCGCGGCGCGCGACCCAGCCGGCCGTTCGGTCTGCGCCGAGGCCCGCCGCCTGGCCGAACGCCGGGTCAGCCCGTCGGACGCCCGGACCTTCTTCGAGACCCGCTTCTTCGTGTCGCCGGCCGAAACCTCGGACGGCCGGCCGGGCCTGCTGACGTCGTATTTCGCGCCTGAGTACGCCGCGCGTCACCGACCCGACGGGGAGTTCGACGCCCCCGTCCTGGCCGCCCCGGCCCGGCCGCGATCGGCCGGCAGCCGCACGAACATCGAGGCGCGCGCCCGACCGGAAGAGGCCTTGGCGTGGATGCGGGCCGAGGACCTGTTCTTCCTGCAGATCCAGGGCTCGGGCTATCTGACGTTCGAGGACGGGACCAAGGCGCGGGCCGCCTACGCCGCCGACAACGGGGAAACCTTCGTCGGCATCGCCCGGCCGATGGCCGAGCGCGGCCTTTTGCCCCGCAACGGCACCTCGGGCGACGCCATCCGCGCCTGGCTGGCCGATCATCGCGGCGCCGAGGCGCGGGCGGTGATGGCGCTGAACCCGCGCTACATCTTCTTTCGCCTGGACCCGGATGACGGCGGCGACCCGGCGGGGGCGGCGGGCGTGCCGCTGACGGCGCGGCGCGCCATCGCCGTCGATCCGGCCAACTGGCGCTACGGCGAACTGGCCTGGGTGGAGGCCGACGGCGGCAACCTGCGCGGGGCCAGCGCCAGCTATCGCGGCCTGGTGATGGCGTTGGACACCGGCTCGGCCATCAAGGGGCCGGTCAGGGCCGACCTCTACATGGGTCGGGGCGACGTCGCCGGCGTCGAGGCGGGCACGGTGCGCCACCCCTTGCGGATGTGGCGGCTGACGCCGAAAGGCTGACCTTAGGCCAGGTCCTCGATCTCGGCTTCGGTCAGTTCGCCGGGGACGATGGTGACGGGCAGTTTGCGGCCGCCCAGCTGGGCGCCGTGCTTGATGATGGCCTGGACCAGGGGGCCCGGCCCGCGTGAACCGCTTCCGGCCGCCAGGACCAGGATCTTGATCTCCGGATCGTCCCCGACGACCTTCTTGATGGCGGCCGGCGCCTCGCCGAACTCGATCAGGAAGACGGGCGCCGCGCCGGAGCGGTCGGCCGCCTCTGCGGCAACGCGGTTCAGCAGGGCCTCCGCCTCCTCGCGCTGCTGACGCTCGATCTCCTCGCGCGCGCCGGACCAGTGGGCGTCGGTATTGGGCGGGATGACGCGCAGCAGGACCACGCGCCCGCCGGTCGAGCGCGCCCGGCGGCTGGCGAAGCGCAGGGCGGCGTCGAACTCGGGACTGTCGTCGACGACGACCAGGAATTTTCTCGGCATCGGGGCCTCCCCTGCCCTGCTCAAGTCCACAAGAACGAGCGGACGCGGGCGCCGTCAAGACGCCCGCGTCTTCGGCCGCGCCGTGGTCAGGCCGTCGCGATGGCGGCGCCGGCCAGGTCCCGGATGGTGGCGTTGGCGATGGTCAGCTTGGCGAAGGTCCAGCCCGAGCCGGACTGTTCGATTTCGTCCACCGAGGCGCGCACGCCCTCAACCACCGAAAGCCGCGGTCCGATCCAGGCGTCGACCGCGGTCTCGGCCGTCTCCTCGCTGGCGCCGATCGTGTGGTCCGAGACCTTGGCCACCGCGCGGGTCAGGACGGCCTGTTCGTTCATCAGATCCTCGATCAGGCGGCGCACCGCCAGGCGATCGAAATGATCGGCCGACGGGATGGAGCCCGCCGCCGCGCGCAGCCGGTCGAAGTCGAAGGCGGCGCCGACCTGGTGATACAGGCGCGCCATCGCCGCCACGGGCCAGTTCGTCTCGGCCGCCAGGTCGCCGATGTCGGCGGCGGCCACCAGCGGGCGCATGATGGAGATGGAGCGGGTCAGATCGGCCGGGGCGCCGTGGTCCGCGAAGCGACGCACCCGATCCTCCAGCCGGCCCTGCTCGAAGCGCGACAGCACCCCCGAACCCTCGGTCTGGAGGGCGTCGGCCACGGGCCGATAGCGGTCGATCAGGGCCTGGACCGACTGACCCGCCTTGGCCCGGCGCGCCAGCCAGAAGGTCTGACGGCGAAGGACGACGGCGATCTCCTGGTAGAGGGCGGTCTGGGCCTCGGCGGAGATCTTCAGGTCGAGAGCAGAGACGGCGTCCCACGCCTCGTCCAGGCGGAACACGCGCCGCGCCGCCTCGAACGCGATGATCAGGGCGGTGGTGTCGCATTCCGCCGAACCGCGCAGCCGATCCGGGAAGGTCGGGCCGCACATGTTGACCACCTCGTTGGCCATGACGGTGGCGATGATCTCGCGCCGCAGCCGGTGGCTCTTCATTTCCGGCTCGAACCGGGCCAGCGGTTCGGGGAAGTAGCGGACCAGGATCTGTTCGAAGAAGGGATCCTCGGGCGCCGCGGAGGCGACGATGTCGTCCGACAGCTCCAGCTTGGCGTAGGCGGTCAGCACCGCCAGTTCGGGCCGCGCCAGGGGAACGCCGGCCGTCATCATCTCCTTGACGCGGGCGTCGTTGGGAAGGCCCTCGACCTTGCGGTCCAGCTTTCCCTTGGCCGACAGGGCCTGCATGAAGCGCTGCTGGGAATCCAGCGCGTTGACCCCTTCGGCCTGCTGCAGCGTCAGGGCCAGCGTCTGATCGTAGTTGTGGGCCAGCACCTTGCGCCCGACCTCGTCGGTCATGGAGGCCAGCAGCGGCGCGCGGTCGTCGGCGGCCAGGACGCCGTTGGTCACGGCCGAGCCGACCAGGATCTTGATGTTGACCTCGTGGTCGGAGGTGTCGACGCCGGCGGAGTTGTCGATGGCGTCGGTGTTGATGCGCCCGCCGTTCTGGCCGAACAGGATGCGGCCTGCCTGGGTGAAGCCCAGGTTGGCCCCCTCGCCCACGACCTGAACCCGCAATTCGTCGGCGTTGATGCGGACGGCGTCGTTGGCCTTGTCGCCGACCTGGACGTCGGTTTCGGCGGGCGCCTTCACATAGGTGCCGATGCCGCCGAGGTAGAGCAGCTCCGCCGGCGCCTTGAGGATGGCGCGGATCAGGCTGATCGGATCCAGCACGTCGTCCTGGATGTCCAGCGCCGCCTTGATCTGGGGCGTCAGCTGGATGGACTTCGTCGCGCGCGAGAAGACGCCGCCGCCCTCGGAGATCAGGCTCTTGTCGTAGTCCTGCCAGGACGAGCGCGGCAGGTCGAACAGCCGCTTGCGCTCGGCCCAGCTGCTCGCCGGATCCGGGTTGGGGTCGATGAAGATGTCGCGGTGGTCGAAGGCGGCGACCAGCTGGGTGGCCTGTGACAGCAGGGCCCCGTTGCCGAAGACGTCGCCGGACATGTCGCCCACGCCGACCATGGTGAAAGGCTGGGTCTGGATGTCCTTGCCCATCTCGCGGAAGTGGCGCTTGACCGCCTCCCAGGCGCCGCGGGCGGTGATGCCCATCGCCTTGTGGTCGTAGCCGACCGAGCCGCCGGACGCGAAGGCGTCGCCCAGCCAGAAGCCGTAAGAGGCCGAGACGCCGTTGGCGATGTCCGAGAAGGTGGCCGTGCCCTTGTCGGCGGCGACGACCAGATAGGGATCGTCGTCCTCCCAGGCGATCACGTGCGGCGGGCGGACCACCGAACCGTCGGCGACGATGTTGTCGGTGAGGTCCAGCAGGCCGGACAGGAAGGTCTTGTAGGCGCGGATGGCCTCGGCCTGGATCGCCTCGCGGTCGCCGGTGCGCGGCAAGCATTTCGGATAGAAGCCGCCCTTGGAGCCGACCGGCACGATGACGGCGTTCTTGACCTGCTGGGCCTTGACCAGGCCCAGGACCTCGGTGCGGAAGTCGTCGCGGCGGTCGGACCAGCGCAGGCCCCCGCGCGCGACGGGGCCGAAGCGCAGGTGGACGCCCTCCACATGCGGCGCCCAGACGAAGATCTCGCGATAGGGCTTGGGCAAGGGCAGATCCTCAAGCTCGCGCGAGGCGATCTTGATGGAGATGTAGCTCTTGGGCTCGCCCTCGGCGTCGGTCTGGAAATAGTTGGTGCGCTTGATCGCCCCGATCAGGGCGGCCAGGCGGCGCAGCGCCCGGTCGTGGTCCAGGCTCTTGACGTCCTGCAGCAGGGCGTTGATCCGGTCGTTCAGTTCGGCCACCGGGGCCTCACGCGGTTCGGCGGGCGCGTCGCCCTCGAACTTGGCGCGGAACAGGGCGACCAGGGCGCGCGAGATGTCGGGATATTCCCGCAGCGCCTCTTCCTGCACCGCCTGGGACGGGTCCAGCCCCGTCTGCTGACGATAGCGGGCCAGGGTGCGGACCAGGGCGGCCTCACGCCAGGTCACGCCCAGTTCGACCACCAGGCGGTTGAAGCCGTCGCTTTCGGTGCGGCCGGTCCAGACGGCGGCGAAGGCGGCCTCGAACGGCGCCTTGACGTCGGCGAAATCCAGGGCCTCGCCGCGCGGGTCCTCCAGCAGGAATTCGTGGACGTGGATTTCCTCCTCGCCCAGCGGGCGGATCGGATAGCCGTATTCCTCCAGCGTCTTCAGCCCCATGTCGGCCAGGATCGGCAGGACGTCGGACAGGGGCACGGTCGGGCCGCGGCGATAAAGCTTGAACCGGAACTGCAGCGGGCTGTCGTTCGGGTCGCGGAAGGCGCGCACCGCCACCGCCTCGCCGGCGCCAGGCCGACCGTCGGCGTTCAGGCGGTCGATCTCGTGCAGATCGCGCACCGCCTCGTCGGCGTCGTAGCGGTCGCGGTAGGCGGCGCCGAAGGCGCGGGCCCAGCGGGCGCTGAGCGGGCCCACGGCGACATCGTCCACGTCGGCGCGGCGCAGCGCGCTCTCGAACCGCTCCATCCAGCCGCGGCCCGCCTCGGCCACGTCGGCCTCCAGCTGGGCCAGATCGGGCGTCGGATGGTCGCCCGGGGCCACGCCGATGATGAAGTGGACCCGCGTCAGCGGCGCGTCTGACAGCTGCGGATACCAGGCGGAGATGCGACCGCCCCAGGCGCGGGCCAGGATCTGGCCGATCCGCTCGCGCACCGAGACGTCGTAGCGTTCGCGCGGCACGAACAGCAGCACCGACACGAAGCGGTCGAACGGGTCCTGGCGCGTGAAGATGCGGATGCGCGGCCGGTCGTAGAGGTGCAGGATTCCCAGGGCGATCGAAAGCAGTTCGTCCTCGGAGATCTGGAAGAGCTCGTCGCGTGGATAGTTCTCCAGGATGTTCTTGAGCCGCTTTTCGTTGTGGCTGCCGGGGGCCTTGTCGGCGCGGGCCAGGGCGTTGGCGACCTTGCGCCGGACCAGGGGCACGTCGGAGGCGACGCGGTCGTAGGCCTCGGCCGTGAACAGGCCGACGAAGCGGGTTTCGCCCGCCGCCTTGCCGTCCGGGCCGTACCGCTTGACCCCGATGTAGTCCATGTAGGCCCGGCGGTGGACGCGCGAGCGCAGGTTGGCCTTGGCCACGGTGACCGGTTCGGACAGGTCCAGCTGGCGGCGCATCTGCTTGGTCAGGACCGCCGGCTCCGACGCGCGGCGCAGCACCCGCTGCTCGGGATCGCGCAGCACGCCCAGGCCTTCGCCCGCCTGGCTCAGCGGGGCCTCGGCCTCGTAGTCGCCGTCGGCCGAGCGCGGATAATCGTAGTCGCGCGCGCCCAGGAAGACGAAGTGGTCGCTCTTGAGCCAGCGCAGGAATTCCAGGGTCTCGGCCTGGACCTGCGGGTCCACGCCGGCGGGGGGCGTGGCCTCCAGCTGCTGCACCGAACGGCGCATCAGCGCCAGCATCTCGGCGTGATCGGCCACGGCGGCGTGAACGTCGGCCAGGGTGGCCGCCAGATTCTCGCCCAGGGCGTCGCGCCGCTCCTGTGGCACGCCGTCGATGACCAGGATGATGACCGACAGCCGTCGCGCGTCGCAGTCGACGACGGGGTGATAGAGGGCGCGCACCGACACCCCGGCCTCCGCCAGGGCGCCCATGACGCTGTCGACCAGGAAGGGGGCGTCGGGCTGGACGATCCGCACCAGGTCGTAGCCCAGCGGCTGGCCGTCGGCGCCGTTCAGCGGGCCGACCGTGATGACAGGGGCGGCGCCGGACGCATGATCCTGGGCCGCTTTCCACGAGGCGGCCAGCAGGGCGGCCAGGTCGTCTCCGCCCAGTTCCGGCGTCTCGTCGGCGGCGTAGTCCTCATGCGCCTGGGCGATGAAGGACCGCTCTGCGGCGCCGGGGCCGGTTCCTGAAATCCGCGCGAAGGCCGCCTCCAGCGCGGCCGGGGTGATCGGCTGAACCGGAACGGGGCGCGGATCGGGGGCGGTCATGGAGATTCGGTCTCTGACGACGCGGCGCGGAGGGGGCCGCACCCGATTGACTAGGCCAGGACCGGTCGCGCGGGAAGCCCCAGAAGGTCGATCATTGTCATGATCGCTGTTCAGCTTGGAAAGATTGTGCGGCGCCGCATACGAGAAGGCCGCCGGGTGGGGGAACCCGGCGGCCTGCGCGGGCCGACGCTCGGGGAGGGGAGGGCGCGCCGGTCTCGCTTGCGCCGCGGTTCGGAGGGGGGAGTGTCCCGCGGCGTTGATGCGGAAATGGGGAGCCGGCGACGGGGTTCAAGGCCCCGCGTCGCGCGGAATCGCGACAAGGCGCCGCAGCGCCCGATCAGCCGTCTTCGCCGGCGTCGCGGCCCTTGCGCGGGCGGGCCTGACCCTCCTGGGCGTTCGGCTCCGAGGCGTAGGGCTCGCCGTCGCCCGACAGCAGCACCGCCATCCAGCGCGAACCCCTGAACTCGGCCAGGATCGCCATGGCCATGACGGCCAGCGGGGTCGACAGGAACATGCCGACCACGCCCCACAGCTTGCCCCAGAAGGCCAGGGCCAGCAGCACCACCACCGGGTCGATGTTCTGATTGTCGCCCTGCATCCGCGGCTGGACCATGTTGCCGACCACGAAGAGGATGGCCTGCAGCCCGCCCAGCAGGATCAGGGCCGGCCAGTAGCTGTCGAACTGGACCAGGGCGAACAGCGGCGGCGCCAGGCCAGCGATCGCCCCGCCCAGGACGGGGATGAAGCCGACGATGAAGATGACGAAGGTCCAGAACTCGGCGTTCTGCAGGCCCACGGCCCGCATCAGGATCCACGCCGCCACGCAGATCATGGCCCCGGTCACCGCCTGAACCCACAGATAGCCCTCGACCCCGCCGCGCACGCGCTGGAACACGGCCACGGCCTCGGTGCGCTGGTGACGGTCGGGGAACATGTGCACGATCTTGCGCTGGAAGCCGGCGCGCGAGGCCAGCAGGAAGCCCAGGTAGACCAGAACGAAGAAGGCGCCGGACGCCACGCCCTGGGCCTGGAAGGCCAGACTGGTCAGATAGCCCCGCAGATCGACGCCGCGCAGCAGGTCCTGCGCCGTCGGCGGATTCTGCTGGTTGAACAGGCTCCAGACGTCGCGGATGATCTGGTCGATGCGCGGACCCAGGTTCTGGGACACCCCCGACGCCTCGCCGAAGAAGCCCGCCGCGCCGTTCACGATGATGCCGATGGAGGCGAAGAAGCCCAGCACCACCAGGGCCAGGGCGGCCACGCCGGCCCAGCGCGCGGTCAGCGGCGTGCGCGTCTCCACCCAGCGCTTCAGCCCGTCGATCATGATCAGCAGGAAGATGGCCATGGCCAGAGGCGTCAGGATGTCCCGCAGCCAATAGACGGCCGCGCCCGCCGCCACCGTGGCGATCAGGGCCAGTGCGTTTCTGGCCACGACGGAGCTGGGCACGGCGACGGGAGATTTCATGCGTCCGTTGTCGGCGGCGCCAGGGGCGGCGTCAACTCGGGCACGGGGACGGTTCCGGCCGGCGGGCGACTGCGCTAGAGCTTGGAGACGATTGATCGGAGACCCCTCATGACCGACGCCGTTCCCGGCCTTTTCCTGGGCCAGTCCGATCAGGGCGAGGCCGAGCGCCTGCTGTTCCATCGCGCCAACCGCCACGGCGTCGTCGCCGGCGCGACGGGCACCGGCAAGACGGTGACGTTGCAGATCATGGCCCAGGGATTTTCGGACGCGGGCGTGCCGGTCTTCTGCGCCGACGTGAAGGGCGATCTGTCCGGCGTGTCCCAGGTCGGCGCGCCCAACGACAAGCTGACCGCGCGGGCGACGGACATGGGCCTGACCCTGACGCCGCGCGCCGCGCCGACGGTGTTCTGGGACCTGTACGGCGAAAAGGGCCATCCGATCCGCACCACCATCAGCGAGATCGGCCCGGTGCTGATGGCGCGGATGCTGAACCTGAACGACGTCCAGGAGGGCGTGCTGACGGTGGCCTTCCATGTCGCCGACAAGGAAGGCCTGCTTCTGCTCGACCTTGAGGACCTGCGCAGCCTGCTGGCCTATGTCGGGGAGAACGCCGACCGCATCGGGCGCGAGGTCGGCAACGTCGCCTCGGCCTCCGTCGCCGCCATCCAGCGCGCGTTGCTGCAGCTGGAACAGCAGGGCGGGGCCGCCTTCTTCGGGGAACCGGCGTTGCGGCTTGAGGACATGATGCGGACCGGCCTGGACGGGCGCGGCCAGGTCAATGTGCTGGATTCCACGCGACTGATGAACAGTCCGCGCCTGTATGCGGCCTTCCTGCTTTGGCTGCTGTCCGAACTGTTCGAGCAACTGCCCGAGGTGGGCGACCCCGACAAGCCGCGCCTGGTCTTCTTCTTCGACGAGGCGCACCTGCTGTTCAACGACGCGCCCAAGGCGCTGCTGGAAAAGGTCGAGCAGGTCGTGCGTCTGATCCGCTCCAAGGGCGTCGGCGTCTATTTCGTCACCCAGAACCCGGCCGACATTCCCGACAGCGTCCTGGCCCAGCTGGGCAACCGCATCCAGCACGCGCTCAGGGCCTACACCCCGTCCGAGCAGAAGGGACTGAAGGCGGCCTCGCAGAGCTTCCGCGTCAATCCGGCCTTCGATACGGCCGAGGCGATCCAGGGGCTGGGCGTGGGCGAGGCCCTGGTGTCGGTGCTGGACGACAAGGGCGCCCCCACGGTGGTCGCGCGCACCAAGATCCGGCCGCCGGATTCCCGCCTGGGCCCCGCCACCGACGCCGAGCGCGCCGCCGTCATGGCCGCCAGCCCCGTGCGCGGCCTCTACGACCAGGTGGTCAACCGCGAATCCGCCGAGGAGATCCTGGCCGCGCGGCACGCCGCCGCCGACCAGGCCGAGGCCCAGGCCAAGATTCAGGCCAGGGCCCAGGCCGAACAGGCCAAGGCGGACGAGAAGGCGGCCAGGGAGGCGGCGCGAGACCAGGCCCGCGCGGCGCCCCGGGCCCCCGCCCGCCGCCCCTCGAATCGCCAGACGCCGATGGAGGCCCTGACCAAGTCGGTGCTGCGCACGGCCGGATCGACCCTGACGCGCGAACTGCTGCGCGGCGTGCTGGGCGGGCTGAAGCGGCGCTGAACACCCTCTTGAATCCGGGGCGGGCGGGGCGCATCTGCGGTCCATGTTCATCCAGACCGAACCCACGCCCAATCCGAACGTGTTGAAATTCCTGCCCGGCCGCGACGTCTCGCCGGCCGCGGCGCTGGAGTATCGCACCATCGACGCGGCGACCGCTTCGCCGCTGGCCGAGGCGCTGTTCGAGCTGGAAGGCGTCGACGGCGTCTTCTTCGGCGCGGATTATGTGTCGGTCACCCGCCAGGCGCAGGGGCCGGACTGGACCGAGATGAAACCGGCCGTGCTGGCGGCGATCATGGACCATTTCGTCTCGGGCCAGCCGCTGACCCGCGACGGGGCGGGGGCCGAGACCCACGCCGAGGACGACAGCGAGATCGTCGCCGAGATCAAGGCCCTTCTGGACAGCCGCATCCGGCCGGCCGTGGCCCAGGACGGCGGCGACATCCTGTTCGACGCCTTCGACGAGGAGACCGGCGTCCTGTCCCTGAGAATGCGCGGCGCCTGTTCGGGGTGCCCCTCGTCCTCGGCCACGCTGAAGGCGGGGGTGGAGCAGATGATGCGCCACTATGTTCCTGAAGTGACGCGGGTGGAACAGACCCTCTGACCAACCTTTGCGGGTGGGGTGAAACGATTTCGTCTCGCCTTGGCGATCGGGCTGCGTCATTCTGGCGGCCATGTCGCGCTTCCAGCCCGATCCCGACGCGCTTCGCCTGGGCGAAGCTCTGGCCGCGCTCCGCCGTGACCGAGGCCTGTCGCAGGCCGAGGCCGGCGCGCGCCTGGGCATGACCAGCCAGGGGTGGGGTCTGTATGAGGCCGGCCGGCGTCCCGGCCTGTTCCGACCCGACGTGCAGCGTCGCCTGACCGCCGCGCTGGACGCCTCGCCCGAGGACCTGGCCTTCGCGCGCGACGGTCTGAGCGGCCCGTCCGACAACGCTTCCGACGATACGCCGGCCGCGGAGGGCCTGGAGGCGCGAGGACGAAGCTTCGAGGCGGCTTCGCCCCGTGTCCGGCGGTTGCAGATTTCCGACGACAGCCTGGCCCCCTGGGCCGCGTCCGGCGTCGTGGTGGAATATCGACCCGGTCAATGGCCACGCCAGGGCCAGGGCTGCGTGTTGGAGATGGTCGACGGCTCGGTGCGGGTGCGGCTGTATCGCGGCGCGGACGCCGAGGCGCTGCATCTGGCCGGCGCGGGCGCTCTGGATGTGATGGAGACCATCCCGCGCCGACAGGCCGCACTGGTGTCTGCGGTGATCGCCCGCCTGGACGGGTGAAACCTTATGGTTGCAAATCATTTCGTTTCATGAAACGGTCTGGTTGTCCTGAACCGGAGACCGCCGCAGCGCATGACCGCCCGATCCGCCAAGGCCGTGGACGCCGTCGTCGGCGCCCGGATCGCCGTTCGGCGGCGCGCCCTGGGCCTGTCGCAGACGGCGCTGGCGGGTTTGGTCGGCGTCAGCTGCCAGCAGATCCAGAAGTACGAGAACGGGCAGAACCGCATCTCGGTGTCGCGCCTGCACGCCCTGTCGCTGGCGCTGGGCCTGCCGGTCGAGGCCTTCTTCCCCGACCGGCCTGACGGCGCGGACGCCGCCGAGCTGACCACCCTGCGCGCCCTTACCACCACGCCTGAGGGCCAGGCCCTGGCCGACGGCTTCGCCCGCATCCACGACCCGGCCGTACGCCGCGCCCTGACGCGGCTGGTCGAGGTTCTCGCGGCGGTCTAGGCTCGCGCCCGATCCGGTCCTAGAAGACCGGCATGACGGTTTTGGTGATCGATACGGCGCTGGGCGCCTGCACGGCGGCGATGTTCGACGGCGACCGGCCGCTGGCCGTGCGGTTCGAGCCGATGGCCAAGGGCCACCAGGAACGGCTGGGGGGCCTGGTGCGCGACGTCGTGGCCGAGGCGGCGGCAAAAGGGGGCGCCGGCTTCGACGCTGTCGAGCGGATCGGCGTCACGGTCGGGCCGGGCTCGTTCACGGGGCTGCGCGTCGGCCTGGCCTTCGCCCTGGGGCTGGGGGCGGCGCTGGACCGTCCGGTCCTGGGCCTGTCGACGCTGGAGGCCCTGGCCGCCTCGGTCGCCGATGCGGCGGGGCCGGTCGCGGCCCTGATCGACGCGCGGCGCGGGCAGGTCTATGCGCGGCTGTTCGACGACGGCGTTCCGCTGGGGCCGGATGCGGCCCTGACGCTGGAAGACGCGACGCGCGCCCTTCGGGCCCTTGGCCGGCCGGCGCGGTGGGTCGGAAACGGCGCGTCCGTCCTGGCCGAGGCCTTTCCCGATCTGGCCCGGCTCGACCTTGACCCGCGCCTCGCCCCGTCGCCGGAGGCCCTGGCGCGCCTCACCGCGGCGGGCGATCCGGCGACACGCCCGCCAAGACCGACCTATCTGCGCGCGCCCGACGCCACGCCGCCCAGCCGCCTGCCGGGCCAGCCGCGCCAAGGCTCCGCGCAGCAGGGGCCGCGATGAGCGACCCGCACGCCCTGGCCGCCCTGCACGCGACCGCCTTTCCCGCGCCGTGGAGCGCGGCGGTCTTCGTCGATCTTCTGGCCCAGCCCGGCGTCTTCGCCGTGACCGAGGCGGACGGCTTCATCCTGATGCGCGCGGTGCTGGACGAGGCCGAGATCCTGACGCTGGCCGTGCGCCCCTCGGCGCGCGGCGCGGGCCTGGGCGGACGGCTGGTGGGGCAGGGCGCGGTGCGGGCGGCGCAGGCCGGCGCGACCCGGATTTTCCTGGAGGTGGCCGAAGACAACGCCGCCGCGCGCGCCCTCTACGACCGCGCCGGTTTCCGACAGATCGGCCGGCGGCGCGGCTATTACGACGGCGGCCGGATCGACGCCCTGGTGCTGGAACGCGACATGGCCGCGCCACCGGATAAGGCGGCGCTTCCCTGACGCGACGACAGCCCCTATTCTAGGGTCATGGACCGGATCGAAAAACTCTGCGCCGAGCGCGGCATGCGCATGACCGAGCAGCGTCGCGTGATCGCCCGCGTGCTCTCCAACGCCGAAGACCACCCCGACGTCGAGGAGCTGTACCGCCGCGCCTCGGCCATCGACCCGCACATCTCGATCGCCACCGTCTATCGCACGGTGCGGCTGTTCGAGGAGGCCGGGGTCGTCGAGAAGCACGACTTCGGCGATGGGCGCAGCCGCTATGAAGAGGCGGGCGACGACCACCACGATCACCTGATCGACACCCGCTCGGGCGAGGTGATCGAATTCTTCGACGCCGAGATCGAGCGTCTGAAGACCGAGATCGCCGAACGGCTGGGCTTCGAACTGATCGGGCACAAGCTGGAACTGTACGGCGTGCCGGTCGAGGGGGCCGAACCGTCCAAGCGCGAGGGGTTGATCTTCAAGCGTCACGCCGCCCGCGTCGATCCGGAGACGACGTCCTGACGTCGAAAGGCCCGATTCGACGTGCTGAAGTGGCGCGCAGCGCGATAGCGCAGTAAAGAGCCGCGAATGACCGAAACCCTGGTTCCGCAAGCGGCCGAGGCCGAACCCGCGCCGACCAAGCGCCTGTTCATCAAGACCTACGGCTGCCAGATGAACGTCTATGACTCAGAGCGCATGGCCGATGTCCTGCGGCCGCTGGGCTATGCGCCGACCGAGACGCCGGACGACGCCGACTTCGTCATCCTGAACACCTGCCACATCCGCGAGAAGGCCGCCGAGAAGGTCTATTCCGAGCTGGGCAAGCTGAGAGAATTGAAAGACGCCAAGGCGGCGACTTCGAACACGAAGATGACGATCGCCGTCGCCGGCTGCGTGGCCCAGGCCGAGGGCGAGGAGATCATGCGACGCCAGCCGGCGGTGGACCTGGTGGTGGGGCCTCAGGCCTATCACCAGCTGCCCGAGCTGCTGACCCGCACGGCGCGGGCGCGGGGCGAGCGCATCGGCGCCGACTTCGCCCCCAACGACAAGTTCGACGCCCTGCCGACGACGCGCGGCGGGGACGGCGTGACCGCCTTCCTGACCGTGCAGGAGGGTTGCGACAAGTTCTGCACCTTCTGCGTGGTGCCCTATACGCGCGGGGCCGAATGGTCGCGCCCGCTGGCCGCCGTGCTGGACGAGGCCCGCGCCCTGGCGGATCGAGGCGTGCGCGAAGTCACCCTGCTGGGCCAGAACGTCAACGCCTATGACGGCGAGCGCGCCGATGGGAAGCCGGCGACCCTGGCCGAGCTGGCCTACGCCCTGGCCGACATCCCCGGCATCGACCGCATCCGCTATACGACCAGCCACCCCAACGACATGTCCGACGACCTGATCGCGGCGCATGGCGACCTGGACGCCCTGATGCCCTATCTGCACCTGCCGGTGCAGTCGGGTTCGGATCGCATCCTGCGGCTGATGAACCGCAAGCACGGACGCCAGAAGTATTTCGACCTGATCGAGCGCATCCGCGCCGCGCGGCCGGACATGGCGCTGTCGGGCGATTTCATCGTCGGCTTCCCCGGCGAGACCGAGCGGGATTTCGAGGACACGATGGATCTGGTGCGGCGCGTGAACTACGCCAGCGCCTTCTCCTTCATGTATTCGCCGCGCCCCGGCACCCCGGCCGCCGGCATGGGGGCGCAGGTCCCGCCCGAGGTCGCCAAGGACCGGCTGCACCGGCTGCAGGCCCTGCTGCTGGAACAGCAGGTCGCCTTCAACACCGCCCAGGCGGGGCGGACGCTGAACGTGCTGTTCGAGAAGAAGGGCCGACACGGCCGCCAGGCCATCGGCCGCTCGCCCTATCTGCAATCGGTTCACGTCGAGGACGCGGATCATCTGATCGGCCGGATCGTTCCGGTCCAGATCGTCAGCGGTCAGCAGAACAGTCTGACCGGGCAACTGGTCGCCCCCGTCCCGGTGTCGCGGGACCTTGGAGTCTCCGTGCTTGGCGCGTGAAAGCGAATTCATTCCCCTGAACGACGCCGAGCTGCGCGCGGTGGTCGGGCCCAACAGCCGACACGTCGCCCTGATCGAGGACGCCTTCAAGGTGCTGGTCGAGGCGCCGGGCGGCGGCGTGTCGGTCAACGGCGGCCCGCGCGATCGCGGCGACGCGCGCCGGGCCATCGAGGACCTGGCCAAGCGCGCCGCCCTGGGCGCCGAGGTCACGGAGGCGGACGTCCGCGCCGCCCTGGGCCAGGCGCGCGGCGGCAAAGGCACGCCAGGCATGGCGGCGGCGGGCGTGTCCCTGCCCGGCGGCAAGCGCGGCGCGATCGTGCCAAAGACCAAGGCGCAGGCCGCCTATCTGGATATGCTGGGCCGCTGCGAGCTGAGCTTCGGCGTCGGACCGGCGGGGACAGGCAAGACCTTTCTGGCGGCGGCCTATGGCGCATCGCTGTTGCGGCGCGGCCAGGTGGACCGGCTGGTCATCACCCGCCCGGCGGTCGAGGCCGGCGAGAAGCTGGGCTTCCTGCCAGGCGACCTGAACGAGAAGGTCGATCCCTATCTGGCCCCCATCTGGGAAGCCCTGAACGACATCCTGGGCCCCGAGGACGTGCAGCGCCGTCGCGACAAGGGCGAGATCGAGGCCGCCCCCATCGCCTTCATGCGCGGCCGCACCCTGAGCCACGCCTTCATCATCGTGGACGAGGCCCAGAACACCAGCCGCCTGCAGATGAAGATGGTCCTCACCCGTCTGGGCGAGGGCGCGCGCATGGTGGTGACGGGCGATCCGTCGCAGATCGACCTGCTGAACCCGCGCGATTCCGGCCTGGCCCATGCGCTGCGGATCCTGGACGGGGTCCAGGGGGTGGGCATCCTGAAGTTCGCGGCCGAGGACGTGGTGCGCCACGCCATGGTCGAGCGGATCGTGCGCGCCTATGACGCCGACGCGGCGCGCCGCCTGCCCGCGCCCGACCTCGAAGACGACGCATGATCGAGGTCGAGGTCGAGGCGGGCGCCTGGACGTCCGCCCTGCCGGACGCCGAGGCCGTCGCCGCCCACGCCGCCGCCGCGGCGCTGGGGAGCGTTCAGGGCGACGTGGTCGTGCTGCTGAGCGACGACGCGGCGGTGCGCGACCTGAACGCCCGTTTCCGCGACAAGGACCGGCCGACGAACGTGCTGTCGTTTCCAGCGCCGGAGAACGCCTTTCCGCATCTGGGCGACCTGGTGCTGGCCCACGGCGTCTGCGCCGAGGAGGCGCGAGTGCAGGGCAAGACCCTGGCCGACCATCTGAGCCACCTGGTCGTTCACGGCGTGCTGCACCTGCTGGGCCGCGACCACGAGGACGACGGCGAGGCCGAGGAAATGGAAGCCGAGGAGCGCGCGATCCTGGCGGGCCTGGGCGTGCCGGACCCCTACGCCGCCGAACGCGAGGACCAGGCATGACGCCCGACGCCGTTCTGAACCGGATGGCCGCGCCGATCCGCGCCCTGCCCGAGCCGCGCCGCCGCTGGGCCTGGCGGGCGATCCGCATCGCCCTGGCCCTGCTGGCCGGGGCCGGGACGGCCTTGGCGCATCCGCCGTTCGGGGTCCTGATCGGCCTTCTGGGCTATCCGCTGCTGATGATCCTGTCGGAGCGGTCGGACCGGGCGCGCGGCGCCTTCTGGATGGGGTGGCTGGCCGGGTTCGCCTATTTCTTCATCGGCTGCTGGTGGGTGGCCGAGGCCTTCTTCGTCAATCCCGAACAGGCGTGGATGGCGCCCTTCGCGGCCAGCCTGCTGCCCGCCGGACTGGGCCTGTTCTGGGGCGGGGCCTGCGCCCTCTATCGACGGTTCGCGCCGATCGGCGTGGTCAGGGTGCTGCTGTTCGCGGCCCTGTTCTGCGCCTTCGAATGGCTGAGGGGCCATGTGCTGACCGGCTTTCCGTGGAATCCGGCGGGCGCCAGCTGGCGCGCCGGCGGGGCCCTGTCGCAGTTCGCCTCGGTCGTCGGGGTCTATGGGCTGAGCCTGGTCACGGTGGCGGGCGTGGCGGCCCTGGGTCCCCTGGTCGGGCCGGGCCTGTGGCGAGGCCGCTGGACTTCGGCCGCCCTGGGTCTGGTCGCCCTGGCCGGGGTCGCCGCCTTCGGCGCGGCGCGGCTGGGCGGCGCTGAGCTGCGCTTCACCGACACGGTGGTGCGGATCGTCCAGGCCAACGTGGACCAGGAATCCAAATGGACGCCCGAGGCCTACCGCTCCATCGTCGAGCGCTACCTGCGGCTGACCGCCCAGCCCGCCGCGCGGACCCCCGACGTGGTGGTCTGGCCCGAAGGCTCCCTGCCCGCCGCCGACTATCAGGTGTTCGCGCCCGGCGCCGGGGAAGGCGAGGGGATCGCCCGGGCCCTGCGGCCCGGCCAGACCCTGCTGATGGGACTGGCGCGGGGCGAGGCGGACCCGGCGGCGCCGGAGGGCGCGCGCTATTACAACAGCCTGTTCGCCCTGCATGACGAGGGCGGGGCGGGCCTGCGCGTCGCGGCCGTCTATGACAAGCACCGGCTGGTGCCGTTCGGCGAATATCTGCCGTTGGGATCGGTGATGACCGCCGTGGGCCTGCGCAGCCTGGTGCATATGCCCAGCGATTTCTCCGCCGGACCGACGCCGGCGCCCATCGCCCTGCCGAACGCGCCGCCGGTCCAGCCGCTGATCTGCTACGAGAGCCTGTATCCCGGTTTCACGACGGGCGCGGCGGGCCGTCCGGCGTGGATCGTCAACGCCTCCAACGACGCCTGGTTCGGCAAGACCTCGGGGCCGCGCCAACACCTGAACCTGGCCAGCTATCGCGCCATCGAGACGGGCCTGCCCATCGCGCGGGCCACGCCGACGGGGATTTCGGCCATGATCGACCCGTGGGGGCGGATCGTCGACGGCGAGCGGCTGGACCCCGGCGTCATGGGAGTGATCGACGCGCGACTGCCCCAGGCGACGGACGCGACGCCCTATGGCCGATGGGGCGACGGCCTGTTCGGCGCGATGCTTCTGGCCAGCTTGGCCTTTGGCTTGTGGCCGGTCCGGGCGCGCTTTAAGGTCGGTTTCAAACCGGGACGATCGAGCGGGAACTGACATGGCGCGGGGCGACGACAACCAGGAACCGCACCCCGTCGATCGCCACGTCGGCCGCCGCGTGCAGGAGCAGCGGCTCAGCCAGGGCTTCAGCCAGACCGCCCTGGGCAAGGCCGTCGGCGTCAGCTTCCAGCAGATGCAGAAGTACGAGAAGGGCCAGAACCGCATCTCGGCCTCCAAGCTGTTCGAGATCGCGGACTTCCTGAACGTCGGCATTCCCTATTTCTTCGAAGGCTACGGCCGCCAGCCGGGCCTGGCCGAGGAGGCGCAGGCCGGCTTCGACCACGAACACCCGGCCACGCGCCAGTCACTGGAGATCGCGCGCCTGGCCCCCCAGCTGCCGCTGCGCAAGCAGAAGCTGATCCTGGAGATGATGCGCGAAATGCTGGAGGCGGGTGGCGCAGAATAGGCGCTGCGGCGGCCTGTCGGTGGATGCGCCCGCGCGCGCGGGCTAGGGTGGCGCCGCCTTCTTCCCCACGGATGCCCCCACGTGCGCCTGCTCCTTCTGATCCTCGGCCTTTTGCTGGCGCCCGTCGCGGCGCAGGCCCAGGCCGCGCCATCGCCCGCCGCCGCCCTGGTCGGCCTGGGGCCGCAGAAGACCGAGCGGATCGAGGCCGAGCTGGTCCCGATGTCGCAATGGGCCACGCCCGGATCGACCCTGGTCGTGGCCGTGCGCCAGAAGATCCAGCCGGGCTGGCACACCTATTGGCGCAATCCGGGCGATTCCGGCGGGCCGACGACGCTGGACTGGACCCTGCCGGCGGGGGTGAAGGCGGGCGAGATCGTCTGGCCCCTGCCCGAGCGTCAGCGGCTGCAGAGCCTGGTCAACTATGGCTATTCCGGTTCGGTGCTGCTGCCCGTGCCGATCGAGGTTCCGGCCTCGTCCCCGCCGGGACAGGTGCTGGCGCTGCGGACCCAGGCGCTGTTCATGGTGTGCAGCGATCAGATGTGCGTGCCCGACGAACTGCCGCTGGCGCTGGACATCGAGGTCAGGGACGGCGCCGCGCCCCTTGATCCGACCTATGGCGCGGCCATCCAGGCGGTGCTGGCCGAGGCGCCGCGCCCGGCCCCGATCCAGGCGCGGATCGCGTTGCGGGACGGGCGGCTGACGCTCAGCGCCGCGGGCGGGCCGTTGGCGGGCGCCGACATCGGCCGGGCGCATTTCTTTCCGTTCCAGGGCGGGATCATCGACCATGCGGCCGACCAGACGGCGACGCGCGGCGACCAGGGCCTGACCCTGAGCCTGGCGCCCGGACGCGGGACGCGCGACGGCGTGACCGGGCCGGTCTCGGGCGTGCTGGCGACCGACGCCGGCGCCTGGGAGATCACGGCCGAGTCGGGACCGGCCCTGGCGGGGACGACCGGGCGGGCCATCTCGGGCGAGGCGGGCGAACGGCCCGCGCCGGGGTCGGCCCCCGCAGCGACCGGCCTGATCCAGGCCGCGCTGCTGGCCCTGCTGGGCGGGCTGATCCTGAACCTGATGCCCTGCGTCTTTCCCATTCTGGCGATGAAGGCGGCGGCGCTGTCGGCCTCGGCGCACGAGACGCGCGTGGCGCGGCGCGACGGCCTGCTTTTCCTGGCGGGGGTGCTGGCGACCTTCCTGGTCCTGGCGGGCGCCCTGCTGGCGCTGAGGGCCGGGGGGCAGGCGGTCGGCTGGGGCTTCCAGCTGCAGTCGCCTGCGGTGGTCGCGGGCCTGAGCCTGCTGATGCTGGCGACGGCGCTGAACCTGTCGGGGGTGTTCGACATCGGCGGGTCGCTACAGGGGGCCGGGCGGTTGTCGCACGTATCGGGCGGGGCGGGGGCTTTCCTGACCGGGGTGCTGGCGGTGGTTGTGGCCGCGCCCTGCACCGCCCCCTTCATGGCCGTTGCGCTCGGCGCGGCCCTGGTCATGCCGTGGCCGGCGGCGCTGCTGGTCTTCCTGATGCTGGGCCTGGGCCTGGCCCTGCCCTATGTCGCGGTCAGCCTGTCGCCGGGCCTGCTGCGGCGGTTTCCCCGGCCGGGGCCGTGGATGGAGCGTCTGCGGCGGCTGCTGGCCTTTCCGATGTACGGCGCGGCCCTGTGGCTGGCCTGGGTGTTCGCGCGCCAGACCGGAGGCGACGCCCTGGCCCTGTTGTTCGGCGCCGGACTGCTGCTGGCCCTGGCGCTGTGGCTGTTCGGCCTGAGACAGGGCGAGCGCGCGGCCGGACGAGGCGGCTGGATCAGCGGCGGCGCGGCGCTTCTGGCCTTGGTCCTGGCCGCGCTGGCGGGGGTCGCGGCGGCGCGGGCCCCGACCGTCGCGCCGGGCCAGGCCAGCGAGGGCGCGGCGTTGGCCTCCCAACCCTGGTCGCCCGAGGCGGTGCGCGCGGCGCAAGGTCAGGGCCGGCCCGTGCTGGTCAACTTCACCGCCGACTGGTGCGTGACCTGCAAGATCAACGAGGGCGCCGCCCTGTCCTCGCCGCGCCTGGCCGAGGCGATCGCCGCGACGAACGCCGTCTATCTGGTGGGCGACTGGACCCGGCGCGACGACGCCATCGCCCGCGAGCTGGAACGCCACGGCCGGTCGGGCGTGCCGCTCTATCTGGTCTATCCGGCCGGCGGCGGCGAACCGCGCATTCTGCCGCAGCTTCTGACCGACGGCCTCGTGATAGACTCCCTGCAGGAGGCCGCGCGCTGACTGCGGCCCGTATCAGGGAAACGCCGTCATGATCCGCCGCCTGGCCCTCGCCGCCGTCGCCACGCTGACGCTCGCCGCCTGCCAACAGCAGGAGGCCGCCGCGCCCTGTTGAGACCGCATCGACCGAACCGACCCCGGCCGCCGCGACTCAGGAGGGGATGGCCCCGGCCTTCACCCTGGTCGACGCCGAGGGGACGCAGCGGTCGCTGGCCGACTTCAGGGGCAAGACGGTGGTGCTGGAATGGACCAACGAGGGCTGTCCCTATGTCCAGAAACACTATGGCGCGGGGGCCATGCAGGCGCTGCAGCGCGAGGCGACCGGCGGCGGCGTGGTCTGGCTGACCATCGTGTCCTCGGCGCCCGGGACGCAAGGCTTCGTTGAGGGCGAGACGGCGCGGGCCTTCAAGGCCAAGCATGACGGCGCCTGGACCCACCTTCTGCTGGATCCGACCGGGGAGGTGGGCAAGCTGTACGACGCCAAGACCACGCCCGACATGCGTGTGATCGATCCGCAAGGCCGCATCGTCTTCGAGGGCGGCATCGACGACCGTCCGACGAACAAGCCCGAGGACCTGGAGGGCGCGACCAACTTCGTCCGCGCGGCCCTGACCGACATGGAGGCGGGCCGCCCGGTCCAGACCCGCTTCGCCCAGCCCTACGGCTGCTCGATCAAATATCCGGAGACGGTGGAGGGGTAGGCTTCAGTCGGCGGGGGCGATCTCGATGACGATGCGTTGTTGGTCACTGCCGAACTCCGCCTTCGCCTGCCCGCCCCGCTCCATCGCCAGCGTCGGCTCGGCCAGTTTAGTCTCCCCGCGCCAGAGCGACGTGACCAGCACCAGTCCGTCGTCGGTCGGATTGAGAGTTGCATTGAAGGCATGGCCGCCGTTCTGATCCGATCCCTGCACGCTGACATCGCCCTCTTCGGCGATCAGGGCCTGGCCCCGCATCTGCGCGACGCCGTGGTCGCTGACGGAATAGGAGACGACATAGCGCTTGGGGCTGCAAAGCCGGACAGGCCGACCAAGACGACGCCGGCCATGAGGATCCGTGACAGGGTCATGAGGTTCTCCGCACCAAACGAAACGACGATAGCTGAGTCCCGTCCAGCGCGAAAGCCCTACACCTCAGGCTGCGGCGGGGCGGTGATGACCTCGACGTTGTCGTTCAGCAGGTAGGACAGTTCCGACAGGGCCACGGCGCGTTCGGCGGCGCTCGGAGCGGCCTGGACGGCGGCGACCTTCTTGGGGATGTCCTCGGAGATGCCGCGCAGGATGCACTTCAGGTCGCCGTCCGTGCCGCGTTCCTTCAGGATCAGGTGACCCTGCATGTCCAGCTGGGACAGGGCCTCGGCGCGGGTCTTGAAGCCGGTGAAGACCGGGCCGGCGAAGAAGCCGTCGGCGTCGGCGGCGCGGGACGCTGCCCAGCCGTCGACCAGGGCCTTCAATTCGGCCGAGCGGTTCACGATGTCCGCGAACAGGGGCTCGCCCGCCACCGACACCGGCGCGCCGGCGGCGGTGGGCGGCTGGGCCGCGGCCTGGGCCACCGCGGGATTGGAGACCATCAGGGCGATGGAAAGGGCGACGCCGCAGGACATGGAGAACCTCGGGGGGCTGACTTCCTGTTTCAACGTCCGCTAGGACGTTGAACCGGGATACGCCCGACCCGTAAACGAGTGTTTACCCTACCGCCCGCCCCGACCGCTTCTGAGGACAGAACATGAGCCGCGACGCCGCCTGGACCGCCTTCGACCGCACCGCCGCCGAGGCCGGAAAGACCCGCATCGTGGATCAGTTCGCCGCCGATCCCGGGCGGCTGGCGCGGATGTCGGTCGAGGCGGCGGGGCTCTATCTGGATCTGTCGAAGCAGAGCTGGACCAAGGCCGCCTTCGACGCCTGCCTGGACCTGGCGCGCGCCTGCGACGTGGAGGGGCGACGGTCGGCCCTGTTCGGCGGCGAGGCCGTCAATCTGACCGAGGGCCGCGCGGTGCTGCACCCGGCCCTGCGCGCGGCGGCGGGCGCGGACTTCCACGCCCTGGGCGAGCCGGTCTCGGCCGAGGTGGACGCCGTGCGCGCCGACATGAAGGCCTATGCCGAGGCCGTGCGGTCGGGCGCCGAGGCGGGGGCGACGGGCCAGCCGTTCAAGGCCATCGTCCACGTCGGCATCGGCGGATCGGATTTGGGGCCGCGCGTGGTGTGGGACGCGCTGCGCCCGCTGGACCCGGCCATCGACCTGCGCTTCGTCGCCAACATCGACCCACGCGACATGGCCGAGGCCCTGACCGGGCTCGACCCCGCGACCACCCTGGTCGTGGTGGTGTCCAAGACCTTCACCACCCAGGAGACCCTGGCCAACGCCGAGGCGGCCAAGGCCTGGCTTCAGGCGTCGCTTCCGGCCGAGGGCATGACCCGGCACTTCATCGGCGTGACGGCGGCGCCGGACAAGGCCGCGGCCTTCGGCTGCGGACGGACCTTCGCCTTCCGGGACTGGGTCGGCGGGCGTTATTCGCTGTGGTCGGCGGTCAGCCTGTCATGCGGCATCGCCCTGGGCTGGGACGTGTTCGAGGCCATGCTGGCCGGGGCGGCGGAGATGGACGACCATTTCGTCGCGGCCCCCCTGGAGGCGAACGCGCCGGTGCTGCTGGCCCTGGCCCAAGTGTTCAATGTCGACGGCCTGAATCGCACGGCGCGAACGGTGGCGCCCTACGCCCATGCGCTGCGCCGCCTGCCGTCCTTCCTGCAGCAGCTGGAGATGGAGTCGAACGGCAAGCGGGTGCATCGCGACGGAACGCCGGTGACGCGCCAGACCTGCCCGGTCGTCTTCGGCGAGCCCGGCACCAACGGCCAGCACGCCTTCTTCCAGCAGATCCACCAGGGGCCGCAGGTGGTTCCGGCCGAGTTCGTGATCGTGGCCCGCACATATGAAGACGCGCCCGAGTCGCCCCTCTGGTCCAACGCCCTGGCCCAGGGCCAGGCCCTGATGCTGGGCAAGACGACCGAAGCCGCCAAGGCCGAAGGTCTGGCGCAGGGGTTGTCGGAAGAAGAGGCGGCACGCCTGGCGCCCCATCGCACCTTCACCGGCAACCGGCCCTCGACCGCCATCGTCATGGACCGCCTGACGCCCCGGACGCTGGGCGCCCTGATCGCCCTCTATGAGCACAAGACCTTCGTCGAGGGCGTGATCTGGGACATCAACAGCTTCGACCAGTGGGGCGTGGAGCTGGGCAAGGTGCTGGCCAAGGCGATCCTGAAGGACGTCCAGGCGGGGGGCCCCAGCGCGGATTTGGACCCGTCCACCGCCGCCCTGATGACGCGGCTGATGAACTGACACATGAAAAAGGGCGCCCCGATCGGAGCGCCCTTCCTCATTCCCGACGTCTAGGCCTTACCAGCGACGGTCGTAGCGGTAGTCCCGGTCGCGGCGATAGTCGCGGCGCGAGTCATAGCGCGAGTTGTAACGGCGGTTGTCGTACCGGTAGTCGTAGCCCGAGCGGCTGCGATCGATGCCGTGCTCGCGCTCCCAGTGACCCTGGTTCCGATAGCAGCGGCCGCCGCGGTAGTATTCGCAGTCGTTGCCGCGGCTGCCGGAGGCGGCGCCGACCGCCGCACCCGCCAGGGCGCCGCCGGCGATGTAGGTTCCGTCGCCATTGCCCAGCAGGGCGCCGGCCAGACCGCCCACCGCCGCGCCGATCAGGGCGTTTTGGGCGGTGTCGTCACGGTCCCGATCGCGATCATGGCGGTAGGACTGCGCCGAGGCCGGGGCCGCCATCATCGTCAGGGCGACGACCGGGGCGGCCGCCAGAGCCACGGCCTTGGGGGCGGTGATCTTCAGCATCTTCGTCATGGTTCGTCTCCTTTGTCTCTGGGCTTCGAAGCGCTTTCCGAAAGGGGAATGCCTGAAGCGTTGGGTCGGTTTTAGCGTCCCGCCCTTGAACGACCCCGGAGCCGGACGTTCATCTTCAGTTCATACGCCAAGAAAGTTTTCGAGACCGATTTCGGCCCGCGCCGCTTGACCCGGCCGGTCCGCCTGCCTAACTCCCGGCCGCGTTAGCACTCTCGCCGGTCGGCTGCCAAAACGGCGATCGCGGGAGGGCCGACCGACTGTTCACAATCGCCCCATCCGGGGGATCAAGGGAGACAACCGATGGCGTTTCGTCCGCTCGGCGACCGCGTGCTGGTCAAGCGCGTTGAAGAAGAATCCAAGACCAAGGGCGGGATCATCATCCCCGACACGGCCAAGGAAAAGCCCCAGGAAGGCGAAGTCGTCGCCGTGGGCCCCGGCGCCCGTGACGACTCGGGCAAGGTCAACGCCCTGGAGTTGAAGGCCGGCGACCGCATCCTGTTCGGCAAGTGGTCGGGCACGGAAGTGAAGATCGACGGCGACGACCTGATCATCATGAAGGAATCCGACGTCCTGGGCGTGCTGTCCTAAGCACCCGACGTTCCGGCATTCCTCACTCAAACCTATAGATAGGAGCAGCCACGCATGGCCGCCAAGATCGTACAATTCAACACCGACGCCCGCGACAAGATGCTCAAGGGCGTCAACGTCCTGGCCAACGCCGTCAAGGTGACCCTGGGTCCCAAGGGCCGCAACGTCGTGATCCAGAAGTCCTTCGGCGCGCCGCGCTCGACCAAGGACGGCGTTTCGGTCGCCAAGGAAATCGAGCTGGAAGACGCCTTCGAGAACATGGGCGCCCAGATGATCCGCGAAGTCGCTTCGAAGACGAACGACAAGGCGGGCGACGGCACCACCACCGCGACCGTTCTGGCTCAAGCCATCGTGCAAGAGGGCCTGAAGGCCGTCGCCGCCGGCATGAACCCGATGGACCTGAAGCGCGGCATCGACAAGGCCGTCGGCCTGGTGCTGGAAGAGATCAAGACCAACTCCAAGCCGGTCTCCAACAACTCGGAAATCGCCCAGGTCGGCACCATCTCGGCCAATGGCGATAGCGAAATCGGCGAGCTGATCGCCCAGGCGATGGCCAAGGTCGGCAATGAAGGCGTCATCACCGTCGAGGAAGCCAAGACCGCCGACACCACCGTCGACGTCGTCGAAGGCATGCAGTTCGACCGCGGCTACCTGTCGCCCTACTTCATCACCAACGCCGACAAGATGGAGGCCGTCCTCGAAGAGCCGCTTATCCTGCTGTTCGAGAAGAAGCTGACCAGCCTGCAGGCCATGCTGCCGATCCTTGAAGCCGTGGTGCAGTCGGGCCGTCCCCTGCTGATCATCGCCGAGGACATCGAAGGCGAGGCCCTGGCCACCCTGGTGGTCAACAAGCTGCGCGGCGGCCTGCGCGTCGCCGCCGTCAAGGCGCCGGGCTTCGGCGACCGCCGCAAGGCCATGCTGGAAGACATCGCCATCCTGACGGGCGGCCAGGTCATCTCCGAAGACCTGGGCATCAAGCTGGAGAGCGTCACGCTCGACATGCTCGGCAAGGCCAAGAAGGTCTCGATCACCAAGGACGACACCACCATCGTGGAAGGCGTCGGCGGCAAGGAAGAGATCGAAGCCCGCGTGGCCCAGATCAAGCGCCAGATCGAGGACACGACCTCGGACTACGACAAGGAAAAGCTGCAGGAACGTCTGGCCAAGCTGGCCGGCGGCGTCGCGGTCCTCCGCGTCGGCGGTTCGACCGAGGTCGAGGTGAAGGAAAAGAAGGACCGCGTCGACGACGCCCTGAACGCCACCCGCGCCGCGGCTGACGAGGGCATCGTTCCCGGCGGCGGCATCGCCCTGCTGAAGGCCTCCAAGATCCTGGCCGACGTCAAGGGCGACAACGCCGACCAGAACGCCGGCATCGCCATCATCCGCCGCGCCCTGCAGGCGCCGATCCGTCAGATCTCGGAAAACGCCGGGGTCGAAGGCTCGATCGTCGTCGGCAAGGTGCTGGAGAACGACCAGGCGTCCTACGGCTTCAACGCCCAGACGGAAGAGTACGGCGACCTGGTGCAGATGGGCGTCATCGACCCGGCCAAGGTCGTGCGCACCGCCCTGCAGGACGCCGCTTCGGTGGCCGGCATCCTGATCACCACGGAAGCCGCGGTCGCCGATGCGCCGAAGAAGGCCTCGGCCGGCGGCGCGCCCGACATGGGCGGCGGCATGGGCGGCATGGGCGGCATGGACTTCTAAGTCCAAGTCATCCGACGCTGAAATGCGGAAGGGCGGGCCAGCGATGGCCCGCCCTTTTCGTTTGTGGCGCCGCCAAGTGCCCACCGTGAAGCGACGAGCGTCCTGTCCTACAGGATGAACCGGCTGAGGTCGGCGTTCTTGGCCAGGTCGCCGATCTTTTCGCGCACGGCGGCGCCATCGAAGGCGATGGTCTGGCCCGACAGGTCGGAGGCCTTGAAACTGGTTTCCTCCAGCACCCGCTCCAGCACGGTCTGAAGACGCCGCGCGCCGATGTTCTCGATGGCCGAGTTGGCGGCGACCGCCGCATCGGCCAACGCCTCCACCGCATCGTCGGTGAAGGTCAGGGTCACGTCCTCGGTGGCCAGCAGGGCCTGGTTCTGGCGGATCAGATTGGCCTCAGGCTCGGTCAGGATGCGCTTGAAGTCTTCGCGTGTCAGGGCCTTCAGCTCGACCCGGATCGGCAGGCGGCCCTGAAGCTCGGGCAGCAGGTCGCTCGGCTTGGCCACGTGGAAGGCGCCCGAGGCGATGAACAGGACGTGGTCGGTCTTCACCGGCCCGTATTTGGTCGAGACGGTGGTGCCCTCGATCAGCGGAAGCAGGTCGCGCTGCACCCCCTCGCGCGACACGTCGGCGCCGCGCGCCTCGGAGCGGGCGGCGACCTTGTCGATCTCGTCCAGGAAGACGATGCCCTCGTTCTCGGCCAGCAGCAGGGCCTCCTTGGTCAGGCTCTCCTGATCCAGCAGCTTGTCGCCTTCCTCGGCGATCAGAGGGGCCGTGGCGTCGCGCACGGTCAGCTTGACCGTCTTGGTGCGGCCGCCGCCCATCTTGCCCAGCATCTCCGACAGGTTCAGCAGGCCGACGTTGCCCCCGCCCGGCAGGTCCAGCCCCTGGATCGGCGAGGCGGTGTCGGCCAGGGCGACCTCGATCTCCTTGTCGTCCAACTCGCCGGCGCGCAGCTTCTTCCTGAAGCTGTCGCGCGTGGACGGGCCGGCGCCCGGCCCGACCAGGGCGTCCAGGATGCGGTCCTCGGCGGCGCCCTCGGCCCGCGCGCGCACCTCGCCGCGCCTGCGGTCGCGCACCATCACCAGGGCGCTTTCGACCAGGTCGCGCATGATCTGGTCGACGTCGCGGCCGACATAGCCGACCTCGGTGAACTTGGTCGCCTCGACCTTCAGGAAGGGCGATCCCGCCAGCCTGGCCAGCCGCCGCGCGATCTCGGTCTTGCCGACCCCCGTGGGCCCGATCATCAGGATGTTCTTGGGGGTCACCTCGTCGCGCAGGTCCTCCGGCACCCGCTTCCGGCGCCAGCGGTTCCTAAGCGCCACGGCCACGGCGCGCTTGGCGTCCTGCTGGCCGACGATGAAGCGGTCGAGTTCGGAGACGATTTCGCGGGGAGACAGATCGGTCATGCCGCTGAGATAGGGCGTCCCGAAGCCGAGCGGGAGAGGGGGCGCGCGGACATGGCGTCGCGCAGCAAAAAGGCGTTCCCCGAGCGGAGAACGCCTCAATGCGGTGCGGCTGTGGTCGCCCGATCAGGCGGCGTTGGCGGCCTTGTTCTTGGCCAGCTTGTCCTGGTGGGCCTGCATGCCCTTGGCGATCAGGTCGGCGGCCTCGCCGGCGTCGCCCCAGCCGTTGACCTTGACCGACTTGCCCTTCTCCAGGTCCTTGTAGCGCGTGAAGAAGTGCTCGATCTGCTCGATCAGGATGGCGGGAAGCTGACGATAGCTGGCGATCTCGGTGTAGTAGGGGTTCAGCTTGTCGACCGGCACGGCCAGGATCTTCTCGTCGCCGCCGGCCTCGTCCACCATCTTCAGCACGCCGATGGGGCGCGAGCGGATGACGCAGCCGGGCACCACCGGGGTCGGGTTCAGCACGATCACGTCGCAGGGGTCGCCGTCGTCCGACAGGGTGTGCGGCACGAAGCCGTAGTTGCCCGGATAGTACATGGCCGTGTGCAGGAAGCGGTCGACGAACAGGGCGCCGGACGCCTTGTCCATCTCGTACTTCACCGGCAGGCCGCCCTGCGGGATTTCGACGATGACGTTGATGTCCCAAGGCGCGTTGGGGCCGACGGGGATGGCGTCCAGGTTCATGGCGTCTGTTCTTGTTGCGATGCAGAAATCGAAAGGCGAAGGGTGATAGGCCCCTGACGGCCCCACGGCAAGCGCGACCTCAGTCCAGCGCGCGCCGGCGCAGGGTCTTGTCGTCGGGGATGGCGGGCGTCAGGGTGCGGCCATGACATGGTTCGACTGGGGCGCCCTGGCCCTCTTCTTCATCTGCTGGCTGGGCTATGCGCCCCTGCTGAAGGCGATCAGCCGGCGTGGCGGCTCGCTCAACGCCGACATGGTCCATGTGCGGGCGGTGTGGATGGAGTCGATGACCCACCGCGAGTTGAAGCTGGTCGACAGCCAGCTGATGGGCCATTCGATCAACTCGGCTTCCTTTTTCGCCTCCACCAATCTGCTGCTGATCGCGGCGGTGGCCGGCATATTGTTCGGGGGAGAGAGCGCGCTGCGCGGCTTCGCCGCCGTGGGCGCCGAGAACGTGCCGCTGAAGATGCTGGAGGCCAAGCTGGCCCTGGTGCTGATCTGCCTGACGCGCGGATTCCTCGACTTCATCTGGGCCCTGCGCCAGATGAACTACGCCCTGGCCCTGATCGGCGCCGCGCCCGAGGTGCACCACAAGACCGACCGCAAGGCTTTCGCCGAGGCGGCCGGTCAGTTGCTGAATCCGGCGCTGGGTTCGTTCAGCCAGGGGGTGCGCGGCTACTATTTCGCCCTGGCCGCGGCGGCGTGGCTGTTCGGTCCGGCGTGGCTGGCGCTGGGCGTGGTGTCCTCCTTCGGCCTTCTGATCTATCGGCAGGAGGCGTCCCCCGCGGCTCGCGCGATCCGCAATGCGCGGCGATTGCTGGGCGAGTGATCGGCGATCATTTTGCAGGTGCGAGGAGGGCCGCGGTCGAATTTCGTCAATTTCCGGGCCTGATATCGTTCCCAATGACGCAATTTCGTTACACGGCGTGACCTCGCCAACGCATATCGCCCTTGACCCATTGTGCATCGCAACCTAGATTGCCTGTCGACGCCTCCGGGCGTCTTGCCCTTCCTGGGCGTTTCCTCCCTATAGACTTTTCATGCCGCGCCCTCGGGCGCGGCTTTTTTTTATCCGCGATCAACGGCGGGACGGGCCTCACTCGGCCCAAGTCTCGGCGCAGAGGGCGGCGACGACACGGCCCACGGCCCGCCGGGTTCGGTCCCAGCCGGCGCCGGGCGTCAGGGTCGCCTCGTCCAGATAGAGCCGCCGGTTGATCTCGACCTGGATCGCTTCAAGCCCCTCTTCAGGGCGCCCCCAAAGCTGGGTCGACCATCCGCCAGCGTACGGATGGTTCAGCGCCACCCGCCAGCCCAGCCCCTCGAACAGCGCCCGCAGCCGGCGGGTCAGCCGCGTCGCGCAGGCCGATCCGTGCCGGTCGCCCAGCACTATCTCCACGTCGGCCGCGCGTGCGGGCATGGAGTGCCAGTCGATCAGCACCGCCCGCCCATGCTTCGCCCGCGTCTCGTGCATCAGTTCGCCCAGGGCCCGGTGATAGGGGGCGTGAACGCCCGCGATCCGGGCCTGAACCTCGGCCAGTGTGAGGCGGCGGTCGTAAAGGGGCGTGCCGTCCCCCGCCAGGCGCGGCGCCACGCCGTAACCCGCCGCCGCCTTCGGTCCGCCCGGCGTCGGCGCGCCGTCCACCAGGGCCGGGTCCAGGTCGTCAGGGTCTCGGTTCAGATCCAGATAGGCGCGGCCGATCCGGCCTTCGATCAAGGGCGCGCCCTGCTTCGGCCCGTCTTGGACCAGGCGCGCGACCAGGGCGTCCTCGGCGCTCCTCAGGCTTTGCGGCGACAGGGCGGGGGCCGCGGCCATGTCTGTGGGATAGCGGTCGCCGGAATGGGGGGAGGCGAAGACCAGCGGGGTGCGCGGCGCCGAGGCCGGGGGCCGGGTGATCAGAAAGGGCGCGTCGCCGCCGGTCATGTCTCCGCCATAACCCGTTTCGCTGTGGACGGAAGCGGGCGGAACCATGAATTTCATCGGCGGTTTACCGTTGGCCGCCTAGATTCGCCTCAGTTTCACAGGGCTTATCTCCGCATGGCGCGCATCCTTCTGGCCGAAGACGACAGTTCCCTGCGGGGCTTCCTGACCCGGGCGCTGGAGCGGGCGGGCCACCAGGTCATCGACTGCGAGAACGGCGACGACGCCATCGACGCCCTGGAGCACGGCCCCTATGATCTGCTGCTGACCGACATCGTCATGCCCGGCGCCGACGGCATCGAGGTGGCGCGCGTGGCCGCCGCCCGCCAACCAGGCCTGCGCATCATGTTCATCACCGGGTTCGCCGCCGTGGCCCTGACCGCCGCCCAGGCCTCGCCCCAGGCCAAGGTCCTGTCCAAGCCGGTTCACCTGCGCGACCTGGTCAACGAGGTCGAACGGATGGTCGCCGCCTGACACGCAGAAGCCCGCACGGGCTTCGAAGACAATCGCGCGGCGGACGTCAGATGGGGCTTGAAGCCGCCCCGGTCCGCCGCTATACGACCGCCCTTCCCGTCCGGGCGATCGCCCGGGCCGCACCGGCGGACGCGTAGCTCAGCGGGAGAGCACTACGTTGACATCGTAGGGGTCACAGGTTCAATCCCTGTCGCGTCCACCATTTTTCCTAATGAAAAGTCGGGCTTGAGACGTAAACCGTTTCGGGCGAGCCGAGCGCCAAGCCAGCCGGGATGGCGCGGGACTTTTCAGTGCGCACACGTCGCCGCTCGGCCAGCGTCGGCGGCGTAGATGTCTTCGAACCATAAGTCGTTTCATGCGGCGACTGTCTGGGGGCGTCTGGCGCGCTCGACGTCGAAGGCGGCTTTTAATCGTCGAAAACGATTGTCCATCCTCCGGACCAGGCTTGGCCCGATGCAGACGCATGGCATCGAACCAAACTGGTGAATGGCCCCACCGGCGTCTCGTAATCCGCCTCGTCTTGGGGGCGCGCCGCGGCGCAGGTCATTCCGGCGGCTTCGAAAGCGCGGACTTCACCGGCCTTGAACGCCAGGCCCTCGGCGGTCGATTCGGGGGCGCGAGAGAAGTTGGCGAACTTTAGGTCGACCGCCTCGATCGTCGCGCCGGGGCGGGCCACGATCTCGTCCCGTCTCGTCAGCCGGCCAGGCTCCAGGGTGTAGGTCGTGCGAGCGGAGACGCGATCGTCCCGGACAGGCGCGTTCTGGCCCATCCGGTCCATGGCGGGCGAAACGTAGCTTATGCGGGTGACGTCGCCGTCTTCCTGAACGTCGACGTCCGTGAACCAGGCGAGCGGTTGAAGCACCGAACCATCGGTCAGGGTGATGCGGGGAAGCAATTGCGGGTAGGTCTCGTCCGGCGAACCGGCCAGGACGCCTGGCGAGAAGGGGATGGGAAAATAGGGGGTGTTCATGTGCTGACCGGCCGCGCCGTTGATCAGCGGCAGTCCGATCACGCGATCGCCGTCGCGATAGGTGACCAACACGCGATCGGCTTCGCCTCGCGCAAACCAGGTGGTGGATGAGCGCGGCAGCGTCTTCAGCCATGCCTCAAAACCGGGCTCAGGCGTCTGGTCGCGAAAGCCGAGGCGATTCCACAAGGCGTTGGTGTAATAGAACTGGTGGGACAGGCTGAGGTTTTCCCCCAGGATGCGGTGCTTGCCGCGGTAGGCGTCGGTCTTGCGGCCGTGGTCCCAGAGATTGACCGAACCGGTTCCGGAATCCAGCCAGAAGTCGGCGTAGCGCGCGGCGATGCGCGAAGAGAAGGCGTAGGCCATGCGCGCCTCGTCGTCGGTCAGCAGGCCCAGAGCGGCGGCTGCGGTCAGAACTTCGAGGAAGGCGGTCTCGCCATAGGTTCCGATGCTGCGGCCGTATTCGAAGCCTTCGCCGCGCAGGTTGAAGCGAGGCAGCAGCAGGTCGACCGAGCGCCGCAGCCAGTCGCGCACTTCCTGGGGCGGCTCCACGCCGGTCTCGATGAAGCGCTGGGCGATCTCGCCGATCAGCAGCACGCTGTAGCGGTCGAAGCGTCCCTCGCCCGCGGTCTCGTCGGCGAAGCCGTATTCGCCGGAGTATTCGCGGAAGTGATCCAGGGTCTTGGCTAACAAGGCTTCGCTGGCGGAGGCGTCCTCCCACCCCATCAGATAGCGAAGCCGGGCGATGCTGAAGGCGACGCCGTAATAGTTGTTGGGCAGATCGATCAGAGTGAGGCTGTCGGGGCGCACGAAGGTGCGCCAGTCCAGCTTCTCGCGGAGCCGAGCCAGGGTCTCCGGCGAGACCGCTTCCTGCAGCACGCCGGCCTCGTCAAGCTGATGAAGGGCGGAGATGTAATAGTATACGCCCCAGGTTTCGTTCTCGTCCTCCAGGGTCAGGTCGGACAGCTTGCGAAAGCCGGCCAGGAAACGCGTCCGGCGCGGATCGCCCTCTGGCGCGTCCAGGGCGGCGTGCGCCAGGCCGATGGCGATCTTGCCCGGCAGGAACTTGTCCTTGGCCTCGAACACCTTGACGCCGTCCAGCGTCATATCCCGGCCCTCGGTGATCAACCGGACCAGCAACTGGTCCATCTGCGGTCCCACGCGGGTCTCGATGACGGCGTTCATGGCGGGGGCGTCGCGATAAAGGACGCCGCGTTCGACCTGGGCCAAGACCGTCGACGGCGCCGCAACGGCGAACGTCAGCCCCAGACCCAGGGCGCAGCCCTTCAGAGGCGTGCTTGGCATTCGGTGTCCCTTGGAAAGGAGGGACGGCCGATACGCGGCCGTCCCGAGATACGCGCTGACCTGGGAGGACAGCGAGAAAACCCTATCAGGTCAGGCCGCGCATTCAACTGGTCTTACCAATTAGATCGCCGAGACACCTGGGACGCCGCGAGGAGATAGGCGCCGACACCGTAGAGTTGGGTGTCGTCGGCCTCCACCTGATCTGGCGCATATCCCACCTGCTGCACCCAGCCGAGCTTTCCGTCCGGGCCGACGGCTGATTCAAGCGCCGTCCAGCCCCGCGCCACGGGCGGCGCGTAGTGCGCCTCCTCCAGAAAACCGCTGTTGACGCCCCACGCCAGTCCGAAGACGAAGAAGCCCGTGCCGCTCGTCTCCGACGGACCGGAGGGATCCAGCAGGGACACCGGCCAATAGCCGTCCGCCCGCTGCAACCGAACAATGGCGGCGGACATCTGGCGATAGAGATCGACATATTTCGCGCGGCGCGGATCCGAGGCCGCCAGGGAATCGATCACCTTGGCGATGCCGGCGTAGGTCCAGCCGTTGCCTCGGCTCCAGAATATCTTGCGGCCCGCGCCGTCGCGCTGATCCAGAAAGCGGCTATCGCGGAAGTAGAGGTTTTCCGCAGGGTCGTAGAGGACATCGGTAGCCGCCCAGAATTCACGGTCCGCATGCGCGGCGTAGCGCGGGTCGCCCGTCAGACGCGACAGCTCGAACCAGACGGGCGGCGCCATGAACAGGGCGTCGCTCCAGCACCAGCGCGCCTGGCACGCCTGCTCGCCGGGCCGATCCTCGAACAGCAGGGAGACGTCGGACGGAGCGGCCAGCACGGCGTCGAACCGTGCGCGCGTCGGCGCCAGGCGCAGATGTCGCTCCTCGCCATGCGCCCTTGCGGCGGCCCAGACCCAGGCCTGGCCGATGGCGTCGTCGTCGGCGTGGCGCGGGCGGTCGCCGTACCCCCAGCCGTTCTGGCGGCCGTGCTCGATCACGGCCTCCGCGTACCGCGGCGTTTCGGCCACGTCGGCGAAGGCGGTCAGGCCGGCGTAGAAGGCCGCCTGGATCCAGTCGGTGGGATCGGCGGTCTGCTGCCGGAAGGTTCGCACGTAGGCGAAACTGTCCATCCGGGCCAGTTGCCAGTCGGCCACGCGCGACGCTTGGCGCACCACCGCATCATCGACGGGCCGCTTCGACGCCAGGACGGGCGCGGGGGGCGGAACGGGGACGGTCGCGCAGCCGCCCACCGCCGCGAAAGCGGTCGCCGCCACCAGTCCGGCGGCGATTTTCGTCCAGATCGTCACGGTAACCTCCCAGGTTGTGACCTGGCCACCCTATGGCGGCATCGATTTATTTGGTCAGACCAATCTTGTCACCGGTGTCATTTTTGGTCTAGCCTCTGCGACGATACGACACCCGAGATACGGGTGCGACGGGAAACGCTCAGAGGGGAAGATTCATGACCATTCAATCGAAAGGGCTGCGTTCGGCGCTGCTGGCCTCGGCCGCCTTGGCGATCGCCGCGCCCGCGCTGGCGCAGGAAGCGCCGCCGTCGACCGAGGCCCAGCCTGCGGCGCAACCGTCCGAGGTCGGGGAGGTGGTCGTCACCGGCATCCGCGCCACCCAACGGAATTCGACGGCGGTGAAGCGCAACGCCACCGTCATCGTCGACGCCATCGTCAACGAGGAGATCGGGGCCCTGCCCGACAACTCGGTGGCCGAAACCCTGGAACGCATCGTCGGCGTGACCGCCGACCGCTTCAAGGGGTCCGCGTCCGAAATCTCGATCCGGGGTCTTGGCCCCTATCTCGGCTTCTCCACGCTGAACGGACGCGAAGTGTCCAGCGGCAGCGGCGACCGCGCGGTCTCGTTTCAGCAGTTCCCGTCGGAACTGACCAACGGGGTGCTGGTGTACAAGTCCCAGCAGGCGGATTTCGTCGAAGGCGGGGTCTCCGGCGTCATCGAGCTTCGCACCCTGAGACCGCTGGAATACGGCCGCCGCCGCTTCCAGGCGGAGGGGCGCCTGAACTACCTGCCCTACGCCGACAAGGCCGACGCCGACATCGGCTCGCGCTTCTCGGCCTCCTATGTCGACCAGTTCGACACCGCCATAGGCGAGGTGGGGATCGCCCTCGGACTGGCGACCACCGATTCCACGGCGCCGGAGGATTTCTACACCGCGTCGTCCAGCTTCCGGCCCTGCAACAGCATCAATCCCAGCCCGACCGCCGTGTCGGGGACCGGCACGGGCAACTGCACCTTCACCGTCGGCTCGGCCGATCCGACCTACTTCGTCGCCAACCAGTACAACTTCCGCCAGTTGAACACCGAGGATACGCGTCGTGCGGTGTCGGGCAATTTGCAGTGGCGACCGAACGACCGGTGGGACTTCAACCTGGACCTGCAGCTGTCCAGCCGCACCTCGTTCGAGGACCGGCATGACCTGTCGATCGCCGAAGGTCGACGCGGCATCTCCCCGATCGACCTGGCGGACAACGGCGCCCTGCTGAGCTGGGCCGGCAACAGCTATCTGGAGACGGTGGCGACCGAGCGCACCCGCGACGAGGACTACGCCGGAGGCGGCCTGAACATCAAATATCAGGTCACGGACAATCTGGCCGTGATCGGCGACATGTCCTATTCGCGCACGCATCGCAACCAGGTGGACTTCGCCTCGCGCCTGCGCAGCAACACCCTGTTCGGGCCCAGCGGACGGGTGGCCTACACCTTCGACCAGTCGTCCAGCGACATCCCGGTGGTTCAATTCCTGAATCCCATCGACCTGAACGATCATGACGCCTTCACGGGCAACGCCTACGCCCGTCGAGCGCTGGAGGACCGGGTCGACGAGATCGCCGCCGCTCGGTTGGACCTCGTCTATGACCGGACCGGCTTCTGGGAGCAGTTGAAGGTCGGCGCCCGCTACTCGGAGCACAACCGCGTCACGGATCTGGACAACGACAACAACCTGGAAAGCATCCCCGCCGCCAACACCCTGGCGGGCAACCAGAACTGCCGCATCGACAATGTCGTCAACGACTGGGGCGAGGACAGCGGCACCAATATTTCCAGCTGGGCCCAGTTCGACACCCGGTGCCTCTACGCCGCCTTCGCGGGAACCGAGGATCTGGGGCCGCTGCCGGACGCCCGCAGCGCCAGCGATCTGGACATCCAGGAGAACATCTCGGCCGCCTACGTGATGGGCAGCTTCCGCACCGAGCTTGGCGGGATCCCGATCACCGGGAACCTGGGCGTTCGTTACGTGAAGACAGACGTGACATCGCAGGGGTGGCGCGGCGCCTACACCCTAATCACCACGGTCGATCCGCTGACCCAGGTCCCGTCCTACAGGCTGGATCCCATCGCCGGCAGCTTCGATCCGCTGACCATCGAGCATTCCTACGAGAATGTCCTGCCCAGCCTGAACTTCAACGCCGAACTGCGCGACAACCTGTTCCTGCGCGGCGCGGTCTACAAGGCGATCTCGCGCACCAACATCGAGGATCTGGGCGCCGGGCGCACCCTGATCACGGACGGCGACGCGGCGACGCCGGAGGAGGCGCTGGCGGGCGCCTCGGGCGGCAATCCGCGGCTGGAGCCGCTGGAATCCACCAACTTCGACCTGTCGCTGGAATACTATCCGGACCCCGACACCAGCTTCTCGTTCGCGGTCTACGACAAGACCATCAAGACCGCGGTGGTCCCGGCCGAGCTCAGCAGCCTGACCGAGACCTTCGTCATCGACGGGATCAGCTACACAGTGCCGGTCGCCCAAGAGACCAACAGCGACGAGGAGGCCTATCTGCGCGGCTTCGAGGTGGCGGCCAACAAGTCCTTCACCAATCTGCCTGCGCCGTTCGACGGCTTGGGCGTCCAGGCCAGCTACACCTACGCCGACAGCGACTTCGAATATGACGATCCGTCGGCGGTCGATCCGGCCAATCCGCTGGCGCAGTTCACCGATCCGGTCAGCATCCCCGGCCTGTCCAAGCACGTGGCGACCTTCACCGGCTATTATGAGAGGGGGCCGCTGTCGCTGCGGGCGGTGTACAAGTTCCGGTCGGGATACTTCAAGCCTTCGGGCCTGACGGCCATCCGGACGGTGGAAGACGCCGGCTACCTGGACTTCTCGGCCTACTACAACGTCACCGACAACGTGCAGCTGAAGTTCCAGGCCATCAACATCGGCGACGAACACCAGGTGATGTACCGGCCTGTCGCCGGAAGCCTGGCGGAATCCAGCTATTTCGGGCCGAGCTACTTCGTCGGCGTGCGGCTGCGCTACTGATGGGCGGGCGTCGGTTCCTGGCGGTCCTGGCGGCGAGCGGCGTCGCCGCGACCGCCATGACGGCCCAGGCCGCGGCTCCGACCTGTCGGGGCTCTGACGGCTACGCCGCCGCTTTCGAGGGGCGTCGGACCTTTCTGTGGCGGCCCGACGGGCTGGAAGCCGCCCGTCAGCGCCTCGCCGCCGGCGACGCCGCGCTGCAGCCGGCCTGGGCGCGACTGAAGGCGCGCGCCGATGAGGCGCTGGAGCGCGCGCCATACACGGTGGTCGACAAGACCATGACGCCGGCCAGCGGCGACAAGCGCGACTATATGAGCATGGGCCCCTACTGGTGGCCCGATCCGTCCAAGCCCGACGGCCTGCCCTATATCCGCCGCGACGGCCGCTTCAATCCCGAGCGGGACGGCGACGGCTTCGACGTGACGGACCTGGAGAACCTGAGCCAGGACGTCCAGGCCCTGGCCCTGGCGCATTACTTCACCGGCGACCGGCGCTACGCCGACAAGGCCGCGCAGATGATCCGGGTCTGGTTCCTGGATCCCGCGACGAGGATGAACCCGAACTTCAACCACGGCCAGGCGGTGCCGGGTCGGGTGTCGGGGCGCGCCGAGGGGGTGATCGACGCCCACCGCCTGGCGCGGGTGGTGGAGGCCGCCGGCCTGCTGGAGCCGACCGGCGCGCTGACGCCGGGCGACCAGTCGGAGCTGAAGACCTGGTTCGGCGACCTCGTCGAATGGATGGCGACCAGCCCGATCGGGCGCGAGGAGCGCGCGGCCCGCAACAACCACGGCCTCTACTATGACACCCTCATCACCCATTTCGCGCTGTTCGCCGGTCTGGACGAGGTGGCGCGGGTCGTCAGCGAACGCGCCGCCGGTGATCGCCTGGACGCCCAGATCGCGCCCGACGGGAGTTGGCCTCACGAACTGAGCCGCTCCCGCTCGTTGCACTATTCGACCTGGACCATGGCCGCCGCCTTCGATCTGGCCGACGAGGCGCGGTGTGTCGATGTCGACCTTTGGAACCATCGCGGCCCGGATGGGCGGTCGCTGCGCGCGGCGACGGACTTCCTGGCCGCCTGGGCCGGCCGAGAGCAGGATTGGCCTTGGCCCGAACTGGACAAGACCGAGACCCAAAGCCTCTATGAGGTGCTGTTGCGCGCGGCCCGCGAATGGAACGAGCCGGCCTATGCGGCCAAGGCCCAGCTCTATGCGCAACGCCACGCCGACCTGGACCTGAACCTGCGCGTGCCGCCGCATGCGGAGGACTGAAGCGTCAGATCGCCGTGCGTCGCGCCAGCTCCTGACGACGGGCGGCGACGTCGTTGCGGGCCCGCTCCAAGGCGTCGACCTCGGTCGCGGTCAGCAGGTCGTCGATGACATGACCCAGATGCCTGCGCATGGCGTCCCGGGCGCGAGCAGCGTCACGGGCCTTGAGGGCGTCCAGGATCGCTCGATGATCCTCGATAAGAGGCCTGACCCCGACCGCTCGGCCGCGCTCCAGCATGGCGGCGCAGAGGGGCGAGCGGTAGCGCAGGTCCCACAGGTTCTCCACCACCATGACCATGGCCGCGTTGCGCGTCGACTGGGCGATGGCGACGTGAAAACGCCGGTCCGCGGCCTCTCCGGTGAACCCGCCGAAGGCGTTCTCGTCGATCATCTGCAGCAGGATCGATTCCATCTCGACCAGTTCGGCGTCGGTGATGGTGGTGGCCGCCAGGGCGCAGACTTCCCCTTCGAACAGTCGACGGGATTCCGTCAGCTCGAAGGCGCCGATATCCAGTTCGGGCGCCGGGGCGTCGGGCCGCGCATCGGTCACATAGACGCCCGACCCCTGGCGCGTCTCGACCAGCCCGCGAATCTCCAGGGCGATCATGGCTTCGCGCACGGTCGGCCGACTGACGCCGAACTCTTCGGCCAGGTCGCGCTCCGAAGGCAGGCGGCCGCCCGCCCGATAGCGGCCCTGCTCGATGGCGTTCGCGATCGCGCCGGCGACCTGCTGATAGAGTTTTCGAGTGTCCGCCGTCGAAGTGGTCATGCCGATAACAGAGTAGCTTGCCACCAGCGGTCAGGCCAGCGCCGGCCGCGACGAGAAGTGTGTTTTCGATGACGACCTTGCCTTCCACCGCCATCAGCGACCTGTCGATCGTCGACGCCCGCGTTATCGTGACCTGTCCGGGCCGCAACTTCGCGACGCTGAAGATCGAGACCGGGGGCGGTCTGACGGGGGTCGGCGACGCGACGCTGAACGGCCGCGAGCTGGCGGTGGCCAGCTATCTGAACGATCATGTCATTCCGTGCCTGATCGGCCGCGACGCGCACCGCATCGAGGATACGTGGCAGTATCTGTACAAGGGCGGATACTGGCGGCGCGGCCCGGTGACCATGTCGGCCATCGCCGCCGTCGACATGGCGCTGTGGGACATCAAGGCCAAGGCCGCGGGCCTGCCCCTGTACCAGCTGCTCGGCGGGGCGTGCCGCGACGGCGTGACGGTCTATGGCCACGCCAATGGCGAGACGGTCGAACAGACCGTCGCCGAGGCGAAGAGGTACGCCGAGATGGGCTATAAGGCGATCCGCCTGCAGTCCGGCGTGCCGGGGTTGAAGTCCACCTACGGCGTGTCCGGGACCTTCGGCTACTACGAGCCGGCCGACGCCGATCTGCCGACGGAGAACATGTGGTCCAGCGAGAAATATCTTCGCTCGGTCCCGGCCTTGTTCCAGGCCGCGCGCGAAGCGCTGGGATGGGATGTTCACCTGCTGCACGACATCCACCACCGCCTGACGCCGATCGAGGCGGGGCGGCTGGGCAGGGATCTGGAGCCGTATCGACCCTTCTGGCTGGAAGATCCGACCCCCGCCGAGGACCAGGCCGCTTTCCGGCTGATCCGGCAGCACACCACCACGCCGCTGGCCACCGGCGAAATCTTCAACACCATCTGGGACTGCAAGCAGCTGATCGAAGAGCGGTTGATCGACTATATCCGCGCCACGGTGGTCCATGCGGGCGGTATCACCCACCTGCGGCGGATCGCGGCGCTGGCCGATCTCTACGGCGTTCGCACGGGGTGTCACGGGGCCACCGACCTGTCGCCGATCTCGATGGCGGCGGCGCTGCATTTCGGCCTGTCCATTCCGAACTTCGGCATCCAGGAGTATATGCGCCATACGGCCGAGACCGACGCGGTCTTCCCTCACGGCTACAGCTTCTCGGAAGGCGTGCTGCATCCCGGCGACCAGCCTGGACTGGGTGTCGACATCGACGAAACCCTGGCGGGTCAGCATCCCTACAGCCGCGCCTATCTGCCCGTGAATCGTCTCGAGGACGGGACGCTGCACAGCTGGTGAGGGCCTCGAACTCGCCCCTCCCTGCGACGGCGCGGTTACCCTGAACGGCGGCGGCGCGTCGCCGTCTCGTTGTCACGGTAACCGGTGTCTTTTTGTCGCCGGTCGGTTTATCTGTCTGGCGCGCGCTGTCGAACGCGGCGCCGCCGAGAGCCGAAGGACGATCATGCCCAAGCCCCTGAGACTTCATCCGGACCGCCTGTTTTCGTCGGATCCGCAGACGCGCGACGTCGCGCGCCGGCTTTACGCCGAGGTCAAGGACCTGCCGATCGTCAGCCCGCACGGCCATACCGATCCGTCCTGGTTCGCGCTCAACGAACCCTTCGCCAATCCGGCTGAACTGCTGATCACGCCCGACCACTATGTCTTTCGCATGCTCTACAGCCAGGGCGTGGCGATGGAGGACCTGGGGGTGCCGCGCGCCGACGGCGGGGCGGTGGAGACCGATCCGCGCAAGATCTGGCGCCGCTTCGCCGAGAACTATCACCTGTTCCGGGGCACGCCGTCGCGCATCTGGCACGACTGGGTCTATTCGGAGATCTTCGGCATCGACGTGCAGCTCTCGGCCGAGACGGCGGACCACTATTACGACGTGATGGAAGCGGCGCTGAAGACCGACGCCTTTCGCCCGCGCGCCCTGTTCGACCGCTACAACATCGAGGTTCTGACCACGACGGAGTCGCCGCTCGATGAGCTGAAGCACCACAAGACGATCCGCGAGTCGGGCTGGAAGGGCCGGGTGCTGACCGCCTATCGCCCCGACCCCGTGCTGGACCCGGACTACGAGGGCTTCCGCGACAATCTGAAGGTGCTGGCCGACCAGACGGGCCAAGATACGACGACCTGGGCCGGATACCTTGAGGCGCTGCGGGTCCGCCGCGTCTTCTTCGCCTCGATGGGCGCGACCTCGACCGATCACGGTCATCCGACCGCCTTCACCGCCGATCTGCCGAAGGCGGAGGCCGAGGCGCTATTCGCCCGCGTCTCGACCGGGTCGGCGACGGCCGAGGACGCCGAGCTGTTCCGCGGCCAGATGCTGACCGAGATGGCCGCCATGTCGGTGGAGGACGGGCTGGTCATGCAGCTGCACCCCGGCTCGTTCCGCAATCACAACGGCTTCGTCTTCGGCCGCTTCGGCCGCGACAAGGGCGCCGACATCCCGACCCAGACCGACTATGTCCACGCGCTGAAGCCGCTCTTGGACCGGTTCGGGTCCGACCGGCGCCTGACCCTGATCCTCTTTACTCTCGACGAGACCAGCTACAGCCGTGAGCTGGCCACGCTGGTGGGACACTACCCGGCCCTGCGCGCCGGGCCGCCGTGGTGGTTCCACGACGCGCCGGAAGGCATGCGCCGGTTCCGCGAGCAGATGACCGAGACGGCCGGCTTCTACAACACCGTCGGCTTCAACGACGACACCCGCGCCTTCCTGTCGATCCCGGCGCGGCACGACGTGGCGCGGCGAATGGATTGCGGCTGGCTGGCCCAGCTGGTCGTCGAACATCGGCTGGACGAGGACGAGGCGCACGAGGTGGCCCGCGCCCTGACCTATGACCTGGTGAAGGCGGCCTACAAGCTGTGACGCGCCTGAACGAAGCGGCGCTGGAGCGCCTCCCTGTCGAGGTCGAACGCCCTGGCTACGACCGCGCGGCCGTGAAGATCGGCGTGGTCCACCTGGGCCTCGGCGCCTTTCACCGCGCGCACCAGGCGGCGGTGTTCGACGATGCGCTGAAGTCCGGCGATCTGCGCTGGGGCGTGCTGGGCGCCTCGCTGCGCTCGCCCGGCGTGCGCGACCAGCTGAACCCGCAGGACGGCCTCTACACCCTGGTCGTGCGCGACGGAGCCGAGGAGCATCTGCGCGTCATCGGCGCCTGCACGGGTGTGCTGGTGGGACCGGAGAATCCCGCCGCCCTGGTCGCCGCCATGGCCGACCCGGACGTCCACATCGTCACCCTGACGGTGACGGAGAAGGGCTATCGCCTGGACCCGGCGACCGGCGAACTGCTGCTGGACGACCCGCACGTGGCCGCCGACATCGCCGACCTGTCGGCGCCCCGCACCGCGCCGGGCTTCATCGTCGCGGCCCTGCGCGAGCGGAAGGCCAGGGGGCTGAAGCCTTTCACCGTCATCAGCTGCGACAACCTTCCGCACAACGGCCGGCGCATCCGCGCGGGCGTTATGGCGCTCGCCAGCCGCATCCAGCCCGGGTTGTCCGAATGGATCGAGGCGGAAGGCGCCTTTCCCCAGACCATGATCGACCGCATCGTGCCGGCGACGATCCCCGACGACATCACGCGGCTGGAGGCCCGGCTGGGCGTGCGCGACGAGGGCATGGTCAAGGCCGAACCCTTCACCCAGTGGGTGATCGAGGACCGCTTCGCCGGCGAACGACCGAATTTCGCCGCCCTGGGCGTGCAGCTGACCGACGCGGTCGAACCGTGGGAGGACGCCAAGCTGCGTCTGCTGAACGGCGCCCATTCGGCCCTCGCCTACCTCGGCGCTCTGTCCGGTCATGAGCACGTGCACGAGGCCGTCGCCGTCCCCGCCTTGCGCGCCTATGTCGAGGCCCTGTGGGACGAGGCTGAGACCACCCTGAGCCCGCCGCCGGGCCTGGACCTGGCCGCCTATCGCCGGGAACTGATGGCGCGCTTCTCCAACTCGGCCCTGATGCATCGGACGCGCCAGATCGCCATGGACGGCTCGCAGAAGCTGCCGCAGCGCCTGCTGGCCGGGGTGGCCGAGCGGTTGAAGGCGGGGCAGGGGATCGACGCCCTGGCGCTCGGCGTCGCGGCCTGGATGCGCTGGCAGTCGGGGGTGACCGAGAGCGGGGAGACGGTGGTCGTGGACGATCCGCTGGCGCCCCGGACCGCCGAACTTATCGCCGGCGCCGACAACGATCAGTCGCGGGTCTCGGCCCTGTTGACCCTCTCGGCGGTCTTTCCGCCGGCGCTGGCCGCGGACGACCGGTTCGCCGTCGCGGTCATGGGCGCCTATCTGTCGCTGAGCCGGTACGGCGCGGTCGAGGCCGCGCGCCGGATCGTGGAGTAAGCCATGGGCCGCGTCCTGATCCTGAATCCCGCCGACGATGTCGCCATCGCGCTGGACGACATCGCCGCCGGCGAGACGCCAGAGGGCCTTGAGGCCGCCGCCCGCGCCGACGTCCCGACTGGCCACAAGGTCGCGCGCCGCGGGGTGGCGCAGGGCGGGCTGGTCCGCCGCTACGGCCAGGTGATCGGTCGGGCCAGCCGGGCCATCGCCCCCGGCGACCATGTCCATGTCCACAACCTGACGGTCACCGAGGACGGACGCGAGGCCGAAGTGGGCGTGGATGCGACGCCGCCCGCGCCGCTGTCGGGCGCGACCTTCCAGGGCGTCGTGCGGCCCGACGGCCGGGTCGGCACCCGCAACTACATCGGCGTCCTGACCAGCGTGAATTGTTCGGCGACGGTGGCGCGGCGCATCGCCGACGCCTTTCCCGACGCCAGCCTGCCCCCGGGCGTGGACGGGGTCGTGGCCTTCACCCACCAGGGCGGCTGCGGCGGCTCTTCCCTGTCCAGCGACGTGACCCTGCTGCAGCGGACCCTGGCGGGATACGCCCGGCATCCGAACTTCCATTCCATCCTGATCGTCGGCCTGGGCTGCGAGGCGAACCAGATTCCGAACTGGCTGGCCAATGGGGGCCTCCAGGCCGGCTCAACGCTGCGCACCCTGACCATCCAGGAGGCGGGCGGCACGGCCCGCGCCATCGAGGCGGGGACCGCCATCGTGCGCGAGTTGGTCGAGGCCGCCGCGACGGTCCGGCGCCAGACCGTGTCGGCGTCGCATCTGGTGGTCGGCCTGCAATGCGGCGGCTCGGACGGCTGGTCCGGTGTGACGGCCAACCCCGCCTTGGGCGCGGCGGTGGATCGTCTGGTGGCGCAGGGCGGTTCGGCCATGCTGTCCGAGACGCCCGAAATCTGGGGCGCCGAGCACCTGCTGCTGCGCCGCGCGGCCTCGAAGGATGTGGCGGACAAGCTGAGGGCTCGCCTCGCCTGGTGGCGCGACTACGCCGATCGTCACCAGATGGAGCTGAACAACAATCCGTCGCCGGGCAATCTGAAGGGCGGGCTGACCACCATCCTGGAGAAGTCGCTGGGCGCGGTGGCCAAGTCGGGCTCCACGCCGCTGAACGACGTGATCGGCTACGCCGAGCCGCTGAGGGCCGCCGGGCTCAGCTTCATGGACAGCCCCGGCTACGACCCCTGTTCGGCTACGGGCCAGATCGCCTCGGGCGCCAATCTGATCGTCTTCACCACGGGCCGGGGCTCGGTCTTCGGCGCCAAGCCCGCCCCGTCGATCAAGGTCGCCTCGAACGCCCGGCTGGCGAACTGGATGGACGAGGACATGGACGTGGACGCCTCTCCGGTCCTGAGCGGAACCAGCCTTGAGGCGGTGGGTCAGAACATCTTTGACCGGATGCTCGCCGTGGCCTCGGGCGAGCCGTCCAAGTCCGAGGCGCTGGGCATCGGGGACAACGAATTCGTTCCGTGGCAGGTCGGCGCCTACCTTTGAGCCGGCAGGGGCCGCCGCGGCGACGCGACGACCCCTTGTCGATCAGGCCGTCAGCGCTTCGATCAGATCGCCCATGTTGCGGATGAAGACCGAGGTGGAGACGCCCTCCACCGGGAAGTCCGTATGATAGGGCGAGGTGTCCCAGAGGTCGCCGACCCGGGTCATCTGGTATTCGCCGCCCGTCACCTCCACGGGCGAGTCGCCGCGATAGGGGTTGGAGGTGGTCGTCAGGGGCGTCGGCCAATAGCCGCGCGCGTTCAGCCCGGCCAGGATTTCGGCCGTCCGGCCCGGCGCAGGCCGGCTCAGGCGGCGCGCGTGGGTCGACATGTCCCACACGTCCACATCCTGCAGCGTGAAGTATTTCGGCAGTTCCAGGGACCCCGGCCGCGCCGTCAGCGGCGACCCGCGCGTGACCTCCTCGGCCGGCAGGGCCGACAGCCGTTCATACTCTGCGCGCAGCGCGGGCGTGTCCACGTTCCGGAACGAGCCGTAGTGGACGATCAGGTTCGTCGGATCGGCGTCGGCGTAATAGTGGCCGTTGGCGATGTTGGAGCCCCGGCGGTGGATGTAGACCGGGGTGTTGGCGCCCTCGAGGATGAAGGTCGGATGCGTCCGGCCCGGTGCGCGGAGTTCCGGCGGCGCGGCGACCTGGTCCAGCCAGTCCATGGCTTCCGGCAGGCGGGCCATGAACTTCCGGTCGCCGGTCAGCCGATAGAAGCCCATCATCGAGCGGATGTTGGTGCCCGTCGCATGGGTGACGAAGGCCTGCGGCTCGATGGTCCGGGCCCCGGCCGGCTTCAGGGTGTCGGGGAAGTGTTGCAGGCCCCAGGCCGGCTGCGGCTGGGGCTGCTGGGTCTTCACGAAGATGTCCATGCCCCGGTTGATGGCGTCCAGTATGCGCGCATCGCCCCGGCCGTTCCGCGCCAAGCCGTGATAGGCGTAGATCAGGAACTCCAGATTCTCGCCGGCCACATCGTCGTTGAAGGTGATGTAGGGGGTGTAGTCCTCGTGCCCGTGCAGGCCGCCGCCCTGGACCAACGGATAGCGCTGGGGCCAGCCGCCGTTCGGATACTGGCTGTCCAGAACGAAGGCGATCGCCTTGTTCAGCGGCTCCAGATACTTGCGGTCGCGCTTCTCCAGGTAGATGCGCAGCATCAGTTGCGACGCCTCGGCCGTGCCGGCGTCGTCGAAGGTGGCGTTGCCGTAGTAGCGCTGGAATTCCTCCAGCCGCCAGGCGTTCTTGCCGACCGTGTCGTACCAGCGCCTCAGCGAGTCCTCGCCCGCCGTGTCGATCACATAGTTCCAGCCGCCCGCCGGGTGCTGGCCTCGCACCAGGGCGTCGGCGGTCGACTTGGCGGCCTCGTAATAGAATTCGTCGCCGGTGGCGTGATAGGCGTCCAGGAACAGGTGACCGACCGTCGCCGTGCCCGGCGGCTGGACCCAGATCATCGTCGGATTGGCCTCCAGTTCGCCCCAGCGACGGGAGAAGTCCGGCAGATACTGCCAGACATAGCCGCCGCCCACCGCCGCTTCCTCGCTCATGAACCGCGCCGCGCGTTTCATCGCGTCCAAGATGGCGGCGCGACCGGGAGAGGGCTGGGCCCCCGCAGGCAGCGCCGGGGCGGAAGCCGCGACGAAGGTGGCGGCGGCGCCGGCGGCCAGCAGGGCGCGGCGATTCATGGATGACATCGTCAGAACTCCCAGCGTTTCCTCACTCGACGGTTCTTCGCGACCGTTCGACGCAGGGATAGAAGCACGACTGACACCGGTTTCCTAGTCCCGAGGCCAGCCCGTCCATCGTGCAGCGCGCATCAGGTGAAGACGTCTCTTCTTCGGATCTAGCGGCGGATGTCGAAGCCGCCGTCGGTCATGGCGGCGCGCACCTGCGCCGCGGTGAACAGGCTGAAATCGCCGGGGACCGAATGCTTCAGCCCGGCCGCCGCCAGGCCGAAATCCAGCGCCTGCTGATCGGACCATCCGCTCCACAGGCCGAACAGGACGCCGGATGCGAAGGCGTCGCCGCCGCCCACGCGGTCGACCACGCCGGCCATGTGGATCGCCTCGGCGTTCGTCTCGACGACGCCGTCTGCGCCGCGCGTCAGCATGACGGCCGACAGGGCCTGATCGGAGACGTTCTCCTGGACGCGAAGGGTGCAGGCGATGCGCTCCAGGCGCGGAAAGGCCGCGAACGCCGCCTCGGCGGCCTGTCGTCGGCGCACGGCGGGATCGGCGCTGTCGAACCGGGTCTTCAGCACCAGGGCGAAATCGCGGTCGTCCGCGAAGGCGACCGTGGCGCCCGACAGCATCTTGCCCAGAGTGGTCGGCGGATCGCCGTCCCACTGCTCCCACAGCTTGCCGCGGAAGTTGCCGTCGTAGGAGACCTTCACGCCTTTCTCGACCGCCGCTTCGATGATGGCGACCGCCGCCGACGAGCCGTTGGGTCCGGTCGCGGGGGTGACCCCGGAGGCGTGCAGCCATTCGACGCCGTCCAGCAGGGCGTCCCAGTCGAAGGCCGTGTGCACATGCTCGACGAAGGCCGAGCCGGCGCGGTCGTACAGCACCTCCGACGGCCGCCGCACGGCGCCGGGCGTCAGGAAGTACAGGCCCATGCGACCTGGTTTGAAGACGATGGGAGTCGTATCCACGCCGTGCTTGCGCACCTCGTCGCGCGCGGCATGACCCAATGTGTTGTCCGGCAGGACCGTCGCCATGCTGGTCGGCGCGCCGAAGCGGGCCAGGGACACGGCGACGTTCGCCTCCGCGCCGCCCGGGCGAACCGTCAGGGCGGGGGACTGCATCAGCAGCTCGTTGGCGTTCGGCGAGAACCGCAGCAGCATCTCGCCGAAGCACAGGATGCGGCCTGAAGAGGACTGGGACATGCGGGGAAGCTAGCGCGGGATCAGCGCGCCAGCCAGCCGCCGTCGACCGGCACGATGGAGCCGTTCACATAGTCCGAGGCCCGGCTGGACAGGAAGACCGCGGCGCCGCCCAGGTCCGACGGATCGCCCCAGCGCCCCGCAGGGATGCGGCCCAGGATCTCGGCCGACCTGGCCGCGTCTTCGCGCAGTTGGGCGGTGTTGGCCGTGGCGAAATAGCCCGGCGCGATGGCGTTGGCGCAGATGCGGTGCTTGGCCCATTCGTTGGCCATCAGCTTGGTCAGGCCGGCGACCCCGCTCTTGGAGGCGGTATAGGACGGCACACGGATGCCGCCCTGGAAGGACAGCATGGAGGCGATGTTGATGATCTTGCCGCCGTCGCCCTGGGCGATCATCTGGCGCGCGACCGCCTGGCTCATGAAGAAGACGGTCTTCAGGTTGATGTTCATCACCAGGTCCCAGTCGGCTTCGGAGAAGTCGACGGCGTCGGCGCGGCGGATCAGGCCGGCGTTGTTGACCAGGATGTCCACGCGGCCGAACGCGTCCAGCGTCTCCTTCAGCACCCGCTCGACCGGCTCGATCGAGGTCAGGTCGGCGCTGATCCCGACGGCCTTGCGGCCCAGGCCCTGGACCTTCTCGACGGTCTCGTCGGAATCATGCAGCGCCACCGAGGCGATGTCGGCGCCGGCTTCCGCCAGCGCCAGGGCGATGCCCTGACCGAGGCCGGTGTTGCCGCCGGTGACCAGCGCGACCTTGCCGGTCAGGTCAAACAGAGTGCTCATGTCGGTGTCTTTCTCTTGTCCGGGTTACTTCAACTGGCAGAGGTCGAGCTTGTGCATGTCGGTGTAGTCGAGATTCTCGCCGCCCATGCCCCAGATGAAGGTGTAGTTCGAGGTGCCGGCGCCCATGTGGATCGACCACGGGGGGCAGATGACGGCCTCGCCGTCGGCGGCGATGATGTGGCGGGCCTTGTCCGGCTCGCCCATGAAATGGAAGACCCGGTCGTTCTCGCCCAGGCCGAAGTAGAGGTAGGCCTCCGAGCGCCGATCGTGGAGGTGCGGCGGCATGGTGTTCCACACCGATCCGGGCTTCAGCACGGTCACGCCCAGCAGAAGTTGGCAGGACTTCACCTTGGCAGGCACGATGTATTGGTAGATGGTGCGCTCGTTCGACGTCTCCAGCGCGCCCATCTCCAGCGGCACGGCTTCGTCGATCGAGATTTTCGTCAGCTCGTAGCGCGCGTGGGCCGGGGTGGCGACCAGATAGAATTTCGCCGGATCGGCCGCGTCATCCGACGCGAAGACCACGTCGGCGGACCCCATCGGAACATAGAGACCGTCGCGAAATCCCAAGGGGATCGTTTCGCCGTCCACCCTCACCGAGCCGGCGCCGCCGGTATTGACGACGCCCAGTTCGCGCGCCTGCAGGAAGGGCTTGCCGGCCAATGATTCCGGCTCCGAATGGGTCGGAAGCACGAGGGTTTGGCCGACCGGCGTCGCGCCGCCGATGATCATCCGCTCATTATGCGAATAGTTCAGGCTGAGCTTTCCGGGCGCGAACAGGCCCTGGACCAGATAGCGATCCCGCAACTGCTGGTTTGACGCCCCGTCCATCATGTCGGGGTGGGTGGCCTGATAGATTTTGTCGTACATGGGGTCGTACATGCCGGTCTCCCTGAACGCCCGTTGCGCTGGCCGCCGTGACGGATCTTCGCGTCCGTCCTCGTGTGGACTAGGTAACCGGTGTCATACTATGATGCAATCACCCAGACCGTAATTGCCGGCCGACGCCGGTTCGCGTCGCACCCTTCAGGAGTTCCCATGAAGATCGCCCTCGTCATCGAAAACAGCCAGGCCGCCAAAAGCGAGACCGTCCATTCCGCGCTGACCGCCGTCGCGGAGCCGCTGGGGCATCAGGTGTTCCACTACGGAATGTATGCGCCCGAGGACAAGGCGTCGCTGACCTATGTGATGAACGGCGTGCTGACCGGCATTCTGCTGGGGTCGGGCGCGGCTGACTTCGTCGTCACGGGCTGCGGCACGGGGGTGGGGTCGATGCTGGCGTGCAACAGCATGCCCGGCGTGTTCTGCGCCCTGGTGATCGATCCGACCGACGCCTTCCTGTTCGGCCAGATCAACGACGGCAACGCCATCTCCATGCCCTACGCCAAGGGCTTCGGCTGGGCGGCGGAACTGAACCTTCAGGACTGCTACCGAAAGCTGTTCGACGGTGAGCGGGGCCTGGGCTATCCCAAGGAGCGCGCCGAGATCATGCGCAAGAACCGCGGCGTCCTCAGCGATCTGAAGGCCGCCACCAACAAGGACCTGCTGACGGCGCTGAAGGAGATGGACCAGGACCTGCTGAAGGCGGCGATCGCCGGCGAGCGGTTCTCGGAATACTTCTTCGCCAACGCCACGAACGAGGGCGTGCGCGACTATCTCAAGGGCGTCCTCGACAAGGCCGCCTGAGAACTGATGTCGGGCCGGCGCGCGGACCAGCGCGTCGGCCCGTATGGCCCTTGGTCAGATGGCGGGGATGGCCGAGCGGCGAACCACCAGGGCGGGGTGAACCTCAGGCTGTTCCAACTTGGCCGGATCGACGCCCCGCAGGGGGGCCAGCAGCTTCTCCGCCGCCATGCGGCCCATGTCGCGGATCGGCAGTCGCACCGATGTCAGGTTCGGCCAGACGCGGGCCGCCATCGGCAGGTCGTCGAAACCGACCACCGAGAGGTCGCGCGGCAGTTCCAGGTTCCGTTCGCGCGCCGCCTGCATCACGCCGATCGCCATGTCGTCGTTCAGGGTGAAGATGGCGCTGGGCGGTTGCGGCAGGGACAGGAGGTGATGGCCGGCCTCCACGCCCGACTCGAAGGTGTAGGCTCCGGTGACGTCGTATTGCGGATCCAGGGGAATGCCGCGTTCCGCCAGCGCCTCGCTGAAGCCGCGCCCGCGAACCTCTGAGGAGCGGAACAGGCCGGGACCCCGCACCAGGGCGATGCGCCTGTGTCCCAGGTCCGCCAGATGACGCGCCGCCTCGGCTGCGCCCATCCAGTCATTGGTGATCACCATCGACTGGGGCTGATCCAGAGAGACCGAGGCGATCCGCACATAGGGGCAGTCCAGGTCTCGAAGGAGAGCGATCACCACCTCGTCCTCGGACATCGAGGGCGGCATGATCACGCCGAAGAGGCGCTGCCGCTCGACGAAGCCGCGGATGTCTTCCAGCAGGGTTGGGGCGTTCCGGTTGCACGGGTGTACGACCAGTTCCAGGCCGGAGCCTTTCAAGGCGTCGAGAACGCCCTGCTGCATGTTCACGACATAGGTGGGACTGGGGTTGTCGTAGATCAGGCCGACCAGAAACGAGCGACGGAAGGCCAGGCCCCGCGCCTGGGGGTCGGGCGTGAAGCCCAGGTCGGCGATGACGGCCTCGACGCGCTTTCGCGTGTCCTCGCGCACGAAGGGCGACTTGTTGATGACACGTGAGACGGTCTTCTTGGAGACCTCCGCAACGCGCGCGACGTCGTTGATCGTTGCGCGCTTGACGGTCTTGGCGGGGCGCGGATCGTCCTGAGCCAAGGGGCTCCTCCGTTGCAGTCTCAACCCTGCCATAGCCCCGACTCGCGTCTCGCGCCATAAGGCGGCGGCCAAAGCGGATTGACACCGGTTTCCATCGTCGCTCTTATCGAAGCCTGTTCGTGAGGCGAATTCCCCTTGATCCTGATTTCACTTTCTTCGAGCGCGGCGCGATGAGCCTGTCGTTCGCATCCGCCGAAAGCGACGCCGCCGAGATCGCGCGTCGGTTCGTGGCGGCGCGTCTGGCCGCAAGCGCGACACCGGACTACCCCGGCGCCGTGCCGACGACGATGGCCGAATCCTACGCGATCCAGAACGTCGCGATCGGCCTCTTTCCGGATCGCCTGGTCGGCTGGAAGGTCGGCGGCGTTGCGCCGGCGCTTCAGGCGAAGCTGGGCGTTCATCGCCTGGCGGGCGCCATCTTCGCGGGCAACACCCGCACAGCGTCAGGGGACACGGTCACGCCCCTGCCGGAAATCGAAGGCGGTTTCGCCGCCATCGAATCCGAATTCATCGCCCGCATCGGCGCGGACGTCGATCCTGCCAAGACGGAATGGACCCTGGAGGAGGCCGCCCAGGCCGTCGACAATATCTTCGTGGGCGTGGAACTGGCGGGCAGCCCGCTGGCGACCATCAACGATCTGGGCCCCACCGTGGTCGCTTCCGATTTCGGCAACAATGGCGGCCTGGTCGTCGGACCGGAGGTCCAGGACTGGCGCGATCGCCTCGACGCCATCGAGGTGGAGACGATCATCAACGGCGTCAGCGTCGGCGTCGGCGGATCGGCGTCTCTTCAGGGCGGGGCGATTGAATCGGTGCGTTTCCTGCTGGAGCATTGCGCCCGCTGGGGCCGCCCGCTGACGGCGGGAATGCTGATTTCGACCGGCGCCGTCACCGGCGTCCACCGGACCCATGCCGGGGACCAGGCCGTGTGCGTGTTCAAGGGAATCGCGGAACTCAAATGCTCGGTCGTCAGGGCCGAGGCGAAGTAAACCATCACCGGGCGCCAACCCGTCCGCCGTCAGGGCGGTCCACAAGGACGGGACGTGTCGAGAGGAAACAGGAACGGGTATCGGAACCATGACTGACGCTGCCAGCGCGGGTCCCATCGAGATCAAGGCGCCGTCGCCGGGCAAGTACCGGTGGGTGATCATGTGGCTGCTGTTTGCGGCCATGGTCATCAACTACGTCGATCGGCAGATGATCGGCTTTCTGAAGCCGACGCTGTCCGAGGAGTTCGGCTGGTCGGAGACCGACTACGCCGACATCGTCTTCTGGTTCCAGGCGTCCTACGCCGTCGCCTATCTGTTGTGGGGCCGGATCATGGATCGGGTCGGCGCGCGGTGGGGTCTGGGCGTCGCCTTCGGCATCTGGCAGATCGGCCACATCCTGCATGGCGCGGCGCGCGACCTGTCGCACTTCATCATGGCGCGCGCGGTTCTGGGTGTCGGCGAGGCCGGCGGTTTCCCGGGCGGCATCAAGGCGGTGGCCGAGTGGTTCCCCAAGAAGGAGCGCGCGCTGGCGACCGGCCTGTTCAACGCCGGCACCAACATCGGCGCCATCGTCACGCCGCTGATCGTGCCGGGGCTGGTGCTGGCCTTCGGTTGGCAGATGGCGTTCGTCATCACCGGTCTGTTGGGGCTGATCTGGCTGCCGATCTGGCTGCTGATCTATCGCCGTCCGCGCGAACAGAAGAACCTGTCCGCGTCTGAACTGGCCTATATCGAGCAGGATCCGGCCGACCCGGTCGAGAAGGTCAAGTGGACCAAGCTGCTCGGCGTTAAGGAGACGTGGGCCTATGCGCTGGGCAAGTTCCTGATCGACCCAATCTGGTGGATGTTCCTGTTCTGGCTGCCCGATTTCCTGGGCAAGACCTACGGCCTGGATCTGAAGTCGTTCGGACCGCCGCTGGTCGCCATCTATCTGCTCAGCGACGTGGGCTCGGTGGGCGGCGGCTGGTTGTCGTCGCGGATGATGCACCGGGGCATGAGCGTAAACAACGCCCGCAAGCTGACCATGCTCATCTGCGCCCTGTGCGCCGTGCCGGTCGCGTTTGCGGCCATGGCGTCGAACCTGTGGGTCGCGGTGGGGATCATCGGCCTGGCCACGGCGGCGCACCAGGGCTTTTCGGCCAATCTCTACGCCCTGCCGGGCGACGTCTTCCCGCGCTCGGCCGTGGGCTCGGTCGTCGGCATCGGCGGCATGCTGGGCGCCATCGGCGGCATGGCCATGGCCAAGTACGCCGGCTTCGTGCTGGACAGCATCGGCACCTATACGCCGATCTTCATCGTCGCAGCCTCGGCCTATCTGATCGCCCTGTTGGTGATCCACCTGCTGTCGCCGCGATACGAGCCGGCCAAGGTCTGACGCGATCCGATCCATGACGGCCGGGCGAGCGATCGCCCGGCCGTTTTCCTTTCGAGGGGAACGCCGATGGGGATGTCGAGGAGAGGCGCGTTGGGCGTCGCGGCGGGAAGCGCCCTCGTGCTTGCCGCCGGACAAGGCCGTTCGCAGGTCTCCGGCCGGGGCGAAGACGCCGGACGTGCGCCCCCCGATCCGACGGAGCAGATACGGCTTTGGCCGAACGGGGCGCCGGGCGGGCAGGGGGTGAGCGTCACGCCCGTGGTCCCGGAGCGATCAAGCGATCCCGCCTATCACGACCGCTACGCCCAATATACGACCGACCCGATCGTGACGGTTTTCCGCCCGGAACGATCCAACGGGTCGGCCCTGCTCCTCGCGCCGGGCGGCGGCTATCGCTGGGCGGTGGTGGACAAGGAAGGCTACGATGTCGCGCGGGTGTTCGCCGCGTCCGGCACGACCTGCTTCGTGCTGCGCTACCGTCTGCCGGGCGACGGCTGGGCGGCCGGCCCGGACGCGCCCTTGCAGGACGTGCAGCGCGCCATGCGCCTGATCCGCGCCCGCGCCGGGGATTACGGAATCCGGCCTGATCGCGTGGCGCTGCTGGGCGCCTCGGCCGGCGGGCATCTGGCGGGACTGGCGAGCGCGCGGAGGGACGTGGTCTATGCGCCGATCGACGCCTCCGACCAGGAAGGCTTTCGGCCGGATCTGTCGATGCTGATGTATCCGGTGGCGACCATGGCCGATCCCTTCGTCCACGCCGGGTCGCGCGAGTTTCTGCTGGGTGTCGACCCGGCGCCGGCGCGGATCGAGGCCTATTCGCTTGAGAAGATGAGCTGGGCGGGCGCCGCGCCCATGTTCCTGGTTCACGCCATGGACGATGCGTCGGTGCCGGTGGAGAACAGCTTGCAACTTCTGGCCGCGCTCAAGGCCGGCGGGGTGAAGGCCGAGGCGCATCTGTTCCAGGAAGGCGGTCACGGCTTCGGCGTGCGGCTGATCCGGGGCAGGCCGGCCGAGACCTGGCCTGACCTGTTCCGCGCCTGGGCCGCACGATTGGATTTCGCGCTCTAGGGTCCGGACTCATTTG
>NZ_DLMO01000069.1:0-208 GCF_002479325.1 Brevundimonas sp. UBA7534
AAAAGATTCGCAGCTTCTTCCTCACCTACGGCCAGGGCGAAGGCCCCGAGGCCGAGCGTCAGCGCCAGGTGCTGGCGGGCCTGAACTATTCGATGTTCCGCGCCGCCGACGACAGCTACCTGGACCCCGTGCGCGAGATGGTCGCCGACCAGAAGCTGGGCGAAGCCCGCGCCAAGAACGATCAGGCCGGCGTCGCCGCCGCCGAGCG
>NZ_DLMO01000069.1:300-23416 GCF_002479325.1 Brevundimonas sp. UBA7534
CGTCGCCGCCGCCGAGCGCGAGCTGGCCGCCCTTCGCGCCAAGCGCGAGGTCCAGCCTTGACCGACGCGAGCGTGGACATGGCCGCCAAGGGGGGCGTGAGCCCGACGGCCATCCCCAATCCGCCCAAGCGCTCGGCCTCGGCCCTGGCTTTCGATGTGCTGCTTTGGGGCGGCCTGGCGATCGTACTGATCGCCAGCTTCGGCAAGGTCGACATGCAGAACTTCGGCCGGCTGTTCTCGGGGTCCGAGAACATCTCGACCTACGGCGCCGAGCTGTTGCGGCCCGACTGGGGCGCCATCTTCCCGCCCGGGGATTTCTGGACCTCGTTCAAGGCGATCTTCAGCCAGCCGACGGCCAGCCTGGCGGGCCAGATGTGGCTGACGGTGCAGATCGCCCTGTGGGGCACCTTCCTGGCCGTCTTCCTGGCCCTGCCGCTCAGCCTGATGGCGTCGCGCAACATCGCGCCCGGCTGGATGGTCTTCATCGTCCGTCGGGTGATGGATCTGCTGCGCTCGATCCCCGACCTGGTCATCGCCACCCTGTTCATCGTCGCGGTGGGCCTGGGTCCGCTCGCCGGCGTCCTGGCCCTTGCGCTGAACACCGGCGGGGTGCTGGCCAAGCTGTTCTCCGAAGCGGTCGAGTCGATCGACAAGGGGCCGGTCGAGGGGGTGCGCGCCACCGGCGCGGGCCAGCTGCACGAGATCGTCTGGGGCGTCTTTCCGCAGGTGGCGCCGCTGTGGACCTCGTTCGCCCTGTATCGCTTCGAATCGAACAGCCGCGCGGCCACCGTGCTGGGCCTGATCGGCGCGGGCGGCATCGGCCAGACCCTGTTCGAAAGCATCCAGGCCTTCGACTACAGCCGCGTGGCCGCCATCGCCATCGTCATCGTGGTCGCCGTGACCCTGATCGACACCCTGTCCCAGGTCATGCGCAAGCGCCTGCTCTGACGCGCCGCATACGGACGGATAAACCGTCACAAACCCGGTCGGCGGACTGTCACAATCCTCTGCTCTAAGCGTCGCGAACACGACGCTTAGGGAGCGCCTTGATGATCCGGACTTTGAAACTGGCCGCCTCGGCGGCCGCCCTGCTGGCCCTGGCGGCCTGCGGCGACAATGGCGGCGCGGCCGGCGGCGGCGCCCGCGCGGGGATCTGGGCGGCCGGCTCCTCGACGGTCTTCCCGTTCTCGACCCGCGTGGCCGAGACCTTCGCGCGCACTTCCGGCGGCGCCGCGCCGCGCGTCGAGAGTCTGGGTACCGGCGGCGGCATCCAGGCCTTCTGTCAGGGCGTCGGCCCCACCACGCCCGACATCGCCAACGCCTCGCGCCCGATGAAGGCGTCCGAGTTCGACCTGTGCCAGAAGAACGGCGTCACCGAGATCGTCGAGATCAAGATCGGCTTCGACGGCATCGTCATCGCCACGGCCCGCAACGGCAATGGCTTCAACTTCGAACTGAACGACCTCTATGAAGGCTTGGCCAAGGAAGTGCCCGGCCCGAACGGGACCTTCATCGCCAATCCCGCCAAGACCTGGAACCAGGTCAACGCCGGCCTGCCGAACCAGCGCATCCAGGTCTATGGCCCGCCGCCCACCTCGGGCACGCGCGACGCGTTCCTGGAACTGGGCATGACGCCGGGCGCCAAGCTGGTGCCGGCCGCGGCGGCCCTGGAAAAGAGCGACAAGGATCGCTTCGAAGCCCTGGCGCACACCCTACGCGAGGACGGCGCCTGGATCGACTCGGGCGAGAACGACAACGCCATCGTCCAGACCCTGACCCGCACGCCGGGGTCGTTGGGCGTGTTCGGCTATTCCTTCCTCGAGCAGAACCTGGACACGGTGAAGGCCGAGACCATAGACGGCGTCGAGCCGAACGCCGACACCATCGCCGACGGCTCCTACCCGCTGTCGCGCAGCCTCTACATCTATGTGAAGAAGGCCCATGTCGGCGTGACGCCGGGACTGGCGCAGTTCGTTCAGGAATTCCTGTCGGAAGGCGCGGCCGGTCGCGGCGGCTATCTGCAGGATCGCGGCCTGATCCCGCTGCCGGAAGCCGACCTGGCCGCCCAGCGCGCCGCCGCCCAAGCCATGACCCCGATGCAGCGTCCGGCCAGCTGACGGGAACCGATGGCCGCCCCGCCCCTTCTTTCGCCGGTCCGCACCGGCTAGAAGGGGCGGGACAGCTGTCAGGATCTTACATGACTTCCACTCCCGCGCGCCTGCGCAAGGCCGTGCTGCCCGTCGCGGGCCTCGGCACTCGTGTCCTTCCGGGCACCAAGACCACGCCCAAGGAACTGCTCAACGTCGTCGACCGGCCCATCCTCTCCTACATCGTGGAAGAGGCGCGCGAGGCGGGCATCGAGCACATCGTCTTCGTCACCGGCCGCTCCAAGGGCGCCATCGAGGACTATTTCGACCATCAGATCGAGCTTGAGGCCCAGCTGGAGGCCAAGGGCAAGACCGACATCCTGGCCATGATGAACGCCGAACTGGCGACGGCCGGGGAAATGAGCTTCACCCGCCAGATGCAGCCTAAGGGCCTGGGCCATGCGGTCTGGTGCGCGCGCGACATCATCGGCCACGAACCCTTCGCCGTCATCCTGCCCGACGTCATCGTAGATTCTCAGCCCGGCGCCCTGAAGCAGCTGGCCCAGGTCTATGCCGAAACCGGCGGCAACATCATTGGCGTGGAATCGGTGCCTGAGGACCAGACCCACAAATACGGCATCGTCGATCCGGTCAGCCGCGACGGCGCGCGCATCGTGATGAAGGGCATGGTCGAAAAGCCCGCCGCCGGCACGGCGCCGTCCAATCTGTCGATCTCGGGCCGCTATATCCTGCAGCCGGAAATCTTCGACCTGCTGGCGACCCAGGAGAAGGGCGCAGGCGGCGAGATCCAGCTGACCGACGCCATGGCGCGTCTGATGGCGAACCAGAGCTTCACGGCCGTGGAATACGCTGGCGTCACCCACGACTGCGGCGACAAGATCGGCCTGCTGCGCGCCAATGTCGCCCTGGCCCTGAAGCGCGCCGATCTGGGCGAGGCGGCGCGGACGGCGATCTCGGCTCTGCTCTAGACCACCACGCTGACGCGGCGCGGCGAGAGGTGCGCTTCCAGTCGATGGCGCAGCCCGTCCAGCCCGACGACAGGGGGTGCGCCCGCGCCGGCGGCCGCATAAGCCCCCAGGGCCGCCTTCATCTCATAGGCCAGCATCGCCGCCATGGCCGGATTCGCCGCGCCGCCGGTCTGGAGGATGCGCAGATGGGCCGCCAGTTGATCCAGATGGCGCTTGGCGGCGTCTGTCTGGCGGGCGTCGACATGGGGCTCCGCGCGCTGCGGCCGTGGGGACACGACGACTTCGGGGCGCAGCGGCCAGTCGCGCGCGACGGCGGGCTTGGGCGTCTCGACGAACGGACGCGCCAGGGCGGGCGAGGCCAAAGGTTTCATGAGCGTTAACGCTCGGCTGCTTTGGTTAATCGGGTCTTAACGAGCGGCGCCTCGCCCTGGCCGCCGTCTTTTGGCATAAGCCGCCGATGAAGTTCCTAGACCAGGCCAAGATCTACATCCGCTCGGGCAACGGCGGCGCGGGCTCCGTGTCGTTTCGGCGCGAGAAGTTCATCCCCAACGGCGGGCCCGACGGCGGCGACGGCGGCAAGGGCGGCGACGTCTGGATCGAGGCGGTCGAGGGGCTGAACACCCTGATCGACTACCGCTATCAGCAGCATTTCAAGGCCCAGACCGGCGCCCACGGCCAAGGCCGTCAGATGCACGGCGGCAAGGGCCAGGACGTGGTGCTGAAGGTTCCGGTCGGCACCCAGGTGCTGGACGAGGACAAGGAGACGGTGCTGCTGGACATGGATACGCCCGGCAAGGCCGAACTGCTCCTCAAGGGCGGCAACGGCGGCTGGGGCAATGTCCACTTCAAGGGGCCGGTCAACCAGGCGCCGACCCACGCCAATCCGGGCCAGGAGGGCCAGGAGCGCTGGATCTGGTTGCGCCTGAAACTGATCGCCGACATCGGCTTGGCGGGCCTGCCCAACGCCGGCAAGTCCACCTTCCTGTCGGCCGCCAGCGCGGCGCGGCCCAAGGTGGCGGACTATCCCTTCACCACCCTGACGCCGAACCTGGGGATGGTCGATCTTTCGCCGTCGGAGCGGTTCGTCATCGCCGACATCCCCGGCCTGATCGAGGGGGCCAGCGAGGGCGCCGGCCTGGGAACGCGCTTCCTGGGCCATGTCGAGCGCTCGGCCAGCCTGATCCACCTGATCGACGGGACCCAGGACGATGTGGTCGAGGCCTATCGCATCATTCGCGGCGAGCTGGAGGCCTATGGCGAAGGCCTGGCCGACAAGGCCGAGATCCTGGCGCTGAACAAGATCGACGCCCTGACCCCCGAGATGCGCGAGGAGAAGGCCGACCAGCTGGAGGCCGTCGCCGGCCGCCGCCCGATGCTGGTTTCCGGCGTCTCCGGCGAGGGCGTGCCCGAACTGCTGCGCGCCGCCTGGGCCGAGGTCAAGAAGACGCGCCGCGCCCTGGCCGACGACAGCGAGGTCGCCCAGACGACCGGCTGGCAGCCCTGAGTCACGGGGGCCGACAACGGAATCGCCACTTCGTGCGTTAGGATGCGCGTACAGCGAAGCTGGGGGAGGCGTTTCGATGCGGCGTGTTCTGATCTGGTCGATCCTGACGGCGATCACCGCCCTGATCCTGATGGGCGTGGGATACTGGACGTACTGGAACTTCTTCGCCCGGTTCCAGCCGGTCACGGTGACGCAGAACCAGGCCGAGATTCAGCAGCTGCTCGACCAGTCGTCTTGGGTGTCCGATGGCGCGGGCGGGCAGCCGGTCTATGTCGTCGGCTGGCGCGACAGCGCGGCCTTGGACCGATATCTGCGCGAGGAGGCCCCGCGCCTGCGCGCCGGCGGGGCCGAGCCGCGCTTCATCGTCTTCGCCCGGCCAGACCGCGAGGGCGCGCCGCAGTCGACCGCCGCCGAACGGTCCACGGTGGCCGAGCTGTGGCTGACGCGCGACTGGCGGCTGTTCCAGCGCTGGACCTCGACGCCCCCGCGCAGCTGGACCGCGCAGGGAGTGCCGCCGGCCGACGGCGATCTGGCGCGCGAGGCCGTGGTCGAGGCCGCCCGCCGCTTCGATGCGCGACTGACCGAGCTGCTGGCGCCGTCGGGCGTCGCCATGGCCCATCCGCTTGTGCTGTGGCGCGACGCTCAGGGCTTCCTCAAGGCCTGCGCCTGCGCCGAGGCCCGCGCCTGGCCCTTCGTGCGCGACGATCTGGGCGCGCCTGACCGGGTCGGCGATCCCGGCGCCGCGCCGGTGGCGGACTCTGAGGGCGCGTCGCCGATGGCCTATCCCGACGTGACCGGCGCCCCGCAGCCCGCGCCCGGCGAGGCCGCCCCGGCTTCCCCGGCGACGCAACCGCCTGGAGTCGGGCCGGCGACCACCACGCCGCCCCGCGGCTCGCAGACGCCGCCCGCGCAACCCCGCGCGGCGCCGCAGCCGAAGAAGCAGGACGACGCCACCTTCTTCTGACGGCTCAGTCCGGCTCGCGCTCGCCGACCTCGACCGGCCTCAAGGCCCGCAGCCAGCCGTCGGCCATGCGGATGTCGGGCACGGCGTCGCGGGTGAAGGGCAGATACCAGGTCGGCCCGCCCGCCGCGGGCGCGATCTCCAGCATGTCGTCGGCGCCGAAATTCTGCACCGCCTTGACCGTGCCGATCACCGCGTCATCGGCGTCCCGGGCCTGAAGCCCAATCAGGTCGGCCAGGTAGAACTCGTCCTCCTCGGGCTCGGGAAAACGATCGCGCGGCACGTGCAGCTTCAGGCCGCGCAGGGCGTCGGCCTCTTCCTTGGTGGCGATTTCCTTGGCTCGGCCGACGACGCCGTTCTTGTCCGGTCGCGCTGAGGTCAGGGTCAGGCCCACCGAGCCGTCGGCCCGCAGCAGGGGTCCATAGGCCGTCAACGCCAGCGGATCGGCGGTGAAGGCGGTTACCCGCACCTCGCCCCTGACGCCGAAGCCGCCACCGACCTGGCCCACGAGGATAAGTCTGCCGTCCTTGGTCATGCGTCGCCCTCTCTCATGGTCGCCCCATAACAGAAAAGCAGCGCCCGCGAGGACGCTGCTTTCCGATGTTCCGATCCGGCCGGAGCCGGAACGGCGGAGGGCTTAGCCTTCGGCCTTTTCCTCGGTCGCTTCTTCGGCGGCCGGGGTTTCTTCAGCAGCGGCTTCAGCGGCCGGAGCTTCCTCGGCCGGGGCCTCTTCAGCGGCCGGGGCGTTCTTGGCGGCTTCGGCTTCTTCCTTGGCCTTGGCGGCGGCTTCGGCGGCTTCGGCCTTGGCGGCGGCTTCGGCTTCCAGACGATCGGCTTCGCGCTGGGCGCGCTCGGCGGCGCGCTCTTGCGCCTTCTTGCCGGGCTGAGCCTTGTTCGGGTTGTTGGACTGGGTCCACTTCACCTTCTGGCCCAGGGTCTCGTCCTGCGACAGGAAGCGGGCGACGCGGTCGGTCGGCTGGGCGCCCTTGCCCAGCCATTCGGCGATGCGCTCGACCTTCAGGGCGACGCGCGGGGTCTCGCCGTCCTTGGGCAGCATCGGGTTGTAGCTGCCGACCTTCTCGATGAACTTGCCGTCGCGCGGCGAGTGCGAGTCGGCGATGACGATGTGGTAGTAGGGGCGCTTCTTGGCGCCGCCGCGGGCCAGACGAATCTTCAGCATTGTCAGTCTCTTTCTAGATCAGATCAGTTTTTCTTGGGGAAGCCCGGCAGGCCCGGAAGCCCCCCCGGCAGGTTCGGAAGTTGACCGCCGCCCAGTCCCGCCAGGCGGTCCTGAATGGCCTTCAGTTCGTCGGCGCTGGGTTCCGGCGTCTTGCCGCCGCCCAAGGCCTTGAGGCGCGCCATGTCCGGCCCGCCGCCGCCGCCGAGACCGCCCAGCATGGCGGCCATCTGCTGCATCTTCTTGGGTCCGCCGCGCGCCATCGACTTGACCACGTCGGCCATCTGGCGGTGCTGCTTCAGGACCCGGTTTACATCCTGGACCTCGACGCCGGCGCCGGCGGCGATGCGCTTCTTGCGCGACGCGTTCAGCAGGTCCGGCTTCTTGCGCTCGGCCTTGGTCATCGAGGAGATGATGGCTTCCTGGCGCAGGATCATGCGGTCGTCGATGCCGCTCTCGGCCATCTGGCCCTTCATCTTGGCCACGCCGGGCAGCATGCCCATGATGCCCTGAAGGCCGCCCATCCGCTTCATCTGCTGAAGCTGGCCGGCCAAGTCGTCCAGGTCGAACTGACCCTTGGCCAGCTTCCTGGCCATCTTCTCGGCCTTGGCCTGGTCCAGGTCCTGAGCGGCCTTTTCGACCAGGGCGACGATGTCCCCCTGACCCAGGATGCGGCCAGCGACGCGGCGGGCGTCGAACACGTCCAGCGCATCGACCTTTTCGCCGGCGCCCAGATATTTGATCGGCAGGCCGGTGACGGCCCGCATCGACAGCATGGCGCCCCCGCGCCCATCGCCGTCGGCGCGGGTCAGGACCAGGCCGGTCAGCGGCAGCCGCTCATGGAAGGCGGACGCCGTGCGCACGGCGTCCTGGCCGGTCAGGCTGTCGGCGACCAGCAGGGTCTCGACGGGCTTGGCGATGTCGGCGACCTCGGCCACCTCATTCATCAGCCCTTCGTCCAGGGTGATGCGGCCGGCGGTGTCCAGGATCAGGACGTCGAAGCCCTGAAGCTTGGCTGACTGCAGCGCTCGGCGGGTGATCTGCACCGCGCTCTCGCCCGCCACGATCGGCAGGGTCGCGACGTCGATCTGCTTGCCGAGCGTGGCCAGCTGTTCCATCGCGGCCGGACGACGCGTGTCCAGCGAGGCCATCATGACCTTCTTGCGATCGAACTTGGTCAGGCGCAGCGCCAGCTTGGCCGAAGTCGTGGTCTTGCCCGAGCCCTGCAGGCCGGCCATCAGCACCACGGCGGGCGGATTGGCGTTGGTGTTCAGCGGGACCGGCTCTTCGCCGCCCAGCATCTCGATCAGGCCGTCATAGACGATCTTGACCACCTGATCGGCCGGCTTGACCGAACGGATGACCTCTTCGCCGGTCGCGCGCTCGGTGGCGAAGGCGATGAATTCCTTGACGACCGGCAAAGCGACGTCGGCCTCCAGCAGGGCCACGCGCACTTCGCGCATCGCCTCGGCGACATCCTTTTCGGACAGGGCGCCGCGCCCGGTGATCCGGTCGAAGACGCCTGTCAGCCGCTCGTTCAGAGCCTCGAACATTCACTACCTCAGTCAGCGCAGGCGAAGCGGCTCCATACGACAACGGCCCCTGTGGACGATCACGTCGACAGGGGGTTCTCGCCCACCTCGTCCCGACACATCGGGGGTCGTGTGGGTGGAGACGCGAGGTTCACTTGCGTCGGAAGCGGCGGCTTATGAAGGAAAAGCGGAGGAATGTCGACTCTCCCCTTTCGTCATCCTCCGGCGAGCGCAGCGAGATCGGGGGACCCAGCGGCGCCGAAGGCGAAATGGTTCTTCGGCGCCGACGTCAGGCTTATGTGCTCGCGACCGGTTCGCGCTCCCGCGCGCCGCTGGATCCCCCGGTCTGCGCCGCGAAGACGCGGCTTGCCAGAGGATGACGAAAAGGAAAAGTCAGGCCGAGGCGTCGAGCACGACGGCGATCCCTATTCCTGCTCGTCCGGCGTCTCCGGCTCGTCCGCCGGCGTCGCATCCGGCTTGGGCTCCGATCCGGGCTCCGTCACCACGATCCCTTCCGGCGGCGCGCTCAGCTTCGACAGGTCCCCGCCGGCGCGCAGCACGTCGAGCGCGCGTTCCAGCTGATAGTCCTTGTCCTTGTCGTAGTCCTCGCCCGGCGCTTCGCGCGGGGTGTGGGCGCCCTTGCGTTCGGCGCCGATGGAGGCGTCCAGCGCGGTGGCGTAAGCCGCCTCGGAATAGATGAAGCTGGAGCGTGAGACGATGCGCGCCTCGGCCGCCGACCGGGCCACCTCGTAATCCGGCTCGATGCCGATCTTCTGGATCGAGGCGCCGGACGGCGTGTAGTAGCGCGCCGTGGTGATCGACAGGGCGCCGTCCTGCCCCTGGCGCAGCGGGATCACCGTCTGCACCGACCCCTTGCCGAAGCTGGTCAGGCCCACCACGGTCGCCCGTTGGTGATCCTTCAGGGCGCCGGCGACGATCTCGGACGCCGAGGCCGAGCCGTAGTTGATCAGCACCACCACCGGCAGGCCGCCGGTCAGGTCGCCGGCCTTGGCGGAATAGCGTTCGATCTGCTCGGGCTTGCGGCCGCGCTGGCTGACGATCTCGCCGCGTTCCAGGAAGGCGTCGGACACGTCGATGGCCGCCGTCAGCAGGCCGCCGCCGTTGTTGCGCAGGTCCAGGACATAGCCCTTCACGCCCGGCTTCTCGGCCTTGATCTTGTCGATGGCCTCGGTCAGCTCGCGGCCGGTGTTCTCGTTGAAGGTCGAGACGCGCAGATAGCCGAAGTCGCCCTCGACCCGGCCCGTGACCGACTGGACCTTGATGACCTCGCGGGTCAGCACGACTTCCAGCGGGTCCTCGCCGTCGCGCAGGAAGGTGACCTTGACGCTGGTGCCGACCTCGCCGCGCAGCTTTTCCGACACCTGGCTGACGGTCAGGCCCGCCGCGTTCTGGCCGTCAATGGCGCTGATGACGTCGCCGGCCTGGACGCCGGCGCGGGCTGCGGGGCTCTCGTCCATCGGCGAGATGACCTTCACCAGGCCGCCCTCGGAGGTGATGGTCAGGCCGACGCCGGAATACTGGCCGGTGGTCCGCTCCTGCAGATCGCCATAGCTGTCGGGCGGCAGATAGTTCGAATGCGGATCCAGCGCGGTCATCATGCCGCTCAGCGCCGCCTCGATCAGCTTCTTGTTGTCGACCGGCACGACGTACAGCCGCTCGACGATGCCCACCACGTCGCCGAACAGCTCCAGCATGCGGAAGGTTTCGTTGCGCGGGGTCTGGCTGGCGACGGCGGCGGCGGAACCGCCGAGGGCGAGGGCGGCGCAGCCGACGAGGAGCAGTTTACGCATTCGGTCTCTTTCGGTGGGCCCGATCATGGAAGGCGCCCGGCTTCGATCACAGGCCCCGCAGACACGACCAAATCGTGGCGACGCGGCGTCCGCCCGATAAAATCAGCGTCAGGCCGGCAGGGGAAGGGCGCACGCGCGATCAGCCGTACATTTCGCCCAGATAGACGCGCCGGACCTCGGGGTCGTGGATGGCCTCGTCCGCCGTGCCTTCGAACAGCACAGACCCGGCCGAGATGATCGACACCCGGTCGGTGATCTCCAGCGTCTCGCGCACATTGTGGTCGGTGATCAGCACGCCGATGCCCTGGCCGGCCAGATAGCGGATGACCGAGCGGATGTCGGCGATGGCCAGGGGGTCGATGCCGGCGAAGGGTTCGTCCAGCAGCATGAAGGACGGACGTCCCGCCAGGGCGCGCGCGATCTCGACCCGGCGCCGTTCCCCGCCTGACAGGCCCGTCGCCGGGGCGTGGCGCAGATGCTCGATGTGCAGTTCGCCCAGCAGGCGCGATGTCTCGGCCTCGATGCTGGCCTTGGGCGAGTTCAGTTCGACCACCGCGCGGATGTTCTGCTCGACCGTCATGCCGCGGAAGATCGAGGCTTCCTGCGCCAGATAGCCCAGGCCCATGCGCGCGCGCTGGTACATGGGTTGGGCGGTGATGTCCTCGCCGTCCAGCCAGATCGAGCCGGCGTCCGGCGGGATCAGGCCGGTGATCATGTAGAAGCAGGTGGTCTTGCCCGCCCCGTTGGGGCCCAGCAGGCCCGCGACCTCGCCGCGCTGGACCGTCAGGGAGACGTCGCGCACCACCTGCCGCTGGCCGAAGGCGCGGGCGATGTTGCGCACCCGCAGGCCCTTGTCGGCGGGCGCGGCCTCGACCTCCGGCGCGGCGGCCGGTTCGTCACGGTTCAGGGCGGAGAGTTCCTTGCGCGCCAAATCTGCTCAGTCCGGCCGAAAGGCCTCAGTTGCCGTTGGGATAGAAGACGCCCTGGATGCGGTTGCCGGCCGACCCGCGCGGGGCGCCGGCCATGGTCGCGGCGTCGGTGTTGACGTTGTAGGTCAGGCGGCCGCCCGTCAGGACGTTCCGGCCCTGGGTCAGGACGACGTTGCCGGTCACCACCACTTCGCCGCCGTCGAGGGAATAGACGGCGCGGTCGCCGCGCATCGACTGGGTCGGGGTCACGAAATAGACGGTTCCGGTCGCCTCCACCCGGTCCGGGTCACCCGAGGCGTCGCGGTACAGGGTGATGGCGTCGGCGCGCAGGCGGTTGTCGCCTTGCGTCACCTCGGCCCGGCCGCGCAGGGAGATGGTCTCGGCGGTCTGTTCGCCCGAATCCGCGCCGAAGGCGATCGGCTGGTTCGAGGTCCGGTTCGACTGGGCGTCGCCCACGCTCGGCAGGACCAGGACGGTCAGGGCGGTCGCCGCCGCCAGCATCTTCATCTTCATCGCCGTCATCCGCCTGATCCGGAGGGATTTATCGTCCCCCTTATCTTGTTATCGCCCTGGCCGTTGAAAACCACCCGCTGGCCCTGATCGTAGATCGCATAGGACGAAGCGTTGATGGTTCCAATAGGGCCGGCTCCCTGAACGCCCTTTGAACCGGTGATGATCCCGGTGCGGGTGTCGACCACCGCCTCGGGCGTCGTCAGGACGAAGCCCGAGCCGCCGTCGGAAATCCGCACATTCGGGCCGATGGTCACGGTGCGGGCCGCCTCGTTGTAGGTTCCGCCGTCGGCCGTCATCTCCGTCACCTTACGCCCGCCCAAGTTCAACTTCAGCGCCGGGCCGATCAGGCGGAAATGGCCGGTGGTTCCGTCGCGCACCGCGCCCTGGGCGCCGATGACGAAAGAGCGTCCCTGCGCGTCCTGGCCGTGGAACATCGGATTGTCCAGGCGGACCTCCTGGCCCTGGGTGGCGCGCCGCTCCACCCCCGACATGACGGTGCGGAACACGGTCCAGGTAAGGGCCCCGCCCGCCAGCACCAGCATGATGATCGGCAACACCCGGCGATACAGCCGCACCCGACGCGAGTGGGCGCGCCAGCGCCGGCCCTCCTGGGCGACGCGGGCCTCGTCGGCGCGGGTGGCGGGGGTGTCTCGCGGGTCCGTCACGGGGCGGCCCTAGCTGTGGGCGAAGATGTCGACCTCGTCCCAGCCGGCGAGGTCGAGCGCCGAACGGGTCGGCAGGAAGTCGAAACACTTGGCCGCCAGCTGCGTGCGGCCCTCGCGGGCCAGCATCTGGTCCAGCCGCGCCTTCGCGGCGTGCAGGTACAGGACGTCGGACGCGGCGTAGTCCAACTGCGCCTGGGTCAGTTCGGGCGCGCCCCAATCGGACGACTGCTGCGCCTTCGACAGATCGACGCCCACGGTCTCGCGCACCACGTCCTTCAGCCCGTGCCGATCGGTGTAGGTGCGCGCCAGTTTGGAGGCGATCTTGGTGCAGTAGACCGGCCGCGTCTCGATGCCGAGATGCAGCTGGAACATGCCGATGTCGAACCGGCCGAAATGGAAGATCTTGAGCACCTGCGGATCGGCCAGCAGCCGCTTCAGGTTCGGGCAGTCGTAGGCCGGGCGGTTCAGGCGCACGACGTGGGCGTTTCCGTCGCCGGCCGACAGCTGGACCACGCACAGCGGGTCTCGCCCGAAGCGCAGGCCCATGGTCTCGGAATCGACGGCGACCTCGGGCCCCAGGTCCAGGTCGTCGGGCAAGTCGCCCTGATGCAGATAGACGGTCATGCGCAGGTTCTTACACGCCGGCCTCAAGCAGCGCCACGCCGCGCGTGGCGCGATAGGCCGGAAACAAGCGCCTCACGCCGCATCGCGCCGCGCGCGATGCGATAGGCCCGAAACCAAGAACGGCGCCGCATCCGGGATGCGGCGCCGTTCGAAAGATGGTGCCCAGAAGAGGACTCGAACCTCCACGGCCGTTAAGCCACTGGCACCTGAAGCCAGCGCGTCTACCAATTCCGCCATCTGGGCCCCGTCGGTCTCGCCTTGCGGCGTTTCCATCGGGAAGGCGCGGACCTCTAAGGCAGAGCATCGGCGGGGTCAACAGACCTTTTGGCGCTTTTTTCGCTTTCCGTGACAAGGGGCCGATCCGGCGTGGCTAAGGCGTGTTAGGCCTGTTCGCTAACGTCGCCTTGAAGGGAGGGGGCGCAGGCTGCGGCCATGGCGGATTCCCTGATCCAGACCCCGGCGGACGACCGCCGCGCCCGCGCCCGCCCGGCCTTTCGCCAGGCCCGGCGGGACGACGAGCGCGTGCGCCTGCTGGGCCAGGCGGTCGACCTGGTGCGGCCCGAAGAGGTCCTGTTGCACCTGGCCCGCTGCGTGCGCGAGGGCCGCCGCACCGTGATCGCCAACCACAATCTGCACAGCCTTCACCTGGTGCGGAAGACGCCTGAGATGCGCGCCTTCTACGCCGCCGCCGACCTGGTCCAGGTGGATTCGCGGCCCCTGCTGTGGTTCGCGCGGATTCTGGGGCTCAGCGCGCGGCCGTTTCACCGCTGCACCTATCTGGACTGGCGCGATCGCTTCTGGAGTCTGGCCGACCGCGAGGGCTGGCGGGTCATGGCCGTGGGCGGGGCGCCGGGCGTGGGCGAGACGGCGGCGCGGCGCCTGGGCCAGCGCTATCCCCAGGCCAACATCCGCACCCACCACGGTTATTTCGACGCGACGCCCGGCTCGGCGGAAAATGCGGCGGTCCTGGCCGAAGTGGCCGCCTTCCGCCCCCACGTCCTGTTCGTCGGCATGGGAATGCCCCGCCAGGAGGAATGGATCGTCCGCAACCTGCAGCGGCTGCCCGACTGCGCCATCCTGTCGGTCGGCGCGGCCTTCGACTACGAGGCGGGCGTCCAGGCCGCCGCGCCGCGATGGACCGGGCGCGTGGGGCTGGAGTGGGCCTATCGCCTGATGCGCGATCCCCGGCGCCTGTTCGTGCGCTACTGCATCGAGCCGTGGAGCCTGGTCCCTGCCGCCCTCGACGACCTGCGCACGGCCCGCAGACGACGCGGCGACAGCGTGGCTGAAGGCCGCCGCCACTAAAAACCTACTTGTACACTAGAGTTTTGCGGCGAATGATCGACCCTCCCTTACGGAGACGCCGATGACCGAACCGCACATCGCCATCGTCGGGGCCGGCTTCAGCGGCCTGCTCAGCGCCATCCACCTGCTGCGCCTGTCGCCGCGCGCGCGGGTCAGCCTGATCGAGCGCCGCCCGCTCTTCGGCGTCGGCGCGGCCTATGACACCGGCAATCCGACGCATCTGCTGAACGTGCGGCTGGACAATATGAGCGCCCTTCCAGACCGGCCCCGCCACCTGGCCGACTGGCTGGCGGACCAGCCCCGCTGGGAGGCGCAGGACGGCTTCATCACGCGAGGAACCTACGGCCGTTATCTGCGGGGCCTGCTGGAGGAGGCGGTGCGTGAGGCCCCGGAACGGCTGGCCCTGGTCTCCGGCGAGGCGCGGGCGATCCGCCGGGTCGGCGACCGCTGGCGGCTGGACGTCGAGGGCGCGTCGCCGCTGGAAGCCGACGCGGTGATCCTGGCCCTGGGCAATCTGGAGCCGGCCGCCCTGAACGGCGCCGATCCGGACCTCAGGGCCTCGGGCGCCTATGTCGAGAACCCCTGGCGCCTGGACCCGGTCGAGGTGGAGACGGCGCGCGACATCCTGCTGATCGGGGCCGGGCTGACGATGGTGGACTGCGCCCTGGCGCTGCGGCGCCCGGCGCGGCGATTCACCGCCCTGTCGCGCCACGGCCTTCTGCCCCGCGCCCACGCCTCGGCGGCGCCCGCACCGTTCGGGGGAGACTTCGCGGGCGATCCGGCGGCGATCCTGGCTCAGGTTCGGGCCGCGACCCGCGATCACGACTGGCGCGCGGTGTTCGACCGACTGCGCCACCAGGCCCGGCCGCTGTGGCGCGGCTGGACGCCGGCCCAGCGCGGCCGCTTCCTGCGCCATCTGCGGCCGCTGTGGGACGTGCACCGCCATCGGCTGTCGCCGGGCGCCGCGCGCCAGATCGACGGCATGATCGCCTCGGGCGAACTTTCCATTCAGGCCGGCAAGCTGGTCTCTGCGGGACTGAAGGCGGACGGGGTGCATGCGGCCTGGCGCCCGCGTGGGCGGCGCCGGGCCATTCGCGGCCGTTTCGACCTGGTGATCAACTGCACGGGTCCCCTGGGCGAGATCGGCCGCAGCGCCGAGCCGCTGATCGTCGATCTGCTGGCCCAAGGGCTGGCCGTCCCCGACCCGCTGGGCCTGGGCGCGCGGGTGGACGACATCGGCGGCCTGATCGGCCGGAAGGGCGCCACGCCGGGCCTCTACGCCATCGGCCCGCTGACGCGCGGCGCCTATTGGGAGATCACGGCCGTGCCGGACCTGCGCGGCCAGGCGCTGGACCTGGCTGGCGCGGTCGCGCGCGATCTGGCGGCTTAGCGGCGTTCGGCGGCCGAGGCGGCGCGGGCGCCGGCGAATTCGGCGTCGGCGTTCCATTCCGGCCAGGCGTCGGAATCGGCCAGGTCGCGGCCCACGGCGTAGATCAGGGCCACGTCGGCGGCGGCCGCATCCATGCGCCAGGTCTCGTCCCATTCATCGGACGGCTGGTGATAGCGGTTCTCCACATAGTCCCGGCTGGCGGCGCTGGCGCCGGTGAAGCCGGCGGCGGGGAACAGGGCCGGCACGCCCTGGATCGCCAGGGGGAAGTGGTCCGAGCGATAGAAGGCGCCGGCCTGGGGCGCCGGATCGGCGATCAGGGTGCGGCCCGTGGCGCTCGCATGGCGTTCCAGCACGGCGTCCAGCTGGTTCTTGCCCTTGCCGATGACGACCACGTTCGGGTCGATCTCGGTCCCCGGCAACAGGCTGTCGACGTTGATGTTGGCGACCGTCTTTTCCAGCGGCCAGACCGGATTGGCGGCGTAGTAGGTCGAGCCCAGCAGGCCCGCCTCCTCGCCCGACCAGGCGGCGAAGACGATCGACCGCTTGGGCCGCGGGCCGGCGTTAAAGGCGTGGGCCAGCTCCAGCAGGGCGGCCACCCCCGTCGCATTGTCCACCGCGGCGTTATAGATATTGTCGCCCGACGCCTCCGGCGTGCCCACGCCGTAGCCATCCCAGTGGGCGCCATACATCACCGTCTCGTCCGGGTGCTCGGCGCCGGGGATGCGCGCCAGGACGTTGCGCGTCTGCACCCGGTCGGCGATCTGGCCGAAGTCGACGCTCATCGTCGCGCCCGACAGTTCGACCGGGCGGAAGTCGGCGCGGCGCGCGGCGTCCTTCAGGGCGACGAAGTCCAGGCCGGCGGCGCTGAACAGCTCTTCCGCCTTGGCCCGCTGGATCCAGCCCTGGAAGGGTGCCCGTTCGGCGTCGGGGTTCGCCCGCACGATGTCGAACTTGGGCGCCGCCGAGGAATTCTGCAGCACCGACCAAGGATAGCCGGCCCCGGCCGTCTCGTGCACCACCAGCACGCCGGCGGCGCCGCGTCGGCCCGCCTCCTGGAACTTGTAGGTCCAGCGGCCGTAGAAGGTCATGGCCTGGCCGTCGAACTTGCCGGCCACCGGATCGCCGTCGGCCGCCTCGAAATCCGGGTCGTTGACCAGGACCACGATCACCTTGCCGCGCACGTCCACGTCCTTGAAGTCGTCCCACTGACGCTCGGGCGCCGTCGCGCCGTAGCCAACGAAGACGATCGGGGCGTCGGTGACGGTGATGTGATTGGTCGGCCGGTCGCTGGAGACCAGGACGTCCGGCCCGCGTTCGAAGGTCAGGGTCCGACCGCCGGCCGAGGCGGTCACGGTCGCCGGGCCGTCCTGGCGCGTGCGCGACAACTGGGCCGTCTGGAAGAAGGAGCCGTCCGGCCCGCCGCCCTCGGCCCCCGCCGCGCGGAACTGTTCGGCCAGCCATTCGACGGTCTTTTCCTCGCCCGCCGAGACGGGGCCGCGCCCCTCGAACTCGTCCGACGCCAGGACGCGCACCGCCTGGTTCATCCGCTCCGCGTCGATGGCCGCAAGGCCGGAGTCCTGGCCCGGATCCTGTGCGGCGCTCTGGGCGAAAGCCGCATTGCAGGACAGCGACAGGGCGAGGATGGACACGGCGGACAGCAGACGGCGCATGAAGAAGGTCTCCGGGCAGGCGAACGTGGTCTTAACCCTGAACCGTCGCGGCCGTCGTGTCGACCGCACCCGCCAGCCAGTCGCGCAGGCCCGCCGCGGCGGCGACGCCCGAGGCGAAGCTGGCCTGCAGCAGATAGCCGCCGGTCGGCGCCTCCCAGTCCAGCATCTCGCCGGCGACGAAGACGCCGGGTCGGGCCTTCAGCATCAGGCGGTCGTCGACCGCCTCCCACGCCACCCCGCCGGCCGAGGATATGGCCCGCTCCAGCCCCTGCACGCCGGTCGCCGTCAGGACCAGACCCTTGATCCGGGCGGCCAGCGCCTCGGGCGCGTCGGGCAGCGGCCCGGCCTCTCGCAGCAGGGCGGCGGCCGCAGGGGTCAGGGCCGCCGCCTTGCGCAGGCGGTTGGACAGGCTGGCCTTGACCGGCTGGGCCGCGAGCCGTGCGGCCAGCCGATCCAGGGGCGTGTCAGGTTTCAGGTCCAGGGTCAGGACGGCGCGGCCCTCGCGCGCCGTCGCTTCGCGGATCGCCGCTGACAGGGCGTAGATCGCTCCGCCTTCCAGCCCATAGTCCGCGATCACCGCCTCGCCCCGCACGGTCGCCTGTCCGTGGCGCAGGGCGATCCCCTTCAGCGGAGCGCCGGCGAACCGCTCGCGCAGCATCGGCGACCAGGCGATATCGGCGCCGACGTTGGCTGGACGAAAGGGCGACAGGGCCACGCCCGCCGTCTCGAGCCAGGGCGTCCAGGCCCCGTCCGATCCCAAGCGGGGCCAACTGGCGCCGCCCAGGGCCAGCAGGGTCGCCTCGGGCCGTTCGCGCTTTTCGCCCTCGGGCGTGTCGAACACCAGGGCGCCGCCCTGCCAGCCCCGCCAGGTCGATCGGGTGTGGATCGTCACCCCCAGGTCGGACAGCCGCGCCAGCCAGGCCCGCAGCAGGGGCGAGGCCTTCAGTGCCCGGGGAAAGACCCGACCGCTGGTGCCCACGAACGTCGACTGGCCCATCCCCTCGGCCCAGGCGACCAGATCGGCCGGAGAAAAGGCCTCCAGCCAGGGCGCGACCGACGCGCGGGCCTCGCCGTAGCGGTTCAGGAAGGCCTCGGCACGCTCTGAGTGGGTCAGGTTCAGCCCGCCCCGGCCGGCCATCAGGAATTTGCGCGCGACCGAGGGCATCCGCTCGTGCACGGCGACCGTCAGGCCGCTGGCGGCCAGGCGTTCGGCCGCCATCAGCCCGGCCGGGCCGGCGCCGATGACGACGATCTGGGGGGTGTCCGCTCGCATCGCCCCGCTTTGCCCGTTCACGGCCCCGCTGGCCATAGGGGCGGCGCGCGCTATGTTCCGCTCCATGAGCGTCGCCTTTACCCGAGAAGAAGATCTTGAAGCCACGGCGGCCGACCTGGCCGATCGGCCGATCTCGTCCCATCCCAATCTGGTGACGGAGCAGGGTCTGGCCCTGATCGAGGCCGAACTTGCCGCCGCGCGCGCCGCCTACACCGCCGCCCAAGTCCAGGGCTCGATCGAAAGCGACCGCACGTCGATGGCGCGGGCGACGCGGGACCTGCGTTATTGGTCGGCCCGGCGCGCTTCGGCGCAGCTGGTTGCGCCCGGCGCCGACGACGGCGTCGTGCGCTTCGGCGGGGCGGTGACGATTGAGCGGGAGGACGGCCGCGTCCAGACTTGGCGCATCGTGGGCGAGGACGAGGCCGATCCCGCCCAAGGCAGCATCAGCTATGTCTCGCCCCTGGCCCAGGCCCTGCTGGGCAAGCGTGTGGACGACGAGACGACAGTTGCGGGCGGCGTCGTCGCCGTCGTGGCCGTGTCGGCCTGACGTTCGCCTGGCTAGCGAGGTCGCGCTTCGATCAGCACCTCGGTGCGTCGGCGCATCGGGGCGTTGGCGCCCTGCGCCGTCGTCGCGCCGGCCGCGCCGGCGGCCTGGACCTCGAAGGTCGGGACCGGCAGACCGTCCGCCTCCAGCGCCGCTGTGACGGTTTGTGCGCGCCGCTCCGACAGGTTCAGATTGGCCGTGGCCGCGCCTTGCGCGTCCGCCAGGCCCAGCACTCGCACCCGGTCGATGGCGCAACCCGCCACCTGTTGCGCGCCCAGCCGGATCGCCTCGCGCGCCATGGGGGTCAGGCTCGCCTGGTCGTTGGCGAAGTAGATGTCGAAGCGGACCGGCGCGCAGTCGGTCCTCTGCACCAGGTCGTCCCGGCTGGGTCCGCTTGCGCAGCCCGCCGCCACCAGCGCCACGCCGATCATCCCCGCCGCCATCGCTCTCATAAGCCCGCCTCCTGGATCATGAAAAAGGCGGCCCGTCGTTCGACGAGCCGCCCAAATCCTGTCTTTCGACGCCGTCAGGCGCGTCGACCGGGATCAGTAACGGCGCTGGCCGTTATCCCAGTAGCACTCGTCCTGACGGTTATCGTAGCAGTAGTAGTACCGGCCCTGGCTGTCGCGGTAGCGCTGCTGGTTGTTGCGATCTTGGGCCGAGCCGCGGATCGCGCCCGCCGCGCCGCCGAGCGCGCCGCCGATCAGTGCGCCGGTGGCCGCGTTGCCGCCGCCGACGTTGTTGCCGACAATGGCGCCGGCCACCGCGCCCAAGCCGGCGCCGATGGCGCCCTGACGGACGGTCTGGTTGCTGTTGCCGTACGGGTCGCTGGCGCAGGCCGAAGCCAGCAGACCGGCTCCCGCGATCGCGATAATCGCCATTTTCATGATGTCTCTCCTCGAAACTCTGTTGGTTCGCCCTGACCACGAGAACGTGGCCCGGGCTTGACGGTTCCCAGCGACCACGCCGCCAAGGCTGATATATGGCGAAGCTTTCTTGAACCTCGGTCGGAACGGCCGCAGGTGCGAAGCGTTGCGGCGCACATGAGCGATACGATTGCGACCGAACGGGATGCCGCCGCCGGGCCGAAGGGAGAGCTGACGCCGCACACGCCGCTGCGGCGCGCCGTGATGCTGGTCAATCCGTTGTCCGGAAGCGTCGGCCCGCGAGCGGCGGGTGAGGCCGAGGCGATCCTGGCCGATTATCAGCTCGAGGCGCGGGTGGTGGTTCTGGAAGGCGACTTCGACGCCATCATCGCCGACGCTTTCGCCGAGAAGCCTGATGTCATCTTCGTGCTGGCTGGCGACGGCACCGCGCGGGCGGTCGCCTCGCGCGCCAAGCCGAATGGTCCAATGATCGCGCCGCTGCCGGGCGGCACGATGAACATGCTGCCCAAGGCGCTATACGGCACGACGGACTGGAAGGAGGCCTTGAGGCGCGCGCTGGAGGAGGGCGAGCCGCAGTTCGTCTCGGGCGGCGAGGTCGCGGGCGAATATTTCTACTGCGCCGCCATCCTGGGCGCGCCCGCGCTCTGGGCGCCGGCGCGCGAGGCCATCCGCACGGGCAAGCTGCGCCAGGCCGTCGGTCATGCGCGCCTGGCGTTGAAGCGGGCCTTCAGCGGCCGACTGCGTTTCAGCCTGGACGGCGGGCGCAAGCGCCGCACCGAAGCCCTGGTGCTCATCAGCCCGATGATCTCGCGCGCCCTGGAAGAACCGGTCGGTCTGGAGGCGGCGGCAATGGACCCGCTGGACGCCATGCAGGCGTTCCGATTGGCGGCGACGGCGCTGTTCACCGACTGGCGGCACGATCCCTCCGTCTCGACTCAACCCGCGCGGCGCATCGACGCCTGGGCCCGCTCGCGCATCCCCGCCGTCATCGACGGCGAGACCATCCGCCTGAAGTCCGAAGCCACGGTCCGGTTCGCGCCAAAGGCCTTTCGCGCCCTGACGCCCAAGCCGCCCGCCGCCGAGGACAGCGTCTGATGGGGCGCATCCTCCAGTTTTCAGACATTCATTTCGGTTGCGAACACAAGCGCGCCGTCGCCGCCGCCCTGGACTACGCCCACGCCACCCCCAACGATCTGGTGCTGATCACCGGCGACATCACCCAGAAGGGCTATCCAGCCGAGTTCGCCGCCGCGCGCGACTGGATGCGCGCCATGCCCGAGCCGCGCTTCGTCATCGTGGGCAATCACGACGTGCCCTATTGGGACGCGGTGGCCCGGGTGTTCCACCCGTGGCGGGCGTTCGAGACGGCGACGGGTTTCCCCGCCCACGACGGGCAGTTCTGCGACGACGCGGTGATGGTGCGCGGCGTGGTGACCGCGCGCGGCTTCCAGGCCCGGCCCAACTGGTCCAAGGGCGTCATCGACCTGGACCAGACCCGACGCGCGGCCGAGGCCCTGCGACAGGCGCCGATCGGGGCGCTGAGAGTTCTGGCCTGTCACCATCCGCTGATCGAGATGATCGGCACGCCGATGACCGGCGACGTCAAGCGCGGCGACGAGGCGGCGCTGATCTTCGCCGAGGCGGGCGTGGATCTGATCATGACCGGTCACGTCCACGTGCCGTTCGCCATGCCCATCCCCTTGGCCGACAAATGCTCCTATGCGGTCGGATGCGGGACGTTGTCGCATCGCGAGCGCGGATCGCCGCCGGGATTCAATCAGATCGATTGGGACGCCAAGACCATCACGGTCACGGCCCTTGCGTGGGACGGCGAACGGTTCAGCTCGCACCAGGTCTGGCGACTGCCGCGCCGTCAGGACACGCGAAAGGCCGCCACGGCGCCGGATCCGCAACATCCGGGCGAGCGCGAGAAGGCGGCGGTCTGATCCACGCTCTCGCCGAGGCATGAGAAAAGGGCCGGAGTTCAGCTCCGGCCCTTCAAGGGTCTTCAGGCGACGCGCTCTATATCCGCGTGCCGCGTCCGCGAAGTCCGCCAGCCACCAAGGCGATGACGAAAAGGATGATGGCGACCACGGCGATGAATTTGGCGATCTCGAACGAGAAGTTCGCGATCCCGCCGAAGCCGAGAACAGCCGCGACCAAAGCCACGACCAGGAAAATAATGGCCCAACGAATCATGGCCCGGTCCTCCTGAAGTTGTTGTTTTGACAAGGTCGGGACGGTTTCCCTTCCCTCTGCAGAACAACGCTCCCGCTTGAGGCCCGTTCCAGAACATGAACCGGCTAAATTCTATCGACGCCGACGACGATACCCACGCTCGTCGAGCTTTCGCTCTGTCACCATGCTGGCCACGATGGCGGCAAGCGCCGGATTGCGAAGCAGCAGGAACAGGGCGCCCAGGCCGCCAACAGCGCCGATGACCGGGCGGTCGCGCACGATGTGCATGACCTTGCCCAGCAAGCCTTCAGGCTCATCGTCCTCGTCCTCCTCGTCGCGGTTGTCGCCGCGCAGGAAGACAAGGGCGGTCACGAGGGCGACAAGGGCGAACAGGCCGAAAGTCGCCGCCGCGGCGCCCAGGGGCGTCATGGCCAGGCTGAGTGCATAGAAGATGGCGAGGCCCATAAAGACCACGGCAAGGAAGGCGCTGGCGGCGACCACGGCGGTCGCCACCAAACGCTTGATGAGCCCCCTGAACATCAGCGGCGGCGGCCGGCCAGCAACATGCCCAGCACCATGCCGACGCCGAGCGCGATGGCCGTAGACTGCAGCGGACGCTCCTGAACCCGCTCGACGACATAACGCTGGGCCTCGTCAAGACGCTCGGCGGCGTCGTCGTAATACTCGCGCCCGCGCACGCGAGCCTGTTCGTAGTAGCCGCGAGCCTGCTCGCGCACTTCGTCGCTCTTGGCGCGCAGGCGGGTCTCGGCCTCGGAGGCCTTCTCGCGCAGGCGCTGCGTTTCCTCGCGAGCACCGGCCTTAAGATCCTCCTTGAGGGTCTTCAGATCGTTCTTGATGTCTTCTCGAGCCTTGGTGGTGGCCATGATGCGCGCTCCGTTCACAAGCTTTGCATTAGAATAGGGAACCCCGATAGCCAACGCCACCGCGTGGTCAAGGTTCCCGCGCCGCAACATAAGCGCAGGCTCGCCAGCGGCGAGGCGTCGATCTAGAAAGCGCGCATGACCCAATGGCTTTTCCCGCCCAGCCCAACCCCGTCGCTGCCGATCGTCGGCGATG
>NZ_DLMO01000069.1:23542-30106 GCF_002479325.1 Brevundimonas sp. UBA7534
CCGGCGTATTCTGTGTGTCGGTCAGAACTACGCGGCCCATGCGCGCGAGATGGGATCCGACCCGAATAAACAGACCCCTTTCTTCTTCTCCAAGCCAGGCGACGCCCTGGTGACGGACGGGGCGAACCCCGCCTATCCGCCGGCGACCGAGAACCTTCACTATGAGGCGGAACTGGTCGCCGCCATCGGCGAGGGCGGGCGGACCGTCGGCTGGGCGGTCGGGTGCGACCTGACCCGGCGCGACCTTCAGGCCGAGGCCAAGAAGGCGGGCCGCCCCTGGGACGCCGCCAAGGGCTTCGACCAGTCGGCGCCCTGCGGAGCGGTCACCCTGGGCGCCCTGCCCGATCCCGCAGGGCGCATCGAACTGAGCGTCAACGGCGAGATGCGCCAGTCCAGCCGTCTGGACGACATGATCCTGAACCCCGACCGCATCGTCGAAGAAGCCGGCAAGCTGTGGGCGCTCCAGGCCGGAGACCTGATCTTCACCGGCACCCCGTCCGGCGTCGGCCCTGTCGTGCGCGGCGATACGGTCGTTGCGACCATCGACGGGCTGGAGACGCTGAGGTTCGAGGTCGTCTGATGATCCTGCACGGCTATTGGCGCTCCGGCGCCAGCTACCGGGTCCGCATCGCCCTGAACCTGAAGGGGCTGACCTATGAGCAGGCGGCGCACGATCTGCGCCAGGGCCGACAGAAGACGCCCGACTATCTGGCGCTGAACCCCCAGGGCATGGTCCCGGCCCTGGATGTCGACGGGCAGGTGCTGATCCAGAGCCCGGCCATCCTGGAATGGCTGGAGGAAACCTATTCCGAGCCGCCGCTGCTGCCGCGTGACGCGGACGACCGGGCGACGGTGCGCGCCATGAGCGCCGTGATCGGCTGCGACATCCATCCGCTGAACAACCTGCGTGTGCTGACCTCGCTGCGGCGCGACCTGGGGGCCGACCAGGCGACCGTCGACGCCTGGGCCGCGCGCTGGATCGCGCCGGGCTTCGACGCCCTGGAGACCCTGGTCGCGCGGCACGGGGCGGGTTTCAGCTTCGGCGACGGGCCGACCCTAGCGGACTGTTACCTGATCCCGCAGCTCTATTCCGCGCGTCGCTTCAACGTCGGGACCGCCGCCTGGCCCGCGCTGGAAGCCGTGGAGGCGCGCGCCCTGGCCCACCCGGCCTTCGCCGCGGCTCACCCGGACCGACAGCCGGACGCCGACGTGTGATCGTCCACCGATTTCGCCGACCGGCGGTGGATAAGTAAGGATTGGGCAAGGTCTCGCTCAGCGTCCCTTAAACATTGCGAGTCATTGTCCCGGGGTGACGCCATCCCCCGCCACCCCTTCGGCGCCCTCGCCCGTCAATCGCCTGGCCCTGGCCGTGGTGACGGAACCCGAGCGCGCGCCCGGCGCCTTCATGGCGGCGCCCGCCGGCGCGCGCGAAGAGGCTATGCGCTTTCTGCTGCAGACCGGGGCGGACGCGGGCGTGAAATTGGTCGCGACCAAGCCCGAAGGCGACGCCGAGCGTCTGCTTGGACAGGCCTGGCCGTTCCCGTCGCCTTTCCAGGTGACCGTGCGGACCGTGCCGCTGGCCGAGGGGGTCGATCGTGTCGAGGCGCGTGCGCGCCGGTCGCTGGAACGTTTGGGCCTGCCGCGCGGCGAGGCCCTTTTGGTGTCGAACGCCGCCGAGCTGGCCGGCGCCGAGGGCCGCGCCCTGTGGGACCGGATGCAGGCGCTGAAACAGCGCGGCCTGTTTCGGCGCATCGGCTTTTGCGCCGCCATCGAGGACGGGCCGGCGCTGCTGGCGCGGCGGCTGGAGCCCGACGTCGTCCAGATCGGCTGCAGCTTGCTGGACCAGCGCGCGGCGCAGGACGGGATTCTGAACGAACTGGCCGGCATGGGCGTGGACGTGCATTTGTCGTCGGTGTTCGCCAACGGCCTGCTGTTCGCCGGGGGTGACGACCTGCCGCCCGAGATGGCGGGCCACGCTCAGGGCCTGTCGCGGACGCGCCGGCGTCTGGCCGAGATGCGCTGCGATCCCATGCAGGCGGCCCTGGGTTACGCCCTGTCGCTGAGGGGTGTGGCGATGGTGGTGGCCAGCGTGGCCTCGGCCGCGGAACTGCGCGCCATCCTGGCGGCGGCCCACGCGCCGTGTCCGAATCTGGACTGGACGCGGCTGGCGCTGGATGCGCCGGCGGCCTTCACCGCCGACGCCCGGCTGCGGATCAGTAGCGCAGCCTGATCCCCAGGTAGCCGGTGCGGCCCGGCTCGCCATAGCCCAGCACCTGCTGATAGCGCTCGTCCGCCAGGTTTTCGACGCGCGCCGTCACGACGACGTTGTCGGTCAGGGCGAAGGCCGCGTTCAGGTTCGCCGTGACGAAGCCGTTACGCACGCCGCCTGAATCGTCCATGTCGCCCTCGGCGCGAACGGTCAGGGCGCCCGACAGCCGGTCCCCGCTCCAACCCAGCGTGGCCGACCCGGCGTGTTCGGGCACGCGCAGCAGACGGGCGTCCGTCGTGCCGTCGCGGGCGTCGGTCCAGGCGTAGGCCAGGGTCAGGTCGAAGCCGCCGCCCAGGGCCGCGCGGCCCTCGGCCTCGACGCCGTCCGTCTCGGTCTTGGCGATGTTGATGTAGCGGCCATCGCGCCAGGCGATCTCGTCGTCGACGTTCAGCCGATAGGCTGTGACGCGGCCGTCGAGGCGCCCGTCGGCCGAGGCCCAGCCCAGGGCGACCTCCACGCTGTCGGCCGTCTCGGCGGTCAGTTCGGGCCAGGGCAGGGGCGCATAGCAGAAGTCGCACACGGCTTGGCTGACGGTCGGAGCCTTGAAGCCGGTGCCGTAGGCCGCCGACAGGGTGAAGCCGCCGGCCAGGTCGTAGGCCGCCGAAATCCGCCCGGTGGTCTCCGCGCCGAAGTCGTCGGTATCGTCATAGCGCAGGCCGCCGGTCAGGTTCAGCGCGCCGACGTCATACTGGGCCACGCCGAAAACCGAGGTTGTCGCCAGATCGCGCGCCGCGCCCGACGACAAGGCGCCGTAAGCCTCCTCGCGCTCGGCGCCGAAGGCATAGGCCACGCCCTTCGCCGCGCCGTCGGCCTGCCAGCGATAGACTTGGCGGTCGCCGCTGAAGGTCGAGGGCCAGCCGCTGCTGTAGGATGTGCGGCCGATGTCCGAGGCCGAGACGCTGAACTGGTGGGACAGGCCCAGGGCCTTGGCGTTCAGGCGGGCGAAGCCGGACCACTGTTCGCTGTCCTGGGTGTCGTCGGTGTCGGCCAGGACGTAGGTCGGGGCCGGATAGCCGTCGAGATCGACATGGGCCTTGGCCCAACGGATCGACCCGTCGACCGACACCGTGTCGGACAAGGCGTAGCGCGCCTTGGCGCCGGCGGTCGTGCTGCGCAGGCCGTCGCGCTCGCTGTTGCCGTCGGCCTCGTCGGCGGCGCTGACGCCGTCCGTCTCGAACTGCGACACATAGGCGCTGACGGCGTAGGCCTCGTTGGCGGTACCGACCGAAAGGCGGCCGCGCGCGGTGGCCAGGCTGCCGGCCTCCAGTTCGGCGCGCAGTCCGTCGACCTCGCGGGTGGTGAAGGAAATCACCCCGCCGATGGCGTCAGAGCCCCACAGCGACGACTGCGGGCCGCTGAGCACCTCGATCCGGTCGATGTCGGCCAGTTCGAACGAGCCGAAATCATAGGCGCCATTGATGTCGGCAGGGTCGTTGACGGGCGCGCCGTCGACCAGGACCAGGGTCTTGCCCGGATTGGCGCCGCGCATCCGCACCTGGGCGACGCCGCCGAAGGCGCCCGTACGTGTGACCGACAGGCCCGGCACGTCGGCCAGGATGTCGGCGGCGAAGACGGCGCCGCGCTGTTCGATGGTTTCCGCGTCGATGACGCGCGCGCCGGGCGTGTCGGCGGCGACCGCGGGCAGGCGGGTGGCGGTGACGATCACCTCCTGCAGTTGGTCGATGTCGTCAGCCAGGGCCGGCAAGGCGACCGAGGCCGCCAATAGCGTGGTGGACAATAGGATGGAGCGCTTCATGTCGAGCGGATTCCCCGTGGACGCCCCGAGTGCGCGCGGGGAGCCGGTGTGAGCGAGCCGATCCGCCCGGCGGGTGCCGGACGGCGCAAGATCGGGTCGCTGCGACGGAAGTTCCCGCGCCCCTGTCTGGTCCCGGACAGAAGACGAGCGACGTCGGCGGCCAGGTCTCCTGGCTCGCGGGTCTTCACGCGGGGTCCTCGCCTTCCCAGTTTCCCAGTGGCGCCGGGGCGGACCCCGGACGGACGACACGCTCGCCGCCTACAGTTGCGGGCACAGCCGCGGTGTTCGACCGCGTTCCCTAAACCGCCTGGCGCGGCCTATCGCAGGGCCAAGATGCCTGTGCAAGAGCGGCGGTTCGGGCTTGAGACGACCGTTGCGATCCGTCACCCTGACGCCACATGAACGCGCCCGCCTTCCCGCCCTCCGGTCCCCCGCCCGACATCGCCGCCTCGCTGGAAGGCGCGACGCCGTTCATGGCGCAGTATCTGACGGCCAAGGCGGGCCAGCCGGACGCCATCCTGTTCTTCCGCATGGGCGACTTCTACGAGCTGTTCTTCAAGGACGCCGAGGTCGCGGCGGCCGCGTTGGGCATCACCTTGACCAAGCGGGGCAAGCACCAGGGCGAGGACATTCCGATGGCTGGCGTGCCGGTCCATGCGATGGACGGCTATCTGGCCCGGCTGATCCGCATGGGCCACAAGGTCGCCATCTGCGAACAGCTGGAAGATCCCGCCGAGGCCAAGAAGCGCGGCTCCAAGGCCGTGGTCCAGCGCGGCGTGGTGCGGGTGGTGACGCCGGGCACCCTGACCGAGGATTCGCTGCTGGACGCGCGCGGCGCCAACCGGCTGGCGGCGGTGGCCCTGAGACGCGGCAGGGCGGCCGTTGCGGTGGTGGAGCTGTCGTCCGGGGCGGTGGACTGCGTCGCCTGCGCGCCCGACGACCTGGGCGCGGCCCTGGCGGCCTTTCGTCCCTCCGAAGTGCTGGTCACCGACCGGATGTTCTCCGACGAGGCGACGCGCGGCGCGCTGGACGGCTCGGGGGGCGTAGTCCAGGCCCTGGCCGCCGCCATCGCCGAGCCCCAGGCGGCGCGCACGCGGGTCGAGCGACTTTACGGCGTGGCGGCCCTGGACGGCTTCGGCGCCTTCGAGGAGGCCGAGGTCTCGGCGCTGGGCCTGATCGCCGCCTATCTGGAGACGACCCAGGCGGGCAAGGTTCCGGCCCTTTCCCCGCCGCGCCGGTCGGGCGAGAGCGGCTTCCTGGCCATCGACCCGGCCACCCGCGCCAGCCTGGAGATCGACCGCACCCAGAGGGGCGAGCGAGAGGGATCGCTGCTGGCCTGCATCGACCGCACCGTCACCTCGGGCGGGGCGCGGGCCCTGGCCGAGCGGATCGCCCGGATCCTCGACCTCTCGGACGCGGAGCGCGCCGCCATGGGCGAGGCATCCCATGCGAAGGCCCTGCACCATTCCGCCCAGAAGACGGTGGACATCTTCGAGCGTCTCTACCGCGGCGCGACGGCTGCCGAGGTCCGCGCGATGCTCTGAGCCCCGTCGGTAGGATGGGCGGGTCCCGCGCGATGCCGCGGGGGAGGGGCGTTAGCTCAGTCGGTCAGAGCAGGGGACTCATAATCCCTGGGTCGCGGGTTCAAGTCCCGCACGCCCTACAGAAAACGGCCCCCGGCCGCGCGGTATGGCGCGGGCCGGGGGCCGTCGTCGTGCCGGTGCTCAGTAGCGGGCGGCCACCGCGAGCATGTCGGACTTCATGATCGTCGTGGAGGTGAACACTAGGCCCGCGTCCTCGTTGAGGGCGTGGGCGAGCTGGCCGCCGCCCATGTACATGGCCACGTGGTAGATGCGGCCGGTGGACTGGTTCGCGTAGAACACGAGGTCGCCGGGCTGGGCCTGGGAGATCGGCACGTAGGACTTCGCGGCGAGGTACTGGTCGCCGGCGCGGCGCGGGATGGAGATGCCGGCCCGGGCCATGGCCTGCTGGGTGAGGCCGGAGCAGTCGAAGCCGGAGGGGCCGTTGCCGCCCCACACGTAATAGGAGGACGGGTTCCGGACGGCGGAGCGCACGTAGTCGACGGCAGCCTGCTTGGACGCGGGCGCCGGCGCAGGGGCGACGGCGGGGGCGCTGGAGGTGGAGACCGAGGTGGTCTTCAGGACCATCCCCGGGTGGAGCATGGTCGAGGAGCTCATGCCGTTGATGGACTGCAGGACCGAGGCGGACACCCCCGTGCGGTAGGAGATGATCCACCAGCCGTCGCCGGCCAGCACGGTGTAGGTCGAGCCCGAGGTGGACGGCGCCGGGGCCGGGGCCGGGGTGGCGGTGCCGGAGGTCTTGAGGACCATGCCGGGGTGCAGCACGGTCGCGGCGGTCATGCCGTTGAGCGACTGCAACCTGGACATGGAGACGCCGGTGCGCTGGGCGATGATCCACCAGCCGTCGCCGGAGCGGACGGTGTAGGTGGTCTCGGCGGCCTGGGCGGTCTCGGCGACGGACACGGTGCCGACGCCGGTCAGGGCGGCGGCGCCCAGGG
>NZ_DLMO01000127.1 GCF_002479325.1 Brevundimonas sp. UBA7534
GGCGATGAAGCGCGGCGACGTCGTCGGGCGTCGCCGCGCGGAACGTCAGGTCGCTCACTGCCCCCTGTCTGGAGTGACCCCCAGCTCCTCGACCAGATGGTCCATGCCGTAGACGTCGCGGAGCGCCACGGTCACGGCCTGGGTGGTGACGATGACGCTTCGGTTGACCGCGCGGTCGTAGCCGTAGGCGTTCCTCTGCGTCAGGACGGTGGAGTCGAAGTTGGCCCCGATGATCTGGCCCCGCGCATTGATGGCAGGCGAACCGGAGGAGCCGCCGATGGTGTCGCTGGAGACGGCCATGTCCATCACCGCGTTCGGGTCGATGCGGTCCTTCGCGGCCATCAGCTTGGGCGCAACCTTGAACGGCTCTGCGCCGGTGGCGCGGTCCCACAGGCCGGCGAAGGTGGTGAAGGCTCCAAACCGCTGGCCGGGCGCGTCCGACCCTTCGACCTGGCCGTAGGTCAGGCGCAGGGTGCCGGTGGCGTCGGGATAGACGCTGTCGCCATAGGCGGCGAAGCGGGCGGCGGCCAGCTGTTCCGAGGCGCGGTCGGTCGGGGCCTGGACCTTTTCCTCCCATTCGGCGCGCACGGCGCGGGCGTCGGCGTCGATGGCCAGGGCGTAGCGGATCATCGGGTCGGTCGAGGCCTGGACGGCCGCCAAGCCGCCGTCCCACAGGGCGCGGCGCACGGCCGGATCGGCCAGTTGCGTGCCCTCGACCAGGCGGGCCGACAGACCCTCCGGGCTGTCCTTGCCCAGGAGCGTGGCGACATGGGGGTTGTCGACCGTCAGCCATTCGCGCGTCTTGGACAGCCACCATTCCAGGCGAATCTGCTCCAGCTCCGGATAGGTCGGGCGCTCGGCGAACAGGCGCGACTGGACGCCCGACAGGCGGCTGTCGGCGAACTCGGGCAGGCGCTGGTCGGACGGCTTGGCCCGTTCCTGGGCGCCGCGCACCAGGGTGCGGGCGTAAGCGAACAGCTGCGATCCGCCGGCGACCGAGGTGGTCCCCAGGCCCGTGCCGCCCTCCAGAAGGGCCATGGCGGGATAGAGCTCGCGCGCGGTCGGCTGGATCGCTTCCAGGGCCCCCCACGGGTCGGGCCCGTCGCCGTTGGCGGCGGCGTAACGCTGCATGAAGTCGGCCTCGGCCGCGGCCTTGGCCGTCATGAAGGCCGGGTCGATCAGGGCGGCCATGCGGCCGCGCCCGCGCTTGTAGGTGTTCTCCAGACCGACGATCGGGTCCATGGCGATGAAGGCCTGCTCCTCGCCCTCTTGCGAATAGCGGATCAGCCGACCGCGCAGCTCGGACGCGATCAACTGGTCCAGCGGCAGGACCACGTCGCGGATGGTGGCCAGCTGATCCATCGTCAGCAGGCGCTGGGTCGCGCCGGGATTGCCGGAGACGAAGACGGCCTCGCCCTCGGTGGGCTTGTCGGCGTTCCAGGCGAAGTGGATCGGCGTCTCGACCGGCTTGCCGTCTTCGTACAGGCGGATGAAGGCGGCATCGATGGCGAAGCGCGGGAAGGAGAAGTTGTCCAGGTCGCCGCCGAAGGTCGCGGCGCGATCCTCGGGCACCCAGGCCAGGCGCACGTCGTCGTACTTGCGGAATTTATAGAGCTTGAACTGGCCGCCGCGGTACAGGCTGACGACCTGGCAGCGGACCTTGGCGTCGTCGCCGCAGCCTTCCGTCTCGATGCGGCCCGCCTCGGCGTCGCGCGCCTGGGTGAAGGCCTGGCCTTCCAGCCCTTCGCCGGCCTTCTTCATCCGCTCGGTGACGTCGGAGATGTCGGTCAGGATCTCCGCCGAGGCGCCGGGGCATTTCAGCTCCTCCTCGCGCGACTTCGGGGTGAAGCCGGTCTCGGCGTAGTTGACCTGGGGCGTCGACAGATTGGCCACGCAGGTGGCCACGCAGTGGTTGTTGGTCATCACCAGGCCCTGGCCCGAGACGACGCCGGCCGAGCAGCCGCCGAACTTCACCGACGACAGCCGCACCCGGTCCAGGAAGGCCTGGTCGATGTTCGTCCCCAGCGCCTGGTTGGCGCGGGCGATGGGAAAGTTGTCGAAGGTCCACATGCCTTCCTCGGCGCTGGCCGAGGATGCAGCGGCGGCGGCGAGAACGGCGGTGGAGGCGAGAAGGGCGAGGCGCATGGATGTGGGGTCCTGTGTCTCCTCCCCGTTCGCGCAGCGGAGGGGGAGGTGGCGCGGCGCGCAGCGCCGTGACGGAGGGGGTCTTCGATAAAACACCAATGTCCGTGCGGCGGGAAGAACCCCTCCACCGCTTCGCGGTCCCCCTCCCCATCGCGAGCGATGGGGAGGAGACTTTGGCGTATCGGCCTACTCGACGCCCAACTCTTCCAGCAGGCGCGGCTGGTTGTAGACGTTGCGCAGGGCCTCGGTGATGGCGGCGGTGGAGACCGTGACCGTGCGGTTCAGGTTTCCGTCGTAGCCGAAGCTGCCGCCCAGCGAGTGGATGTTGCCGTCGAAGGCGGCGCCGATCACCTCGCCCTTGGCGTTGATCACCGGCGAGCCCGAGTTGCCGCCGATGATGTCGTTGGTCGAGACGAAGTCATAGACGGTCTGCTTGTTGACCTTGTCCTCGGCCGCCAGCCAGTCCTCGGCCGCGTTGAAGGGCTCGGCGCCGGTGTTCCGCTCATACAGGCCGCCGATGTAGGTGAAGGGCTCCACCGTCACGCCCTGGTAGGTCCAGCCCTTCACCGCGCCGTACGACAGGCGAAGGCTGAAGGTCGCGTCCGGATAGAGGTTGGTGCCGTAGGCGGCGAAGCGGGCCTGGGCGATCTTTTCGCCCGCGCGGCTGGTCGGACCCGAGACGGCCGATTCCCACTGGGTGCGGATGGCCTGGGCCGCGTCGTCATTGGCCAGAACGAACTGGATCATGGCGTCGCCCGAGGCCGCCAGCTGTTCCGGCGTCATGGCCAGGGCCTGGGCGCGGAAGGCCGGATCGGCCAGACGCGTGCCCGAGACGGTGCGTTCGGCGATCTGCTCGGGGCTGTCCTTGCCCAGCAGCGCCTTCACCTGCGGATTGTCGACGGTCAGGTATTCGCGGGTCTTGGACAGCCAGAACGACATGTAGATTTCCTCGATGTCGTTCGAGATCGGCGCGTTCTGGGACAGGCGGCGGCCCAGGGCGGCGATGTCGGCGTCCGAATAGCCGGGGCGGCGTTCGGCGGCCGGCTTGGCCCGTTCCTTGGCCGCGCGGACGATGGCCTTGGCGTAGCTGTAGAGCTGCGAGCGCGGGCCGGATTCAAGCTGGCGATAGGGCAGATAGAGATTGCGCTGGGCCTGGGCCACGCGCTCCAGGTCGGCCCACGGGTCGCCGATGCGGGCGGCCAGTGCGGGATCGGCGGCGACGCGCTGGCGCAGCTCGGCCTCTTCCTGGCGCTTCTTGGCCATGAAGGCGGGATCGGTCAGGGCGCCCTGCTGGCCATAATAGACCTTGAAGGTGTTCTCCAGGCCGAAGATCGGATCGACGGCGACGCGCTTGGCCTCCTCGCCTGTGGTCGAATATTCCAGAAGGCGGCCGCGCAGTTCGGAGAACTGGATCAGGCTGATGGGCAGCTGCTGGTCGCGCAGCGCCTCCAGCTGGGCCACGGTCAGCAGGCGCTGCGTCGTGCCGGGGTTGCCCGCGACGAAGGTGACGTCGCCTTCCTTGGGCGCGTTCGGATTCCAGGTCAGGTGGTTGGGCGTGGCGACCGGCTTGCCATCCTCGTAGATGCGCAGGAAGCCGCTATCCAGCGCATAGCGCGGGAAGTTGAAGTTGTCCGGGTCGCCGCCGAAGAAGGCGGCCTGGAACTCGGGCGCGAAGACCAGGCGCACGTCGTCGTACTTGCGGAACTTGTAGAGCTTGTACTGGCCGCCGCGGTACAGGCTGATGACTTGGCAGGTCCATTTGGGATCGTCGCCGCAGCCTTCCTTCTGGATCTTCTCGCTCTCGGCGTTGCGGGCCTGGACGAAGGCGGCGCCCTCCAGGCCCTGGCCGGCGCCCTGGACCCGCTCGGTCACGTCGGTGATCTCGGTCAGGATCTCGGCCGTCTGGCCCGGGCACTTCTTCTCGTCCTCGCGGGTGGCGGGCATCCAGCCGTTCTTGACGTAGTCGTGCTGGGCGTCCGACAGGTCCTGGACGCAGCCGACGACGCAGTGGTGATTGGTGAGGATCAGGCCTTCGCCCGACACCAGCGAGGCCGAGCAGCCCTGCAGCCGCACGGCCGCCTCGCGCACCCGGTCCAGCCACGCCTGGTCGATGTTCGTGCCATAGGTCTGGTTCACGGTGGCGATCGGGAAGTTGTCGAACGTCCACATCCCTTCTTCCGCCTTGGCCGGGCCGGCGGGGGCGGACAGGACGGCGGTCGCGGCGCCCAGGGCGGCCAGCGAGGCGGTGAGACGTAGTGAAGGCAGGGACATCGGGCGTTTTCTCCGGTCGCCGGGATCGGGTCGATCCGGCCGTTATTCTGTAACTAGACCCGCCGCCGCGGCGCGGGCAAGTCGGGCGTCCGCGCCGCCTTACCCCGATTTAACTTGGCCGCGAGGACACGCGCGGTCAGATAGAACCCAGTTCGGGGGATTTCAGCGCTTCATGTCGCTTGCACTTTCTACATTGCTGTTCGAGTGGCGCCGCTACATGGCCGCGGTCATGGCCCTGGCGCTGTCGGGGCTGCTGGTCCTGGCCATGACCGGCGTCTTCATCGGCATCGGCAAGGGCTTCACCGCCGCCATCGAGCGGTCGCGCGCCGACGTGATCATCATGCAGCCCGGCGCGACCCAGCTGTTCGGCGGCTCCATGGGCGTGCCCCGGCGGTTCATCCCCCTGGCCTACAACCACCCCGAGGTGGTCGAGGTCCGCGCCTTGGAGATCAACGGCGGCAACCTTCAGAACGTGCGCGATATCGATCCGACGATGAGCCAGGCCGAGCGCGCGCGCCAGGGCGCCCCCAAGTCGCGCCAGGTCATGGTCAATGTGATCGACACCCAGCCCGGTTCGGTCACCATACCGGTGGACTATTCAGACGAGCTGGTCGCGGCGCTGCGCCAGCCCTTCACCATCGCCGTCGACGAGACCGCGCTGGGGACGCTGGGCGTCAAGCTGGGCGACCGCGCCATCTACGCCGGCCAGACGGTGACGGTGGTGGGCGTGCTGCGGGGCTATCCCAACATGATGCAGCCGACCATCGTCATGTCGCGGGACTCGCTGCGGATGCTGGGCCAGTCGTGGGGCAACACCATGGGCGGCCCGCTGATGATCAAGCTGCGCGACCCCGCCAAGGCGTCGGTGGTCGCCGCCCAGCTGAACGAGATGGGCAAGGGCCAGTGGCGCGCCTGGACCCGTCAGGAGCTGGCCGACGCCAACGCCAAGTCGATGTTCGAGGAAGGCATTCTGGTCATCATCATCGGCGGCTGCGTGGTGCTGGGCATCATCATCGGCGTGGCCATCACCTGGCAGACCCTGCGCGGCGCCATCATGGCCAACATCAAGGAGTTCGCCTCGCTGCGGGCCCTGGGCGTCGGCATGGGCAGCCTGCGCCGCATCGTCGTCGAACTGAGTTTCTGGGTCGGTCTGGTGGGGGTGGCGGCGGCCGTCCTGCTGACGTGGCTGCTGTCGCTGCTGGCGCGGATGGGCGGGGTCATCATCGCCCTGCCGTTCAGCCTGCTGCTCGTGGTCGGCATCGGCCTGGTCCTGATCGCCATGGGGTCCGGCCTGCTGTCGCTGGGCGTCCTGAAGAAGAGCCAACCGGCGGATTTGCTGCGATGATCCACACCAAGACCCACGGCAAACATGGCGACTACGCCATCGAGGCCACCGGCCTGATCAAGCGGTTCAAGTCGGGCCGCGCCTTCGTCGAGGTTCTGAAGGGCGTCGATTTCGACGCGCGGCACGGCGACCTGACGATGGTCATGGGACCGTCGGGATCGGGCAAGTCGACGCTGATCGCGGCGCTGTCCGGCCTGCTGAAACCCGAGGAGGGACGCGTCGACGCCCTGGACGTCGACGACCTGTGGAAGCTGTCGACTGGCCGGATCGACCGGTTCCGCCTCGAGAACTGCGGCTTCATCTTCCAGGGCTTCAACCTGTTCCCGTCGCTGACCGCCCTGCAACAGGTCGAGACGGTGCTGAAGTTCCAGGGGTTGTCCTCGGGCCAGGCCAAGAAGCGCGCCACGACGGCGCTGGAGGAGGTCGGCCTGGGCCATCGTCTGCACCAGCGGCCCGCGGCCCTGTCGGGCGGCGAGAAGCAGCGCGTCGCCATCGCCCGCGCCCTGGCCAAGGATCCCAAGATCCTGTTCGCCGACGAACCGACCTCGGCCCTGGACGGCGAAAACGGGCAGGTGGTCATCAAGCTTCTGCGCCGGGCCGCCACAGAACACGGCGCGGCCGTCATCTGCGTGACCCACGACCCGCGCCTGGAGGCCTGGGCCGACCGGGTCATCCACATCGAGGACGGCAAGATCCTGGACGACCAGCGCCGCAATCCCGATCCGGACGCCGTTCTGGCGTCGCATCACTGAACCAACAGACGAACCCCTTAGGACGACACGCCCCATGCCCGGCTTCCTGAAGAAAAAACGCACCTGGCTCGGCCTGCTGGTGATCATCGTGCTGGTGGTCGGCTTCATGCTGTTCCAGTCGGCCGCCAAGACCAAGAAGGCCGAGGCCGAGAAGGCGGCCGCCACCAAGGTGGAAAGCCCCTACGCCGCCATCGCCAACGGCAAGGTGGACGTCGAGGGCGGCATCATCCAGATCGCCGCCCGGCGTGGCGGCGTGGTGCGCGACGTCCTGGTGCAGGAAGGCGACCGGGTCGTCGCCGGCCAGATCCTGGCCCGCCAGGAGGACGACGAGGCGCGCTTGGCCGTGCAAAGCGCCCAGGCCGCCGTCAACCAGGCCGAGAGCCAGCTGGCGCAGATCCAGGTCGACATCCGCACCGCCCAGCGCGAGCACGACCGACTGTCGCAGCTGGTGGCCACCAACTTCGTCGCCGCCCAGCGAATGGACCAGGCCAAGGACGCCATCGCCACCGCCCAGGCGCGGCTGGGGTCGCAGACCGCCGCCGTCCAGACCGCCCGCGCCCAGCTGGCCCAGGCCCGCTACAACGAGGAACTGACGGTGATCCGCGCGCCGACCGCCGGCCGGATCGTGCGCCGCTACGCCAACCCCGGCGCCGGCGCCTCGACCCTGAACGTCTCGACCATGTTCGACCTGGAGCCTGACGCGCCGCGCATCGTCCGCGCCGAGGTGGTGGAAAGCGACCTGCCCAACCTGACCGACGGCCAGGCGGTGGAGATCACCCCCGAGGGCGACCCTTCCAAGGTCTATGTCGGCTCGGTGATGCGCCGGGCGGCGGTGTTCGGCGCGCGCAAGCTGGCCTCCGACGACCCCTCGCAGCGCACCGACGAGCGGGTGGTCGAGGTGGTGGCCTCGGCCGGCGACGCGCCGCTGCTGATCGGTCAGCGCGTCCTGGTCAAGTTCATGAAGCCCGGCCAGACCGCCGGCGCCAAGCGCGAAGCCGCCACCGGCGTCGGCCCCGACCGGGCGATGGTGCGACCGCAGTAGGCGGCGCGTCCTCGATCTCGATCAGCGCCCCGCGAAGTCGGCGGGGCGCTTTTCCAGGACGGCGGCGACGCCCTCCAGGTGGTCTTCGGTCTGGTGGGCCAGGGCCTGCATGGCGGCCGACAGTTCCAGGATCTGCTCGAAGGTCTGGTCGCGGCCCTGGCGCATCAGGGCCTTGGCCATGCGCAGGGCGTGGGGCGGCTGGGCCGCGATCTGGCCAGCGATCAGCAGGGCTTCGTCCATCAGCCGGTCGTGCGCGACGACGCGGTTGACCAGGCCCCAGCGCTCGGCCGTCTCGGCGTCGACGCTGCGCCCGGTGAACAGCATCTCGGCGGCGCGGGCGTAGCCGACGTCGCGCGGCAGACGCCAGGCCCCGCCGTCGCCGGGGATGATCCCCAGCTTGAGGAAGGGCACGCCGAAGCTGGCCCGGTCCGAGGCGATGCGGATGTCGGCGGTGCAGGCGATGCCGCAGCCCAGGCCCATGGCCGGGCCGTTGACGGCCGAGACCAGCGGAACCTCCAGGTCGTAGAGCGAGCGCACGATGCGGTGGACCACGCGGCGATAGCGTTGGCGGATTTCGGCGCCGGAGCCCGCGAACAGGTCGCGCCGGTCGCGCATCGCCGTCAGGTCGCCGCCGGCCGAAAAGGCGCGTCCCGCGCCGGTCAGCACGACGCACCGGACGCTGTGATCGGCGTTGGCCTGGGCGCAGGCGGCGGCGAATTCCTCGCCGTCGGTCAGGTCGGGCAGGGCGTTCAGCCGCGCCTCGCGGTCCAGCGTCCAGACCAGGACGCCGTCCCGGCGTTCCTGGCGGATCAGGCTGTGTTCGGGCACCGGGGCCATGCGTCGTCTCCTTCGGCTGGCCCCGTCATCGGCCGCCGACGCCGGGTCAGGCAAGAGCGGAAATGCAAAAGCCCCGGTCGAACCGGGGCTTCCGCATCGCTGGCCGCAGGCGGTCTCAGCGTTTCTTGATCGTATAGGGTACGAAGTTGGACGGATGGCTGACCACCCGGCCCACGTTCGACGGCATCTGCCGACTGTTCACCAGCATCCCGCCCCACAGGGCGAAGGACATCATGGCGTGCTGGAGGTTGCGCTCCTTATCGTTCATCTTGGCGTCTCCTTTCGCAGAACGATGAAAAGAGACGCGTCGTACCTATGGGGGTCTCACCCTCAGTCGTTTCGCGTCGTCGGCCAATATAAGACAGTTTCGTGAATTTGCAAATTTATAAGTCCGAGGTCGGAGCATTATTCGCTTCGGTGTCACAATGAGCGAGGGGCCGCCGCGCGCGATCGCCAGCCCCTGCGTGATGGTGTGCGCCGTCGATGGCGAGAGCGGCCTGTGCCTGGGCTGCTTTCGCACGCTGAAGGAGATCGCCGGCTGGCGGGCGCTGAGCGATGCGCAGCGCGCGGCGGTGATGGCGGACCTGCCGTCGCGACGCGACCGCATCGACCCGGCCAAGCTGGGCGGGTAAGGTTTCGTCAGCCACGTCGCTTCACCGCATCCCAAGACCGGTCCGCTAGACCGGAGCCATGATCCGGTTCGACCTGCAATCCGCCATCGTGATCGGCGTCGCCCTGACGCTGTCATGCGCCACCGCGCTTGCGGTGCGCAGCCTGGACGGGGCGGGCCAGGCCCAGGCCGCCGTGGTCGCGCCTTGGTCGCCCAAGGCCAGCGGCGCGTCGGCGCAGGTGGTGCGCGGCGCCGATGGTCACTACTGGACCCAGGCCCGCATCGACGGCCGGGCCGTGGACGTGCTGGTCGACACTGGCGCGACGGTCGTGGCCCTGACGCGCCAGGACGCGCGTCGCCTGGGCGTCGATCCCGCCCCGGACGCCTTCACGCGCCAGGTGCAGACGGCCTCGGGCCTGGCGCGGGCGGCGTCGGTCCGGCTGTCGTCCGTTTCGGTCGGCGGGACGCGGGTGGAAGCGGTCGAGGCCCTGGTGGTCGAGGAGGGCCTGGCCTATTCGCTGCTGGGCATGAGCTTTCTGGGCCGGCTGTCGGGCTTCGAAGCCACGCCGCACGGCCTGACGCTGCGGCCCTAGATCGTCCGCATCTGGCGGCGCGCCTCGCGGAAATACTGCCAGCCGGTCCACAGGGTGATGATCGCGGCCAGCCAGATCAACACGTCCGAGAAGAACTGGAACTCGTCCAGATACTCGAACGACAGGCCGAAGCCGTCCCAGTTGCGGGCGAACAGCTGGCAGCCCAGGGCCACCATCTGCAGGGTGGTCTTCCACTTGGCGGCCAGGGTGACCGGCAGTTCGATGCGGCCGGCCATGGTTTCGCGCAGGGCCGAGACGGCGAATTCGCGGAACAGGATCAGGCCGCAGGGAATGATGATCTGCGGCACCGAGCCCGAGGTCAGCACGCCCAGGATGGCCCCGGTCGTCAGCACCTTGTCGGCGATGGGGTCCAGGATGGCGCCCCAGCTGGACGTCGCGTTCCAGCGTCGCGCCAGCCAGCCGTCGAACCAGTCGGTCGAGGCGGCGATGACGAAGATCCAGAAACCGGTTCGGTAGAGGGCGAACTGGTCGTCCGGGCTCATCCACTGGTCGGCGAAGGGAAAGCCGCTGGTCGCGCCGGCCAGGATCAGGAACATCACCACGCCCGCCAGCAGGCGGATGCCCGTCAGGATGTTGGGGATGGGGTTGGGGCGGTGGGCGTGCGCGGTCATGACGGGTGCTCCAGCAGCGAGGCCAGCAGGGGATGCAGGGTTTGCGCGAACGGATTGGCGACGGTCACGCCTCGATAGACGAAGCCGTCCTGCATGTCTTCGGAAAGCAGAAGCGCGCAACCTGCCTCGGCGGCGATGGTCAGCACCAGCGCGTCCCAGATTTGAAGGTTGAAGAAGGCTGCGCCTTCCAGAGCCGACTGCGTCGTCGCGGCGGTCGGCGCGGTCAGGCCGATGGCGTCCGCCCAATTCTGAACGATGCGACGCGCGATCTTGGGGTCATGGCCGCCTTTGCGGGTCAGGATGTTATAGAATTCTCCGGCGACCTGGGTCGGCAGGACCAGGGACGCCTCGGAGAGGGCCTGGACTAGCCCGAGCGCCAGCCGCCGCTTCTGATCGTCGTCGCCGATGCCGGCGGCGTAGCCCAGGACGTTGGTGTCCAGGGCGATCTTCAAGCGTAGCCGTCTTCGCGAGTGATCGGACCCGGCGCCCGGCCAGGCAGGGCCGCCAACTCATCCACCAGACTCCGGAGGCGAGCGGCGCGATCCTCTCCCGGCGCCGGCTTCGCCGCAGGCTCCATGCGCACCATGGGCTTGCCGTGAGCGGTAATGACGTAGCGTTCTCCGCGCGCCACGTCCCGGAAGATGCGAGAAAATTCCCGGTTGGCCTCGGTTGCGGTCACAGTGCGTTCCATGCGGCTAAAGTAGTGGAAAACACTACTTTGCACAACTCACGCCAGCGGTTCGAACCGGGGCTTGTCGGTCAGGGCCGTCAGGACGCCGTCGGCGATGCCGAAGTGCAGGCCGCTGAGCGTCAGGCGCCCGTCGCCCTCGCGTTCGGCGATCCAGGGGAAGGTGCGAAGGTTTCGGATCGACAGGCGCACGATGGCTTCCTCGGCGGCGCGTTCCACCTCCTCGGTCGCGACGGTCTCGGCCACGTGCCGGACCACGGGCGCGCCCTGGGCGATCCAGGGGGCGACGAAGTCGGCGACGATGTCCGGCGCGCCGTTGATCATGGCGTTGACCCCGCCGCAGTGGGCGTGACCCATCACGACGATCCGCTTGACCCCCAGCACCTTGACCCCGAACTCCAGAGCGGCCGAGACGCCGTGGAGCTTGCCGTCCGGTTCATAGGGCGGGACCAGGTTGGCGACGTTGCGCACCACGAACAATTCGCCCGGCTTGGCGTCGAAGATCAGGGCCGGGTCGGCGCGGCTGTCGGAACAGGCGACGATCAGGGTGTGCGGCTTCTGGCCCTTCTCGGCCAGGGTCTCGTATTCGGCGCGCGCGGCGGGCCAATGCTCGGCCCGGAAGCGGTGATAGCCGGCGGTCAGTTCGTCGTCATGATGGTCGCACATGAGGGATGTCTAGCGATTTGGGCGGTCGTCCGAAATGGTGTATACGCGTATATACAGAGGAGCGTCCCATGCCGGTGACCAGCCGAACATTTCGCAGCGGAAACAGCGACGCCGTGCGTCTGCCCAAGGAGGTGTCCTTTGGGCCGGGTGTCGAGGTCGAGATCGAGCGGGCGGGGGACGTTGTGACCATGAAACCGAAGCGTCCTTCGGTCCAGGACATGATTGCGGCGTTGGACGCCCTTCCGAAACCGTCTCGCATTCAGAAGCGCCCCGTCATTCTGCCGCCTCGTCGCAAGGGCCTCTGAGTGCCGCTCATGCTGGACACCAGCGTCGCCATCCATTTGCGGGATGGCGATGGCGGCGTTCGAGATCGCATCTTGACGCTGAACAGCACGCCCGTGTTGTCGATCATCACCCAAATCGAACTTGAAGGCGGCGTCGTCGGCGCCGACGCCACAATCAGGAGACAGCGGCTGGACCGAATGTTCGCGGTGATGCCGATCTTGCCGTTTGTCGCGGACGATGTGGAGCGCTATCGCGCTATTATCGCGACCAAGGGATTCTCAAGACGCAAGACGATGGATCGCCTCATCGCGGCTCAGGCCATCAGGGCGAACGCCACGCTTGTCACGCTGAACGGCGACGACTTCCGCGACATTCCCGGACTGACGCTGCTGGAGTGGTGAAGGCCGCTCACGCCTTGCGGAAGAAGGCGTGGATGCGCTCGGCCAGGGGTTGGCTGATGCCGTCCACCTTGACCAGGTCGACGACGGAGGCGCGGCCGACGCCCTTGGCCGAGCCGAAGGCGTGCAGTAGGGCCTTCTTGCGGCCGGGGCCGACGCCTTCGATCTCGTCCAGGGGATTGCGCTTGATATCCATCGAGCGACGCTTGGCGTGGGCGCCGTTGGCGAAACGGTGCGCCTCGTCGCGCAGGC
>NZ_DLMO01000128.1 GCF_002479325.1 Brevundimonas sp. UBA7534
CTGGATCGGCTGCGCCGATCGATGCGACACCTCCCCCGTAAGCGTGAGAGGATCTATAATTAGAACAGCACCGCCGGGTTCATGATCCGCTGCGGATCCAGGGCGCGGCGCAGGGCGGCCATGGTCTCGATCTCGACGGGCGACTTGTAGCGCTTGACCTCGTCAGTCTTCAGCCGGCCCAGGCCGTGCTCGGCCGAGATGGAGCCGTCGTAGCGGGCCACAACGTCGTGGACGACCTGGGAGCCTTCCTTCCAGCGGCCGATGAAGGCGGGCACGTCCTGACCCACGCCCGGCAGGATGTCGTAGTGCAGATTGCCATCGCCGACATGGCCGAAGACCGAGACGCGCGCGCCAGGATGGAAGCGTTCGACGGCGGCCGTCGCCTCGTCGATGTAGTCGGCGATGCGGCTGATCGGGACCGAGACGTCGTGCTTCCAGCCGCCGCCCTCGGGCTTCAGGGCGGCCGAGTGTTCCTCGCGCAGGCGCCAGAAGGCGGCGCGCTGGGCGTCGTTCTGGGCGATGGCGGCGTCGGTGATCAGCCCCTCCTCGAAGGCGACCTCCAGCAGGGCCTGCATCTGCGCTTCGGCCCCGCCCGGCGTGCCTGAGGCGATCTCGATCAGCACGTACCAGTCGGGCGTGGAGTCCAGCGGCTCGCGGGTGTCGGGGATGTTCTTGAGCACCAGTTCCATGCCCAGGCGCTTCATCAGCTCGAAGGCCTCGACCCCGCCGCCGGTCTCGGCCTTGGCGCGGGCCAGAAGCTCGATGGAGGCGGCCGCCGTTTCCAGCCCCACGATCGCGACGGCGCGCGAGCGCATGATCGGGAACAGTTTCAAGGTCGCGGCGGTGACGACGCCCAAGGTGCCCTCGGCGCCGATCAGCAACTGCTTCAGGTCATAGCCCGTGTTGTCCTTCCTGAGCCGCTTCAGGCCGTGGAAGATTTCGCCATTGGGCAGGACCGCCTCGATCCCCAGGACTAGATCGCGCATCATGCCGTAGCGCAGCACCTGGGTGCCGCCGGCGTTGGTGGAGATGACGCCGCCGATGGTGGCCGAACCTTCTGCCGCCAGGCTGAGCGGGAAGTAGCGGCCCGCCGCCGTCGCCGCCTGTTGCGCCTCCAGAAGGGTCAGGCCGGCCTCGACCGTCATCGCGTCATCCAGCGGCGTGACGTCCCGCACGGCCCGCATCTTGCGCATCGACAGCAGCACTTCGCCAAAGGGAACCTGGCCGCCGACCAGGCCGGTAGCGCCGCCCTGGGGCGTGATCGCCACGCCGTCGCGCGCGCACAGGGCCACGATCCGGGCCGTCTCTTCGGTCGAGCGCGGCGTCAGCAGGATGGGGGTGTTCCCGGTCCAGCGGTTGCGCCATTCGGTCAGCCAGGGCGCGATCTCCTCGGCGTCCTGGGTCCAGCCGCCAGCGCCGAGGGCGACCTTCAATTCATCCAGAAAGGCGGGCGAGGGGGCGGTCGTGCTCATGCGCCCCTTGTGTCAGGCGTGACCGTGAGTGGGAAGGCCCCGCGCCGTCTCAGACGTCGAGATCTTCTTTCGCGAACTGCGCGTTTTCCTGAATGAACTGGAAGCGCGCCTCCGCCCGCTTGCCCATCAGGCGTTCGACCAGGTCCTCGATGCTCGCCTCGGCGTCCGGCACGGTGATGCGGGCCAGGGTGCGCTTCTTGGGATCCATGGTGGTCTCCTTCAGCTGGGAGGCCATCATTTCGCCCAGTCCCTTGAAGCGGCCGATCTCGGTCTTCTTGCCCTTGAAGACGGTGGACAGCAGCTCGTCCCGGTGGGCGTCGTCGCGAGCGTATTCGCTCAAGGGGCCGGCGGAAATCCGATAGAGCGGCGGCAGGGCCATGAAGACCCGGCCCTGGCGGATCGTCTCGGGCATGACGCGGTAGAAGAAGGTGATCAGAAGCGCCGCGATGTGGGCGCCGTCCACGTCGGCGTCGGTCATGATGACGATCCGCTCGTAGCGCAGGTCGTCGATGTTGAAGCGGGCGCCCGGCTGGACGCCCAGCGCCAGGGTCAGATCCGACAGTTCGGCGTTGGCGCGCAGCTTGTCGGCGGTGGCCGAGGCGACGTTCAGGATCTTGCCGCGCAGGGGCAGGATGGCCTGGGTGGTGCGGTCGCGCGCCTGCTTGGCCGAGCCGCCGGCCGAATCGCCCTCGACGATGAACAGTTCGGTGCCTTCCGCTGCCTGGCGGGAACAATCGGACAGCTTGCCGGGCAGGCGCAGCTTGCGGGTGGCGGCGGCGCGCTGGACCTCCTTGTCCTTGCGACGGCGTAGCCGGTCCTCGGCCCGGTCGATGACGAAGCCGAGCAGGGCGTTGGCCTGTTTAGGGCTTTCGGTCAGCCAGTGATCCAGCGGATCGCGCAGCAGCTGCTCGACCAGGCGCGCGCCCTCGGGCGAGGACAGGCGGTCCTTGGTCTGGCCCTGGAACTCGGGATTGCGGATGAAGACGCTGATCAGGGCGCCCGCGTTGGCGATGACGTCCTCGGCCGTGATGACGCCCGCGCGCTTCTCGTTGGTCAGTTCGCCGTAAGCCTTGAGCCCCTTGACCAGGGCGGCGCGGAAGCCGGCCTCGTGCGTGCCGCCATCGGGGGTGGAGACGGTGTTGCAGTAGGACTGGATGAAGCCGTCGGCCTCGCCGAAGCCGGCGGGCGACCAGGTGACAGCCCATTCGAAGGCGCCCGCCTCGCCCTGACGCTCGGCGCGGCCGGCGAAGACGGGGGTGACGGTCTCAAGCTCGCCGATGCGGTCGGACAGGGCGTCGGCAAGACCGCCGGGGAAATGCAGCGTCGCCTGGGCCGGGGTCGCGTCGGTGATCCGCTCCGCCGCGCAGGTCCATTTGATCTCGACGCCGCGGAACAGATAGGCCTTGGAGCGGGCCATGCGGAACAGGCGGGCGGGCTTGAACGCCGCGCCGACGCCGAAGATCTGGTCGTCCGGCTTGAAGCGGATCAGGGTGCCGCGCTTCTTCGACGGCTGGACCTGCTGGATGGGTCCCAGAACGTGGCCGCGGCTGAAGGACTGTTTCCATTCGAAGCCGTCACGCCACACGGTGACGTCCAGATGCTCGCTCAGCGCATTGACGACCGAGACGCCGACCCCGTGCAAACCGCCTGAGGTTTCATAGGCTTTTCCCGAAAACTTCCCACCCGAGTGGAGGACGGTCATGACCACTTCAAGCGCCGACTTGCCGGGATGCTTGGGGTGGGGATCGACCGGGATGCCGCGGCCGTCGTCGCGGACGGACAGATAGCCCTCGGCGTCCAGATCGACGGTGATCAGCTTGGCGTGGCGGGCCACCGCCTCGTCCATCGCATTGTCCAGCACTTCGGCGAACAGGTGGTGAAGGGCGCGCTCGTCGGTGCCCCCGATATACATGCCCGGCCGCTTGCGGACCGGCTCCAGCCCCTCCAGCACTTCGATGGAGGACGCCGAATAGGCGCCGGGCGCGCCAGACGTGGCGGGCGGCGGCGCGGGCGTCGGAGCCAGAGGCGGCGGCGCTTGGGGCGCGGTCACGGCGACCGGCTTCGGCTCGGGCTTTGCGGGCTCGGGCTGCGGATCAAAGGTGAACAGGTCGTCGGCGGGCTGGGCCATTCACATAGTCTGGAGCGATTCGGGGCCGGTTCTGGTAGGCCCGCACGGCGCGCGGGGCAAGCGGCGCCCGGACCGGGGCGGAATCGAAGGTCACCGCCCGCGACAGGATGGCCAGCATCAGCACCCAGGGCAGGTTGGCGTGCGTCATCAGCACGCTTTCGGACAGGCTCAGGGCGGTGAAGACGGCCAGATAGGCGATGCTCCAATAGCCTTCGCGCACGCCCATGCCGCCCAGACGCGCGACGAGCAACACGGCCGAGATCGCCATCACGCCCCCGACCGCGAACGCCCCGGGCCAACCCAGTTGGACCAGCAGGTCGATCCAGCCATTGTGAGCCGAGGGGACCGGCCACTGGGTTTCCAGACGGATCTCGCGCGCAGGGATGGAGTCCACGCCCCAGAAGGCGCTGAAGCCATAGCCCGTCCAGGGGCGCTCGGCGACCTTGCGCATCAACGCCTCCCAGATCAGCGTCCGGCCGGTCAGGGACGGATCCTTGCCCAGCGCCTCCAGGATCACGGCCGAATCGGAGTTCCAGATCCAGGCGCCCAGGGCCGAGACGACGACGCCCAGCCAGACGGCCGCTACGGTGATCGCCGCGCCGCCCTGACGCAGCACCCACCATCCGGCGACCAGGCCGACGCCGATCATCCAGCACAGCAATGAAGTCTTCGACTGGGTCGCCAGCACCAGGAGGGTGCATAGCGCGAGGGCCAACAGGGCCGGCCAGCGACGTCGGGCGAGGCCCGACATCTGGTCGGAGGCCAGGGTCGCGGCGGCGGAAATGGCGCCGACGACCATCACCAGGCCCATCTGGTTTTTCTCGTACCACAGGCCGCGCCACAGGCCGGCGTTGTCGTACTGATGCACGCCGATGCGGGGAAAGGCGAAGACCATGATCAGGCTGCCCACCGCCATGACCAGGCAGTTCCACATCAGCATCCGGGGCAGGGCGACGCCGCGAAAGACACAGCCGACATAGACGGCGAAGGCGCTGTTGATGGCCATGGCGATGACCCGACGCTGGGTCACGGCCGGGTCGATCGACCAGTATTTCGAGACATAGGCCAGGATGATCAGGCCAAACAGCATCAGCCAGGCGGGCCAGGCGCGGATCACCTTGTCGAAACGAAAGGCGACCAGGCCGGCGGTGACCGCATAGACGGGAATCCAGATCAGCCGCAGGATCGGCGTCTCACCCTGGTCGGGGGCCAGCACCGGGGCGATCAGGGCGCCGGTCAGCATGAAGACGACGAAGCCGGCCGCCAGCCGTTCCCACAGCGGCGGTTCCTCCTGAACGATCCCTGCGGGCTGAAAGCGATCGGCGGCCACGACGGGAAGGTTCCACCCCCGGCTTAAGGAAGCGTTCGCGCTCAGCCCCGGCGACGCGCGCGCAGGGCGGAATCGACCGATACGCCGAACCAGACGGCGGCGATGATGACCAGCAGGCCGTAGTCCTGGCCGGGGAAGAAGACCGGCGCGGCGGCCGCGAAGATCACCGCCAGGGGGAACAGGCCCGCCAGCACCGCGCTGGTCGGCGCCTCGGCGCGGATCATCGGATGAAGCTCGGTCTGGCCCATGCGCCGCGCCATCCAGGAGTTCAGCCCCGCCACGATGGCCGAACAGACCACCGCCGAGACGACGTATTTGATGGTGTTTCCGGGCTCGCCGAAGGCGCTGGCGGTCAGCACCAGCAGCACCAGCGCCACGCCGGTCGACACGGCCAGCAGGATATTGGGTTCCAGACGGTTCAAGACTTCACTTTCACATAGGCGCCGGGCGCCGGCTCGATCGGCTTCAGCGGGCCCTTGGTCGGGTCGCGCGCGGGGATGTCGGGGCCGGACAGGGGCCGCAGCCATGCGGCCCAGTGTTCCCACCAGCTGCCGGGATGCTCCACCGCCCCGGCCTGCCACTCGGCGAGCGTCGCGGGCAGGGCATCGTTTGTCCAATGCTTGTACTTGCGGGCCGACGGCGGATTGATGACGCCGGCGATGTGGCCCGACCCCGCCAGGGTGAAGACGACATCGCCGCCGAACAGCCGCGCCGAGCGGTAGACAGAATTCATCGGCGCGATGTGATCCTCGCGACTGGCCTGGAAATAAAGAGGAATGGTCACGCGCGACAGATCGGCGGTCACGCCGCCGATCTCGAAACGGCCGTTCGCCAGCGCGTTCTCTCCATACATCCGGCGCAGATAGGCCATGTGCAGCGCCTTGGGCATCCGCGTCTGATCGGCGTTCCAGAACAGCAGGTCGAAAGCCGGCGGCTCCTTGCCCATCAGATAGTTGCTGACGAAGAAGGACCAGATCAGATCGTTGGCGCGCAGGGCGTTGAAGGTGTCGGCCATCGCGGCGCCGGGCAGGACGCCGCCGGCGGCGTCCATCTGGCGTTCGATCTCCGCCAGCCAGTGTTCGTCGGTGAACAGCAGCAGATCCCCGGCCTCGGCGAAGTCGTGCTGGGCGGCGAAGAATGTCGCGGCGGCGACGCGCGTGTCCCCTCGCGCGGCCATATGCGACAGGGCCGCGCCAAGCAGGGTGCCGCCGATGCAGTAGCCGACAGCGTTGAGGCGGTCTGTCCCGGCCTGTTCCAGCGTCTTTTCGACCGCGCGATAGACGCCCTTCTCCAGATAGTCGTCGAAGCCGTAATCGGCCTTGTCCTGGTCCGGATTGACCCAGGAGCAGACGAAGACGGTGAAACCCTGCGCGGAAAGCCACCGGATCAGCGAGTTCGCCGGCTGCAGGTCCATGATGTAGAATTTATTGATCCAGGGCGGGAAGATCAGCAGCGGGACTTGGTGCTGGGTCTCGCCGGCCGGGGCGTACTGGATCAGCTCGAACAGTTCGTCGCGCCAGACAACCTGGCCGGGGGCGGTGGCGACGTTCTCGCCGACGACGAACTTGCCGTAGTCGGCCTGGCTGATCCTCAGGGATCCACCGCCGCGCTCCAGGTCGGCGGCGAAGTTCTGCATGCCCTTGACCAGGGACTCACCGCTGGTCTCGGCCAAGACCTTCAGCGCCACGGGGTTGGACGCCAGGAAGTTGGACGGCGAAAAGGCGTCGGTCAGCAGACGGGTGAAGAACTGCGCGCGCCGTTTGACGGCGGGATCGACATCCTCCACCCCCGCGATGAGGCCGTTCATCCAGTCGGATGTCAGCAGATAGGACCGCCGCATCAGGTCGAACATCGGGTTCTCGGCCCAGGCCGGGTCCTTGAACCGCTTGTCGACGGGCGCGGGATCGGGCGCCTCGCCGGCCGCCTGACGCGCGCTGGAGGCCCATAGGTCCATGTAGCGGCGGAACAGGTCGGCCTGGGCCTGGAGCAGCTTTTCCGGGCGCGACGCCAGGCTGGTCATCACCGAGGTCAGGGCCGGGGCGACATTGAACGGGTCGGGCGACAGGGCGGCCGTCCCGTTCTCCTGGGTTCTGGCCGCCTGAGACAGGGCCGCCTCGGCAAGCGCGCCCTGCGCCGTCATCGCCGCCTTGGCCAGGTTCATCGACAGGGTCTCGATCAGCTGCGCCTGATCCAGGGCGCCGGCGCCGGGCGACGGCGGGTCCACCGGCGCCTGATCGGGCGGGGGAGGGGTGGCGGTCGATGCGGACGCGGGAGGCGGCGTCTTCTTCGTCCGCACGGGTCGGGGCGGCTTGGCCGAGGTCGGTCGGCCGGGCTTTCGCGCCGGGCGCTGGGCGGGGTCGGCGGGCGGCGCGGGGGACTTGGCCATGATGATCCTCGACGACGGGAATGGCGAACGGGCGGTCGCGCCCTTCCGCGCCGGTCGATGATGGCATAAGACCGACACCGAAATGAACGCGCCCCACGCCAAAAAGACGAGACCTTTCTCCGCCGGCCTGCTGGCGTTCGCCGTCGCTGGCGTTCTGGGCGGCTGCGCGGACCGGTTCGCGGACCGGACCGAGCAGGCTTCTCCGCTGGCGCCGCGGATCCAGGCCCTGGTCGACGCCAACCGCCGCTATCCCCGGTGGGAGGACTTTCCGCCCGCGCCGACGGGTTTGCCCGAGCCGACGCAGGTGGCGGCCAACGTCCAGGGCCTGAGCTCTCAAGGCGGCGCCCTGGCCGAGGAGACCGCCCGGATCGACTGGACGCTGGGCGACGCCGAAACGCTGGCGGCCGAAACGCGCGCCCAGGTCGGCGACGTGCCGGTCTCGCCCGACTCGGCGCGCACCGCCGCCGAGATCGAGGCCCTGGCCCGGGATCTGCGCGAGCGCGCCAAGGCTCCGCCGCCGATCGACCGCCGCCCGACGCGATGAAACGGTCGCCGGGGACGCAGAATCCCCGAATAGTGCGCTGATGGCGGACGATGGCGGCATCAAGGGCGTGAACGCCTTCCTGGGCGTATCCCGTTCTCTGTCCGGTCGGGCGTGGCGTCTGCGACCAGCCGACGCGGCGACGACGCGGGCGCACATGCAGGCCCACGGCCTGGACGAGCCCCTTGCGCGGGCCTTGGCCTCTCGCGGGGTCGGCGCCGAACAGGCGGGGGACTTCCTGCGCCCCACGCTTCGCGCGCTGTTTCCCGATCCGTCCAGCTTCATGGACATGGACGCCGGCGCGACGGCCATCGTCGATGCGGTCCAGGCGGGCAGCGCCGTTCACGTCTTCGCGGACTACGACGTGGACGGGGCGGCCAGCGCAGCCCTGCTGGTTCGGTGGTTCCGGGCGATGGGCGCGGAGCTGCCGATCTATGTGCCCGACCGGATGACAGAGGGCTACGGTCCCAGCGCACGGGCGTTCGACACGCTGAAGGCGGCCGGCGCCGATCTGGTCGTGACGGTCGATTGCGGGGCGGCGGCGAACGAGGCTCTGGCCCATGCCGCCTCTATCGGTCTGAACGTCGTCGTGATCGACCACCACCTGATGCGCAGCGAGCCGCCGCGCGCCTTGGCGGTGGTCAATCCGAACCGGCCCGGCTGCGCCTCGGGCCAGGGCAATCTGGCGGCCGCCGGCGTGGTGCTGGTGCTGCTGGCCGCGTTGAACCGAGAGGCGAGGCGACGCGGCCTGTTCGCCGATAGCGCCGAGCCGGACATTCGCCAGTGGCTGGACCTGGCCGCCCTGGGCGCCGTGTGCGACGTCACCGGCCTGACGGGGTTCAACCGGGCGCTGACCGGACTGGGCCTGGGGGTGATGAGCGCCTGGCGAAATCCTGGCCTGAAGGCGCTGCTGGCCGCCGCCGGAGCCGAGCCGGGGCCGGCCAAGACGAATCACTGCGGCTTCATCCTGGGGCCGCGCATCAACGCCGGCGGCCGGATCGGCCGCTCGGACCTGGGCGCGCGGCTGCTGTCGACGGACGATCCAGCCGAGGCCGCAGCGCTGGCGGACGAACTGGATGCGCTGAACCTGTCGCGCCGAGAGGTCGAACGGACCGTGATCGAGGCCGCCATCCGCCGCGTCGAGGCCACCGGCGCCCACGCCGACGATTCGGCGGTCGTCGTCGTGGCCGGCGAGGACTGGCATCCGGGCGTGGTGGGCATCGTCGCCGGACGGCTGCGCGAACGCTGGAGAAAGCCGGTCGTCGTGATCGGGCTGGATCCCGTGAACGACGTGGGCAAGGGATCGGGCCGATCCCAGCCCGGCATGAACCTGGGTCGCGCGGTCCAGGCGGCCTGGGAGGCCGGCGTGCTGCTGGCGGGCGGCGGCCACGCCATGGCGGCCGGCCTGACGGTGGAGGGCGGGCGCATCGCCGAACTGACGGACTTCCTGAACCAGCGGCTGGCGGGCGAACGCCTGGTCGCCGCGGCCGAGGACTGGCTGGAGGTCGACGCCCTGGTCGATCCGGCGGGCGCGACCCGCGCTGTGTTCGAGGCGTTCGAGCAGTTGGCGCCGTTCGGCCCGGCCAATCCCGAGCCCGTCTTCGCCCTGAGCGGCGTGCAGGCGCGCGAACCGGTCCAGATGAAGGGCGGCCATGTCCGCTGTCGCCTGGTCGGCGCCGACGGCGCCTCGATCCGTGCGGTCGCCTGGCGTTGCGCCGACCTGCCCGCCGGGCAGGCGCTGCTGTCGGGGCAGGGGGGTCTGAACGTCGTGGGACGGCTGAGGGCCGACGACTGGAACGGCCGGCGCGGCGTGCAATTCGAGATCGAGGACGTGGCGGATCCCCGAATGGTCCAGGCCTGACGGCGGCCTCCGCGCGCGCCGGAAGAATCCGGAAATCGAGGCTTGCACCCCGCCAAGGGCGCGGCTATATCGCCGGCTCTCCCGCGCAGCGGTCCCTTCGTCTATCGGTTAGGACGTCAGGTTTTCAACCTGAAAAGAGGGGTTCGATTCCCCTAGGGACTGCCACGCGGGATGAGTTCTCGGCACGGCGTAGCCGCCGAAACCTTCCGAACCCGTCAAATCTTCATCGTGTGGGGCGAAATATCGCCGTCAATGGTTGCTTGGCGGCGACAGGGCACCCGAATTTCGCCCCGAGATTGAGCCTTCCGCACGATTGACCTGAATTTCCGCTCCCCGGCGTTCATGGAACGGTGTTAAGCTTAACCTGTTCGCATTGAGGGATGCGCGAACGGGGGTAGGGAAGTTGTCTGATTTCGATGCCATGGAAACGGCGCAGACCGTTCGGATCGTCGGTCGTGTGAAGTGGTTTGATCCGACGAAGGGTTACGGCTTCATCGTGCCGGACGACCCGACCCTGACCGAATTGCGCGACGTCCTGCTGCACGTCAGCAGCCTGCGCGACAGCGGTCGGGACATGGCCGAGGAAGGCGCGCCCATCACCTGCGACTGCGTCAAGCGGCCCAAGGGTTGGCAGGCTGTCGAGATCCACGACCTGGGACGAGGCGTCGCCGTCGCGCCCCCGCGCAAGCCCGCTCCCGCCGCTCCGGCCTTCGACGGCGCCGTCGAGGACCTGGAGCCCGCGATCGTCAAATGGTTCAACCGCACCAAGGGCTATGGTTTCGTGGTGCGCGAGGGCGACACGGCCGATATCTTCGTCCATATCGAGACGCTGCGGCGTTGCGGGTTCGACGACCTGATTCCCGGCTCGCCGGTTCATGTGCGATTCGCCAGCGGCCCGAAGGGGCTGGTGGTCGCGGAAATCAGACCGGGCGAGTGATCGGCTCGCCCCGAGGAGGGCGGATGCCGGGCTGGACACGACGCACGACGACGGCGGGGCTGCTGGCGCTGGCGCTCGGCTTGGGCCTCTCCGCCTGCGCGGGATCGGCCGCGCCGCAGGGGCCGAACGGCGAACCGATGCAGCGGCTCAGCATCGTCACAGCCACCGGCGACCACCAGTTCTGGGTCGAGATCGCCGACGAGGAGCCAGAGCGTCAGCGGGGCCTGATGTTCCGCCCGCCGCTGGAGCCCGACCGCGGAATGCTGTTCACCTGGCCCGGAGAGGCGGCGCGCGAACAGAGCTTCTGGATGCGCAACACGCCCAGTTCGCTCGACATTCTCTACATCGATCCCGCCGGCCGCATCGTCTCCATCGCGCCGCACACCACGCCGGAGTCGGAAGCGCCCATTCCCTCCAACGGCGCGTCGAACGGCGTGCTCGAGCTTCGCGCGGGACGCGCCGACGAGATCGGGGCCAAGCCCGGCGACCAGGTGCGTCACCCCTATTTCAAACCCTGATTGCGAACCGGCGCGCGAAGTGGCAAGACGGCGCTCCATTCGGTCCGGGGTGTAGCGCAGCCTGGTAGCGCATCTGGTTTGGGACCAGAGGGTCGGAGGTTCGAATCCTCTCGCCCCGACCAATGGACGCCGCTGGATTCCCCGTCTGGCGCGCGGTATGGCGGCGGTCGAGGCCGCCGCATCGACCATGAGGACACCGCCATGCTCGCCCGCATCTATCGCCCCGCCAAGACCGCCATGCAGTCCGGCAAGGCCAAGAGCCGCGACTGGCGCCTGGAGTTCGAGCCGGCCTCGGCGCGGACGATCGATCCCCTGATGGGCTGGACCAGCTCCACCGACATGAACGGACAGGTCCGCCTGACCTTTGACACGCAGGAAGAGGCCGTCGCCTACGCCGAGCGGCATGGCATTCCCTTCCGCCTGCACGAGCCGCAGGATCCGCCGGTCATCATCAAGGCCTACGCCGACAACTTCGCCACCAGCCGCAAGCAGCCCTGGACGCACTGACGGCGGACGGCGACCAGCGCCCTTAGCTCAACCGGATAGAGCATCCGCCTTCTAAGCGGACGGTTGCAGGTTCGAGTCCTGCAGGGCGCGCCAGTTCGCCAAGACGTGGGTGGATCGTCCCGCATGGTTTTTCGGGGGACGGTTTGCGCCTAGTCTGACGGTTCCTGTCGTGGAGCCGCCATGTCCGCCTACCGCCCGATCGCGCATCTGGATACGCACGAGGTCGCCAACCAGCCGCCGCCGCTGGAGGATGTGAACCTGTTCACCGGAGATCGGGCGCTGAGCGAAGCGGTCGAGAAGGCGGGCGGCGGGATGCATCGGCATCGGCTGACGACGCTGGGCGCGCAGTGCGGGTCCGCCGAGGTGATCGACTGGGGCGTGGAGGCCAACCGACAGGCGCCTGTATTGGACACGTTCGACCGCTATGGCCAGCGGATCGACGAGGTCCGCTTCCACCCCGCCTATCATCAGTTGATGGCCCTGGGACTGGACAACGGCTTCGCCTCGGTCGCCTGGGACGGGACGCCCGCAGGCCATGTGGCGCACGCGGCGACCCTTTTCCTGACGGCCCAGGCCGATTCGGGCACGACCTGTCCGATGACCATGACCTATGCGGCCATCCCGGCCCTGCAGGCCGAGCCCGATGTCGCGGCCGAATGGACGCCGCGTATCCTGGCCGGGCGCTATGACCCGTCGGTGAGGCCGGCCGCGGACAAGGCCGGGGTCACGATCGGCATGGCCATGACGGAAAAGCAGGGCGGATCGGACGTGCGCGCCAACACCACCCGCGCCGAACCGACGGGCGAGGACGGCTGGTACGCGCTGACCGGGCACAAGTGGTTCTGCTCTGCGCCGATGTGCGACGCCTTCCTGACCCTGGCCTATGCGCCGGGCGGCCTGACGTGCTTCCTGCTGCCGCGCTGGACGCCGGACGGAGAGCGCAACGCCGGATTCCGCGTCATGCGGCTGAAGGACAAGATGGGCGACCGGTCCAACGCGTCGTCAGAGGTGGAATACCACGGCGCGCTGGCGCAGCGTCTGGGGCCGGAAGGGCGCGGGGTCGCCACCATCATCCGCATGGTCCAGCACACGCGACTGGATTGCGTGCTGGGCTCGGCCCAGCAGATGCGCGGGGCTTTGGCGCAAGGATTGTGGCATGTGGCGCACCGCTCGGCCTTCCAGAAGCGGCTGATCGACCAGCCCATGATGGCCGCCGTCCTGGCCGATCTGGCGGTGGAGAGCGAAGCGGCGACCGCGCTGGGCCTGCGCCTGGCCCAGGCGTTCGACCAGGACGCCCCGCTCGCGCGGCTGCTGACGCCCATCGCCAAATATTGGGTCTGCAAGCGGGCGCCGGGCTTCGTTTACGAGGCGATGGAGAGCCTGGGCGGGGCTGGCTATGTCGAGACGGGTCCGATGCCGCGCCTGTTCCGACAATCGCCGCTGAACGCCATTTGGGAAGGCTCGGGCAATGTCATCGCGCTTGACGTCTTGCGAGCGATGGGACGAGAGCCGGAGGCGGTCGACGCCCTGCGCGATTTCTTGGAGGCCCGGCGCAGCCGCGACGCCGACTATGACGCCTGGCTGGACGGGCTGACCTTCCAGGCGACGCACGAGGCCGAGGCGCGGTGGGTGGTCGAACGGCTGGCCCTGGCCAGTCAGGCGGCGGTGCTGCTGGACTGGAACAGCCCGGTCGCGGAGACCTTCTGCCGCCTGAGGCTGCGACCGCGCGGCGCGGCCTATGGCGCGTTCGACGCGCGGATCGACGCCGCCGCGATCCTGGATCGCGCCATGCCGGCCTGATCAGCCGGCGAAGGCGGCCAGACCCCGCTCCAGGTCGGCGATCAGGTCTTCCGGATCTTCCAGCCCGATGTGCAGACGGATCAGTTCCCCCTCCAGCACCGGCGGGTGGTCGCGATAGGCCATCTGGTGCGTCTCGTGCGTGGCCAGGCTCTCGAAGCCGCCCCAGGAATAGCCGAGGCCGAACAGGCTCAGAGCGTCCAGCATCCGACGGCCGGCGGCCGCGTCGCCGCCCTTCATCACCACGCCCATCAGCGAGGCGGCGCCGGTGAAGTCGCGCGCCCACAGCGCGTGTCCGACCGAGCCGGGCAGGGGCGGATAGAGCACGCGCGAGACCTCGCGCCGCCCTTGCAGCCACTTGGCCACCTTCAGGCCGGAACGCCCCTGCTCGGCGTAGCGAAGCGGCAGGGTACGCAGGCCGCGCAGCGCCAACCAGGCGTCGTCGGGAGAGACGTGCCAGCCCATGTCCTCGATCGCATCGGCGATGGCGGACCGACAGCGCGGATTGTTGACGGCGATCCCGCCCATCAACAGGTCCGAGTGACCCCCGACGTATTTGGTCAGGGCCTGGACGCTGACGTCCACGCCGTGCGCCAGGGGCTTGAACGCCAGCCCCGCGCCCCAGGTGTTGTCCAGCACCGTCAGAACGCCGCGCGCCCGGCAACCGGCGGCCACGGCGGCCACATCGACCATTTCGAAGGTCAGGGAGGCGGGCGATTCCAGAAGGACGACCCGCGTGCGCTCGCCCACGGCGGCCAGTATCGTTTCCGCATCCGCTTCCGCAGGCAGGAACCGGGTCGTGACGCCGCGCGCCGCCTGATAGCGGCTGAGAAAACGCCGGCTGGGCCCATAAACCGCGTCGGTGGTCACCACCTCGTCGCCCGGACGCGTCAGGGCCAGCAGGGGCAGGGTCACGGCGGCTAGGCCCGAAGGAACGATGAAGGCCTGTTCGGCGCCTTCCAGCCCCGCCAAGGCGGCGCGCAGTTCGCGGGCGACCGTCATGCCGTCTAACCCATAGACCGGCCCGCCGGCGTCATCGCGCATGGCTTCGGCGCGATCGCTGAGCATGGTCGAGGCGCGCTCAAGCGGCGGATTGACCGGACGACGCCCCGCGCCTCGGCGGGTGGCGGAGGCGATCAGGCGCGTGCGGTCCGATGGCGACGTCATGGTCCCTCCAACGGGTTGCGGATCGCGCCCTAAAGGCCTCTAAACAGGGGCGGGCGCAAGCGGCGGAGAACAAGACGCGATGAGGGTCTGGGCGATCGGAGCGATGGCGGCGTTGCTGACGGGCCTGTCCGCCTGCGACCGAAAGCCCGCCGAGATCCCGGCCGAGACAACGACGCCCGCGCCCGCCGCCGCTTCAACCTCCGACCTGCCGGACAGCCCGACCCTGGCGGCCGTGAAGCGTCGCGGGCGGCTGAATTGCGGGGTGCACCAGGGGCTGGTGGGCTTCGCCTACACCGACAATCGCGGTCAGTGGCGGGGATTCGACGTGGATTTTTGCCGGGCCATGGCGGCGGCGATCTTCGGCGACCCGGACGCGGTGCGTTTCGTGCCCCTGACAGCGAAGGAGCGATTCGCCGCCCTGTCCAACGGCCGCGTAGACGTGCTGTGGCGCAACTCGTCCTGGACCATGAGCCGCGATGCAGGCGAGGGCTTCGTCTTCGCGGGGATCAACTATTACGACGGTCAGGGCTTCCTGGTGCGGCGGTCGCTGAACCTGGCCAGCGCGACCGAGCTGAATGGGGCGCGAGTGTGCGTCCAGAACGGATCGAACGCTCAGGCGAACGCCGACGACTTCTTCCGCTCGCGAGGAGTGGCCTACCGGCCGGTCGTGCTGGAGACCGAGGAAGCGGCGCGCGACGCCTACGGTCGCGAGGACTGCGACGCCTTCAGCGCGGACATCTCGGCCCTGGCGGCGGCGCGGACCGTGCTGTCGAATCCGCAAGAGCACGTGATCCTGTCCGACGTCGTGTCCAAGGAGCCGTTGGGCCCGGTGGTCAAGCCCGGAGACGATCGTTGGACTGCCGTCGTGCGATGGACGCTGAACGCCGTGATCCTGGCCGAGGAATTGGGCGTAACCCGCGAGAACGCCGAGACATTGGCGAAAGACAGCCGCGACCCGCGCGTGCGTCGGCTGCTCGGCGTCGAGGACGACTACGGCGCGATGATGGGTCTGTCCAAGACCTGGGCCCTGAACGCGATCGGCGCCACCGGAAACTATGGTGAGATCTTCGACCGGAACCTGGGATCGCAATCGCCCCTCGACCTGGCGCGCGGATTGAACGCACAATGGAACGCGCGGCCCAGTGGGTTGATCTACGGCTTGCCGATCCGATAAGGCCCGCCTCTTCGAACACGGTCCTGGGGGACAGATGACGCAGACGAAACGCGGCGGGCTTCCGCTTCACTGGCTGATGCTGATCGGCTTTGTCGTGGGCCTGGGCGCGGGCCTGTGCGTAAACCTGACGCTGGGAGGCGACGTCGCCTGGGTCCAGTGGCTAACCGCCAACATCACCGGTCCCATCGGTCAGATCTTCCTGCGTCTGCTGTTCATGATGGTGATCCCGCTGCTGTTCTCGGCGCTGGTGATCGGTGTGGCGGAGATGGGCGACCTGGCGTCGTTGGGGCGCGCGGGGCTGAAGACCCTGCTGCTGACCATCCTGATCTCGGGCATCGCCGTGGTGATCGGCCTGGGCATGGTCAATCTGCTGCAGCCCGGACGCGGGGTCGATCCGGCCCTGGCGCAGTCGCTGCTGGAGCAGGGCCGCGCTGGCGCCGCGAACATCGTCGATAACGCCCCGACGAGCATTTCTCTGGGCGACTTCTTCCTGGACCTGGTTCCGTCCAACGTCTTCACCGCAGCGGCGGAGAACGCAATCCTGCCCGTGATGGTGTTCGCCCTTTTCTTCGGCATCGGCCTGGTCATGGCCCGCAGCCCGGCGACGGATCGCTTGCAGGAGGTGATCCAAGGCCTGTTCGAAGTCACGATGAAGCTGATCAATCTGTTCATCAAGCTGGCCCCCCTTGCCATCGCCTGCCTGATGTTCAATCTGGCGGCCCTGTTCGGCGTCGAACTCCTGATCCGTCTGGCCGCCTATGTCGGCGTCGCCGTCGGCGCCATGGCGATCCACATGTTCGTGGTCTATCCGCTGGTGGTGTGGCTGCTGGGCGGAATGTCGCCGATCGCCTTCTTCCGCGGCGTGCGCGAGCCAATGATCGTGGCTTTCTCGACGGCATCCTCCAACGCATCCCTGACCTTCTCGCTGCGGGCGGCTGAAGAACAGTTGCACCTGCCGCGCAAGATCGCCCGCTTCGTCCTGACGGTGGGCGCGACGGCCAACCAGAACGGCACGGCCCTGTTCGAAGGCGTCACGGTGCTTTTCCTGGCGCAATTCTTCGGCATCGACCTGACGCTGACGCAACAGTTGATCGTCATGCTGGTTTGCATTCTGGGCGGCGTCGGCACGGCAGGGGTTCCGGCCGGTTCTCTGCCCGTCGTGGCCATGATCCTGGTGATGGTCGGCGTGCCGGCCGAGGGCATCGGCCTGATCCTGGGCGTCGACCGCTTCCTGGATATGTGCCGCACCACGCTCAACGTCACCGGGGACCTGGCGCTGGCCACCATCGTCTCGCGCGGGGAAAGCGACGACGCGCTGGAGGACCGGCCCGATCCGGCGCCGTTCGCGCCCGCGAACTAGGCGTCGGCGGCCTCGCCTCAGCCGGTCTGGACGGGCGTGTCCGCGCGCCCGCCCCATTCCGCCCAGGAGCCGTCGTAAAGCGCCGCGTCACGTCCCAGTTCGGCCAGACCCAGGTTCAGGATGGCGGCGGTGACGCCCGAGCCGCAGCTGGTCGTGATCGGCCGATCGATGTCGATCCCGGCTTCGGCGAAGGCCCGGGCCAGGTCCGCGCCGCGCTTCATCGCGCCGTCGTCCTGCAGCAGGCGGTTGTACGGCAGGTTGATCGCGTCGGGCATATGGCCGGGCCGGACGCCAGGGCGCGGTTCGGCCGCTTCCCCGCGAAAGCGCGGTGCGCCCCGCGCGTCGATCACCTGGTCGCCTCGGGCCAGCCGGCGACGCACCGTTTCCAGGTCCGCCACGCCGTCCAGCCTCTGCGCGGGGCGAAAGCGGGCCGGGTTCGGTGCGGCCGGGCCGCTTTCGATGGGACGTCCCTGTCTGCGCCAGGCGGGCAGCCCGCCGTCCAGCACCCGCACGGACACGGCGCCCATGACCCTGAACATCCACCAGACGCGCGCGGCCGAGAACAGCCCTGCGGTGTCGTAAACGACGATGACATCCGTCTCGGACACGCCCAGGGCGCCCACGGCTGCGGCGAAGTCGGCCGGCGCGGGCAGCATGTGGGGCAGGGGGCTGGCCGGGTCCGACACCGCTTCCAGGTCGAAGAAGACGGCGCCCGGCAGATGGGCGCGCGCGAAGTCGGCGCGTGCGTCGCGCCCGTCCAGATGCCAGCTGCCGTCGACGATGCGAAGGTCCGGCCGTCCCAGCAGCGCCGCCAGTTCGTCGGGAGAGATCAGCGGGCCCATGCGCGCCTTAGGCCCGACTCAGCGCCAGTTGCACGACGTCCGTGCGGCGCGAACGGAATCCCGCCTCGCAATAGGCCAGATAGAAGCGCCACAGACGCCGGAATCGTTCGTCGAAGCGATCCATGCGACGGATGTCGCCCCAGGCCGCCTGGAACCGCTCGTCCCAGCGCTTCAGCGTCTCGGCATAGTCCAGACCAAAACGTTCGATGGCGTCCCAGGTCAGGCCCGCCTCCGCCACGACCGGCCGCAGACGCTCCTCAGACGGCAGCATACCGCCCGGAAAGACGTATTTCTGGATGAAGTCAGTGCGCGCGTTGTACTCGTCGAACAGCGTGTCCTGAATGGTGATGATCTGCAACCCCGCCCGGCCGCCCGGCGCCAGCACCTCATGAATCGTCTCGAAATAGGCGGGCCAATATTCCTTGCCCACCGCCTCGAACATCTCGATCGAGGCGACGCGGTCGAAGCGGCCCTGAACGTCGCGATAGTCGATCATCTCGACGCGAGCGCGGTCCGCCAAGCCTGCGTTGAACAGCCGCTGACGGGCGAAGTCATGCTGTTCGCGCGAGATGGTGATCCCGGTCACGTCCGCGCCGATCTCGCGCGCCGCGAACTCGGCGAAGCCGCCCCAACCGCAGCCGATCTCCAGCACGGTCATGCCGGGCCTGAGATCCATCAGGCGCGCCAGGGCCGAATATTTGTCGCGCTGAGCCGCCTCCAGCGCCTGATCCGGCCGGGCGAAGCGCGCCGAGGAATAGGTCATGCTGGCGTCCAGCCAGGCGGCGTAGAAGGCGTTGCCCAGATCGTAGTGGGCGTGGATGTTCTTCTTGGAGCCGGCCCGGCTGTTGCGATGCCGACGGTGGGCCAGCCAGTTGACCGCCTTCATCACGACATTGCCGTCGAACAGACGCCGGATGTGGTCGTAATTATCGACCAGGGTTTCAAGCAGCGCCGCCAGTTGGGGCGTGTCCCATTCACCAGCCATATAGCCCTCGGCGAAGCCGATGTCGCCGGCGGCCAAGACGCGGCGGGCGAAGCCGTAGTCCCTGACCTCCAGCACGCCGTGCGGGCCGGGCTGGTCCCCCTGGAGCATATGCGTCTCGCCATTCGGAAGCCGCACCGTCAGCCGTCCGAAGGTCCAGTTGGCGGCCAGCAGGCGCAGAAGCATGGCGAACAGGCGCGGCGTGCGCCGGGCGACGGCTTCGATCTCTGCGGCGGCGACGCTCATCGACGAACACTCTTTCATCGCGCGGGGGCGGAGGTCAATCACGGTTGCTGGCCTGGTCGCCGCGACCGCTGACGGCCTTCAGCGCATCCAGGGCGCGGGCGCGGGCTTCGTCATGGTCGACGATCGGCCGGGGATAGTCGCGGCCCAGGCGCACGCCGGCGTCGCGCAGGACGTCCTCAGGCGCGGTCCAGGGCGCATGCAGCCATCTGTCGCCAAGCCGCGCCAGTTCCGGGACCCAGCGGCGGATATAGGCGCCGTCGGCGTCGAACTTCTCGCTCTGCGCGACCGGATTGAAGATTCGGAACCAGGGCGACGCATCGGCGCCCGACCCCGCGATCCACTGCCAGTTCTGGACGTTGTTGCCCGCGTCGGCGTCGACCAGCGTGTCCCAGAACCAGGCCTCGCCTTCGCGCCAGTCGATCAGCAGATGCTTGACCAGGAAGGAGGCGGCCACCATCCGCACCCGATTGTGCATCCAGCCGGTCGTCCACAACTGACGCATCCCCGCATCGACCAGCGGATAGCCGGTGCGGCCGCGCTTCCACGCCTTCAGGGCAGCCGGCGCATGACGCCACGGCATGGCGTCGTATTCGGGCCGGAAGGCGCGGTCGGTCATATAGGGGAAGTGGTGCAGCAGATGAGCCGAGAACTCGCGCCAACCCAGTTCGGCCGCGAACTTCTCGGCCTCCGCGGCGGGGACGCGCCGGTCGGCGGCGGCCGACCGCGCCTGGGTCATGGCCCGCCAAGGGCTGATCTCGCCCCAATGAAGATGGGGAGACAGACGGCTTGTCTCGGGCCGGCCAGGATAGTCGCGGCCTTTGGCGTATGATTTCAGACCCGTGGAAATGAAATCTGACAGCGCATCCGAGGCGCCCGCCTCACCGGGCGTCCAATCGAATCCTTCGGACCAATCCGGTTTCGACGGATGGAGCGTCCAGTCGTCCAGGGCGTCACCATCCACAGCCGGCGTGTCGATGCGGCGGGGACCCAGGGTGTGGCCGGGCGCCTCGATCTGCGCCAGCAGCGCCTTCAGGAAGGGCGTGAAGACCTTGTACGGCTGTCCCGAGCCGTTCATCACCCCGCCGGGGCGGGCCAGGAGCGCGCCATTGAAGCCTCGGCACTCCACGCCGTCCGACTTCAGCGCATGGGCGATGTCGGCGTCCGTCTCGAAGGCGTCGGGCTCGAACAGACGGTTCATGAGGACGATGTCGGCGCCGGTCTGGTGCGCCAGGCGTTGCAGTTCGGCCAGGGAATCGCCGCGCCGCAGCGCCAGGCGGCTTCCGCGTTCGCGTAAGGAGGCGTCCAGCGCGCGCAAGGACTTGTCCAGCCACCAGCGCGCGGCCGCGCCAGGCGGCCGGCCGTGGCCTTCGTCGAGGATATAGACTGGCACGATGGGACGCCCCGTCTCGGCCGCGCGGTTCAGGGCTGGGTTGTCGTGCAGCCGCAGATCGCGACGAAACCAGAGGATGACGGGCTTTGTGGCCACGCGGGCGAACTCCGTGATAACTTGCGCTCAGTCCGAACGAGCGCCACCTGTTGGCCTCATAGACGCGGCATGGACCGCGCCCGCGAAACCAGAAAGCAAGAGAGCCGCCGTGAGCCGACCCAACGCCGTCATTACGTTGTCCGAAGGTCTTCGGACGCCTGTCGTCATCGGCGGCGGCGCCCGGATCACCTTCATCGCCGGCCCGTGCCAGATGGAAAGCCGCCAGCACGCGCTGGAGACGGCCCATGCGCTGAAGGAGATCGGCGAGCGGCTGAACGTCGGCATCATCTACAAGACCAGCTTCGACAAGGCGAACCGCACCTCGGCCAGCGCCGCGCGGGGCATCGGCCTGAAGGACGCCTTGCCGATCTTCGCCGAGGTCCGGGAGGTCACCGGCCTGCCGACCCTGACCGACGTCCACTCCGAGGCCCAGTGCGGTCCGGTGGGCGAGGTGGTGGACGTGCTGCAGATTCCCGCCTTCCTCAGCCGCCAGACCGACCTGCTGCTGGCCGCCGCCGCGACCGGCAAGGCGATCAACATCAAGAAGGGCCAGTTCCTGGCCCCGTGGGACATGAAGAACGTGATCGCCAAGGTGGTCGGCGCGGGCAATCCCAACGTCATGGCCTGCGAGCGGGGCGCCAGCTTCGGCTACAACACCCTCGTCAGCGACATGCGCGCCCTGCCGGTGCTGCGCGAGATCGGCTGCCCGGTCGTGTTCGACGCGACCCACAGCGTGCAGCAGCCGGGCGGGCAGGGCACGTCCTCGGGCGGCCAGCGCGAGTTTGTGCCGGTGCTGGCCCGCGCCGCCGTCTCGGTCGGCGTCGATGCGGTGTTCATGGAGACGCACCCGGACCCGGACCACGCCCCGTCGGACGGCCCCAATATGGTGCCGCTGGACCAGTTCGAGGCGCTGGCGGCGCAGCTGATCGCCTTCGACGACCTGGCCATCCAGACCGGCGCCAAGGGGCCGGTGGCGCTGGCGGCCTGAATCCTCTAGGCCGGGCGGCATGTCCGATACGCTTGATCTGGGCGCCCTGCAGACCCTGCTGGAGCGCGTGCGCGACCTGAAGGCGGCCTGCGTCGGCGACCTGATGCTGGATCGCTACGTCTACGGCGAAGTCAGCCGCATCTCGCCCGAGGCGCCGATCCCCGTGCTGCGCACCCGCCGCACCACCGCCATGCCTGGCGGGGTGGGCAATGTGGCGCGCAACGTCGCCGCTCTGGGCGGGCTGGCGCGCCTGGGCGCGGTCGCCGGCGAGGATGCGGCAGGGCAGGAGTTGCGCGACCTGATCGCGGCCGAGGATCGCGTGGTCGACTTCGTGTCGCGACCGTCAGACGCGACCACCATCGTCAAGACCCGTTTCGTCGCCGGCGGCCAGCAGCTGCTGAGACTGGACGAAGAGGAAGCCGGCGCTCAGATCGACGATTCTGACGCCTTTGCAGAGACTTCCGTCATTCTTCTATCCGATTATGCTAAGGGCGTCGTCAGCGACGGGCTGATCGCGGCGGCCTTGGGCGCGGCGCGGCGGACGGGGGCGCCGGTGATCGTCGATCCCAAGGGCCGCGACTTCGCCCGCTATGGCGCGGTGGACGTCATCAAGCCCAACGCCTCGGAGCTGGCGGGCGCCACGAGCCTGCCGGTCGAAACCGACGCCGAGGTCGAGACGGCGCTGGCGGCCCTGCTGGAACAGACGACCGCCAAGGCCGTCGTCGTGACACGGGCGGGCAAGGGCATGAGCCTGATGCGGCGCGGCGCACCCGTGCGGCACTTCCCCGGTCGGGCGCGTGAGGTGTTCGACGTCTCCGGCGCTGGCGACACGGTCCTGGCCTCCCTGGGCCTGGCGCTGGGCGCGGGCGCCTCGCTGGAAACGGCGGTGCAGTTCGCCATCCTGGCCTCCGGCGTGGTGGTCGGAAAGGCGGGCACCGCCGTGGTCACGCCCGCCGAACTGGTCGAGGCGGAACTGAGCCAGCACGCCGTCGCCGCCCAGGCCAAGGTGACGCCGCTGGACGAACTGGCCGCCGAGGTCGAGGCCTGGCGCCGTCAGGGGCTGAAGGTCGGCTTCACCAACGGCTGCTTCGACATCCTGCACCGCGGCCACGTCGCCTATCTGGCCCAGGCGCGCGGGTGGTGCGACCGGCTGGTGGTGGCGCTGAACACCGACGCCTCGGTGCGGCGGCTGAAGGGGGAGGGGCGGCCCGTCAACGATCTGGACAGCCGCGCTGTCGTCATCGGCGGCCTGGCCAGCGTCGACCGCGTGACCAGTTTCGACGATCCCACGCCCATCGCCCTGATCAAACGGCTGCGCCCCGACGTGCTGATCAAGGGCTCGGACTACACGCGCGAAGGCGTCGTCGGCGGCGACCTGGTCGAAAGCTGGGGCGGCGTGGTCCGGCTGGCGGACTTCAAGGACGGGTTTTCGACCACCCGCACCATCGAGAAGATGACCGGGAGCGCTCAATGACGCCGAAAATGATCGTGGTGACGGGCGGCGCCGGCTTCATCGGTTCCAACATCGTGGCGCGACTGGCCGCCGACACCGCCTATGATGTGGTCGTTTGCGACCGGCTGGAGACCGCCGACCTGGCCAAGTGGCGCAACCTGGCCAAGCACGCGGTCGCCGATCTGTGGGCGCCGGAAGAGCTGTTCGAACAGTTGGAGCGGCACGCCCCGCGCATCGAGGCCGTGGTGCACATGGGCGCCATCTCCTCGACGACCGAGCCCGACGCCGACCTGATCCTGAAGACCAACTTCTCCCTGTCGCGCGACCTGTGGGTCTGGTGCGCCATTCGCGGCGTGCGGATGATCTACGCCTCCTCGGCGGCGACCTACGGCGACGGCGAAACGGGCTTCAATGACGACGACGACGCGGATTCATTGTCTGAACTTCGACCGCTAAACGCCTATGGCTACTCGAAACTTCTGTTCGACCAGTACGCCGTGCGGCAGGCCGACCGAGGACAGGCCCCGCCTCAGTGGGCGGGACTGAAGTTCTTCAACGTCTATGGCCCGAACGAAGGCCACAAGGGCGGGATGAAGTCGGTCGTGGCCCAGATCTGGCCCAAGGTGGCGGCGGGCGAGGCCGTCAGCCTGTTCCGCTCGCACAATCCGGCGTACGAGGACGGCGGCCAGTTGCGCGACTTCGTCTACGTCGACGATGTGGTCGACATCGTCGAATGGCTGCTGCAGGCGCCGCAGGTGTCGGGCGTCTTCAACGCCGGCTCTGGACAGGCGCGCTCCTTCGCCGACCTGGCGCGGGCGACCTTCGCGGCGGCGGGCAAGGCGCCGGCCATCGAGTATGTCGACATGCCCGAGGTCATCCGCGACCGGTACCAGTACTTCACCCAGGCCCGCATGGACCGGGTCCGCGCCGCCGGCTTTGGCGGCCAGTCGACGCCGCTGGAGGAAGGGGTCCGCCGCTACGTCCAAGACTTCCTGTCCAAGCCGGACCCCTACCGCTGATGAAGACGCGGCTGACGTTTCGGCAAGGGGTCGGCCTGGCGGGCGTCGCGACGATCCTGATCCTGACGGCGGCCGTGGCGGTGTGGCGGGGCGACATATTGAGGGCCGGGCTCGACCCGCAGGTGCCGTTCCAGACCTATGAGCCGCCCCCCGCGCCGGACTATTCACAGCCGTCCGCCTGGGCGCTGCTGGATTCGCGGACCGACGGGGCGGGGCCGGCGGCGGTTTTTTTCGTCCATTCGACCACCTTTGACGGCGGCCGCGACTGGAACGCGCCGATCGGGGATCGAGAGGCCGACGCCTATCTGCGCCGCGTGGTCCTGCCCAACTACGCCGCGCCGTTCGCCCGGGCCGGATCGGTCAGCGCGCCGCGCTATCGCCAGGCCAGCCTCTACACCCGCCTGACCCTGCGCGACGATGCACGCGAAGCCCGCGCCTTCGCCTACAGGGATGTTGCGGCGGCCTTCGACGCCTGGCTGCAGCGTCACCCCGAGGACCCGATCGTGCTGGCCGGGGTGGAGCAGGGGGCGGATCTGCTGGACCGTTTGCTGCGCGAGAAGGTCGCGCCCGTTCCCGCGCTGCGCGCCAGGCTCGTCGCGGCCTATCTGATGGACGCC
>NZ_DLMO01000125.1:0-1282 GCF_002479325.1 Brevundimonas sp. UBA7534
CGCAACCGTCGCCTACTGGGCCAAATGAGTCCGGACCCTAGGCCCGAGTCTCTCCGTGGCGAGAGGGAAGGGCCCCCGGTCGTGGAACCCCGGGGGCCTTTTTCATGCGCCCCGCAGACAAAGGAAAACCCCGGCGGATCGCTCCGCCGGGGTCGTGACATTTCAGGTTGGCTGAACTGAGGCTTACAGGCCGCCCAGCACGCTCGCGATCGACGAGACGTTCAGGCCGGCTCCGGCGCGGTCGCGCGCCTGCAGGCCGCCGCCGAAGCTGTAGCGCAGGCCCAGCGACCAGGTGTCGACGTCGATCGAGTCGATGTCGGCGCGGGTGTAGCCAGCGGCCACCGAGAACGGCGTGCCGGTGAACTCGTACTCGCCGCCCACGCCGTAGGTCCAGGCGTCGATATCGCCGAACTGGGCGTCCACGTTGTTGTAGCTGACGCCCGCGTTCAGGCGCAGATTCGGCATGACGTAGAAGGCCGCGTCGCCGCCGACGGTCCAGATGTCAGCGTCCAGGTCGTCAGCCGAGGTGTAGGCGACCACGCCGGTCAGGGTCGAGCCGGCCAGATACTTCTGGGCCTCGGCGCCGACGGTGTAGACGGTGTCGCCCGAGCCGATGCCGTTGCCGGCCACGAAGCCGCCGACGCGAACGTCGCCCGCGACCATGGTGGTCAGGTGGGCCGCGGCGGCGCCGGTGGTGTCGTCCTCACCGTAGGCCTTGGCGTAGTCGATGGCGCCGTTGAAGGTCACGGTCCAGTTGTTGGCCGGAATGGCGACCGTGCCGTCCACGGTCCAGACGTCGGCGTCGAAGTCGTCGCCAGCGATCTCGATCGACGGGTTCGAATAGGTCAGGCCGACCGAACCGATGGCATCCTGGGCCAGGGCCGGGGCGGCGAACAGGGCGGCCGCGGCGGCCGAGGCGAGAAAGAGCGTTTTCATGTTCTTGTTTCCTTGAAGTCTTCCCGAGTGGGGGCTCGGGGAGGGCGCTGCTAACAGCATACGGACAAAGCTGAGCCGTAAATCATCGTTCGACCGGGTGATCGCGGGGGGATTGTTGTCCGGACGCCACGCATTGCGGCCGTTGTGTGTTCCGGTTTTGTGGTTATGCGGGCGAAACGGTTAAGCGGCGTCCATATTGCGCATCACGCTTGCGTCCAGACAGGCGCATTTGCGCCGCGGCCAGTGGCGGCCCGAGAAATCCCCGGGAAGCCGTGCCTTGAGCGCTTGACGAAATCGGAATCGGTAGGCATAAGCCGCCACTCTTGTTGGACCGGCTGTGCACTTC
>NZ_DLMO01000125.1:1321-40664 GCF_002479325.1 Brevundimonas sp. UBA7534
CTTCGGTCTTTGAAATGGTTCACAGGGACGCGGTCCTCCGACCGCATTGGAAGTAAGCACCGATATGGATCAAAGCATCCGCATCAGGCTCAAGGCCTTTGATCACCGCGTCCTCGATTTCTCGACGCGCGAGATCGTCAACACCGCCAAGCGCACCGGCGCGACCGTTCGCGGTCCGATTCCGCTGCCGACCCTGATCGAGAAGTTCACCGTGAACCGCTCGCCGCACGTCGATAAGAAGTCGCGTGAGCAGTTTGAAATCCGCACGCACAAGCGCGTGCTCGACATCGTCGACCCCACCCCGCAGACCGTGGACGCGCTCATGAAGCTCGACCTGTCCGCCGGCGTGGACGTCGAGATCAAGATCTAAAGAAGAAAGAGGCGGGATCCGATGCGCACGGGCGTGATCGCCAAGAAGCTGGGCATGACCCGCGTGTTCGCCGATGACGGCGCGCACGTTCCGGTCACTGTGCTGCAGCTCGACGGCTGCCAAGTCGTCGGCCAACGTACCCAGGAGCGTGACGGCTACGTCGCTCTCCAGCTGGGCGCTGGCGTCAAGAAGGCCAAGAACACGGCCAAGGCTCAACGCGAAGTTTTCGCGAAGGCCGAGGTCGAACCCAAGGCCTATGTCACCGAGTTCCGCGTCGATGCGGACGCTCTGCTGGATGTGGGCGCCGAGTTGTCGGCCGACCACTTCCTGGTCGGCCAGAAGGTCGACATCCAGGGTGAGACCATCGGTAAGGGCTTCGCCGGCGCCATGAAGCGCTGGAACTTCGGCGGTCTGCGCGCCACCCACGGCGTGTCGGTGTCGCACCGCTCGCACGGTTCGACGGGTAACCGTCAGGACCCGGGTCGCACCTTCCCCGGCAAGAAGATGGCCGGCCACTACGGCACGGAAATCGTCACCACCCAGAACCTGACCATCGTCCGCGTGGACGCCGAGCGGGGCCTGATCCTGGTCAAGGGCGCCGTCCCGGGCCACGACGGCACCTACGTCAAGGTTCGCGACGCCATCAAGAAGGCCCGTCCGGCCGACGCCCCGTTCCCGGGCGCCGTCAAGTCGACTTCCAAGTCCTCTGGGGCCGCTGCTCAACCCGCTGAAACCCCGGCTGAAGAAGCCCCGGCCGAAGCGACCGAAGGCGGTGAAGCGTAATGAAACTCTCTGTCATCAAGCTCGACGGCAAGGCCGCCGGCGACGTGGAACTGTCGGACGCCGTCTTCGGCATCGCTGACATCCGCGCCGACCTGCTGGCCCGCACCGTGAACTGGCAGCTGGCCAAGCGCCGCGCCGGCACCCACAAGGTTCAAACCCGCAACGAGAATTCTCGTACGGGCAAGAAGATGTACAAGCAGAAGGGCACCGGCGGCGCTCGTCACGGTTCGCGCCGTGCGCCGCAGTTCGTCGGCGGTTCGCGCGCCTTCGGCCCGGTCGTCCGTGACCACGGCTACGACCTCCCCAAGAAGGTCCGCGCCCTGGCCCTGCGTCACGCCCTGTCCTCCAAGGCCAAGGCCGGCGAGCTGGTCGTGGTCGACGCCCTGACGGTCAAGGAAGCCAAGACGGCCGCCCTGCGCGAGACGTTCGGCAAGCTGGGCTGGACCAAGGCCCTGATCATCGCGGGTCCGGAAGTCGACGCCAACTTCGGCTTGGCCGCCCGCAACATCCCGCACATCGACGTGCTGCCGAACGCCGGCCTGAACGTCTATGACATCCTGCGGGCCGACAAGCTGGTGCTGACCAAGGCCGCCGTCGAGGCGATCGAAGCCCGCTTCAGCGACAAGGAAGCCGCGTAATGGCCGCTCAACCTACCGCCAAGCACTACGACACGATCCTGGCTCCGGTGATCACCGAGAAGGCCACGATCCTGTCCGAACAGAACAAGGTCGTCTTCCGCGTCGCCGACACGGCGTCCAAGGACGAGATCGCCGCGGCGGTCGAAAGCCTGTTCAAGGTCAACGTCGTCAAGGTCAACACCCTGGTCCAAAAGGGCAAGACCAAGCGCTTCCGGGGCATCCTCGGTCGTCGCGTCGACATCAAGAAAGCGATCGTGACGCTGGCCGAAGGCCAGTCGATCGACGTCACCACGGGGCTCTGATCAGATGGCCTTGAAAACCTACAATCCGACGTCGCCGGGCCGCCGCGCCCTCGTGCTGGTCGACCGGTCCGAGCTCCACAAGGGCCGTCCGGAAAAGTCGCTGACCGAAGGCCTGACCAAGTCGGGCGGTCGCGGGCAGGGCGGTCGCGTGGCCGTTCGCTTCCGCGGCGGCGGCGCCAAGACCCTGTACCGCAAGATCGACTTCAAGCGTCGCAAGTTCGACGCGGTCGGCACGGTCGAGCGTCTGGAATACGACCCGAACCGCACGGCGTTCATCGCTCTCGTGACCTACGAGGACGGCGAAAAGACCTACATCATCGCGCCGCAACGCCTTAAGGCGGGCGACACGATCGTGGCGGGCGAAAAGGTCGACGTGAAGCCGGGCAACGCCATGCCGCTGCGCTCGATGCCGGTGGGTACGATCATCCACAACATCGAGATGAAGCCGGGCAAGGGCGCCCAGCTGGCCCGTTCGGCCGGCGCCTACGCCCAGCTGGTCGGCCGCGACCAGGGCTACGCCCAGATCCGTCTCGGCTCGGGCGAGCTGCGCATGGTCCTGGACGGCTGCATCGCCACGGTGGGCGCGGTCTCGAACCCCGACCACATGAACCAGAACCTCGGCAAGGCCGGCCGCAAGCGTCACATGGGCTTCCGCCCGCACGTCCGCGGCGTGGCCATGAACCCGATCGACCACCCGCACGGTGGTGGTGAAGGCCGGACCTCTGGCGGTCGCACCCCGGTCACCCCGTGGGGCAAGGACACCAAGGGCACTCGTACCCGCAAGAACAAGGCGACGGACAAGTTCATCATCCGTAGCCGTCACGTGAAGAAGGCTCGCTAAGAATGGCCCGCTCCTCCTGGAAAGGCCCGTTTGTCGACGGGTATCTGCTCAAGAAGGCCGACGCCGTTCAATCGTCGGGCCGCAAGGACGTGATCAAGACCTGGTCGCGCCGCTCCACCATCCTGCCGCAGTTCGTCGGTCTGACGTTCGGCGTGCACAATGGCCAGAAGCACGTTCCCGTGTCGGTCTCGGAAGAGATGGTCGGCATGAAGTTCGGCGAGTTCGCCCCGACCCGGAACTTCCCGGGCCACGCGGCGGACAAGAAGGCCAAGAGGAAGTAACCGATGGCCCAGACCAAGAACACCCGTCGCGTCGGTGCGACCGAGGCCCGCGCCAAGCTGGTCAACGTCCGCATCAGCCCGCAGAAGCTGAACCTGGTGGCCGCCTCGATCCGCGGCATGCCGGTTCAGAAGGCGCTGAACGAGCTGGAATTCAGCCGCAAGCGCATCGCCACCGACGTCCGCAAGGTCCTGTACTCGGCCGTGTCGAACGCCGAGAACAACCACAACCTCGATATCGACAACCTGGTCGTCGCCGAGGCCTTCGTGGGCAAGAACCTGGTGATGAAGCGTTTCGCGAGCCGTGCTCGCGGCCGTTCGTCGCGCATCCTGAAACCGTTCAGCGAGATCACCATCGTGGTCCGCGAAGCCGGCGAGGCCGCCTGATGGGTCAGAAAATCAATCCGATCGGTCTGCGCCTCGGCGTGAACCGCACGTGGGACAGCCGCTGGTTCGCCGGCGGCGCCGACTACGCCCGCCTGCTGCACCAGGACCTGAAGCTGCGCGAGTGGCTGAAGGAACGCCTGGCCGCCGCCGGCGTGTCGCGCATCATCATCGAGCGCCCGCACAAGAAGTGCCGCATCACCATCTACGCCGCCCGTCCGGGCGTCGTGATCGGCAAGAAGGGCGCCGACATCGAGAAGCTCCGCAAGGACATCTCGGCCCAGACCGAAGGCGAGGTTCACCTGAACATCGTCGAAGTCCGCAAGCCGGAAACCGACGCGCAGCTGATCGCCGAGAACATCGCTCAGCAGCTGGAGCGCCGCGTGGCCTTCCGCCGTGCGATGAAGCGCGCGATCCAGTCGGCCATGCGTCTGGGCGCCAAGGGCATCCGGATGAACGTCTCGGGTCGTCTGGGCGGTGCGGAAATCGCGCGTATGGAGTGGTACCGCGAAGGCCGCGTGCCGCTGCACACCCTGCGCGCCGACATCGACTACGGCTTCTACGAAGCCAAGACGACCTACGGCATCATCGGCATCAAGGTCTGGGTCTTCAAGGGCGAAGTCCTCGAGCACGATCCGATGGCCCAGGACAAGCGCTGGGCCCAGGAAGCCTCGGGCCCGTCCTCGAACGAAGGCCGCGAACGCGGCGGCCCCCGTGGCGACCGCGGTCCGCGTCGCGACCGGGGACGTGAGAACTAAGTCATGTTGCAACCGAAGAAGACCAAGTACCGCAAGGCCTTCAAGGGCCGGATTCACGGCTCGGCCAAGGGCGGCTTCTCGCTGAACTTCGGCTCCTACGGCCTGAAGACCATGGAGCCCGAGCGCATCACGGCGCGTCAGATCGAAGCGGCCCGCCGCGCGATCACCCGTCAGATGAAGCGTCAGGGCCGGGTGTGGATCCGCGTGTTCCCCGACCTGCCCGTCACGGGCAAGCCGGCCGAAGTGCGGATGGGCAAGGGCAAGGGCGCCGTGGACCATTGGGCCGCGCGCGTCGCTCCGGGCCGCATCATGTTCGAAATCGACGGCGTGCCGGACGACGTGGCGCGTGAAGCGCTGCGTCTGGGCGCCGCCAAGCTGCCGGTCCGCACCAAGGTGGTCACCCGCCTGGACGCCGGCATCGTCACGGAGCAAGCCGCGTAATGACCAAGATCGCCGATCTCCGGTCGCAAACCGCCGACCAGCTGTCCGACGAGCTGCTGAAGCTCAAGAAGGAACAGTTCAACCTGCGCTTCCAGGCCGCCACCGGCCAGATGGAAAAGACCCACCGGGTCTCGGAAGTGCGCAAGGACATCGCCCGCATCTCGACGCTTCTGCGCGAGAAGCGTGCGGCCTCGTAAGGAAACGAAGATGCCCAAGCGAATTCTCGAAGGCGTGGTCGTGTCCGACAAGGGCGAGAAGACCGTCGTCGTGAAGGTGGAGCGCACCCTGCTGCACCCCGTTCTGAAGAAGACCGTGCGTCTTTCGAAGAAGTACCACGCGCACGACGAAGCCAACGCGCTCAAGGTCGGCGACATCGCTCGCATCGTCGAGTGCGCCCCCAAGTCCAAGCTGAAGCGTTGGGAAGTCCTTTCCCCCGCCTCGGCCTCGTAATCAGAAGGATCTGATCTTATGATCCAGATGCAAACTAACCTGGAAGTGGCCGATAATTCGGGCGCCCGCCGGGTCATGTGCATCAAGGTGTTGGGCGGCTCCAAGCGCCGCTACGCCTCGATCGGCGACACCATCGTCGCCTCCGTCAAGGAAGCCATCCCGCGCGGCCGCGTGAAGAAGGGCGACGTCGTGCGCGCCATCGTCGTGCGCACCGCCAAGGACATCCAGCGCAAGGACGGCTCGGTCATTCGCTTCGACAAGTCGGCCGCAGTCATCGTCAACAAGCAGAACGAGCCGGTCGGCACGCGGATCTTCGGCCCGGTTCCCCGCGAACTGCGCGCCAAGAACCACATGAAGATCATCTCGCTGGCTCCGGAGGTCCTGTAACCATGGCCGCCAAGATCAAGAAGGGCGACCGCGTCGTCGTCCTCACCGGCAAGGACAAGGGCCGCACGGGCGCCGTGCTGAAGGTTCTGCCCGCCGAAAACCGCGTCGTCGTCGAAGGCGTCAACATGGTTCAGCGCCACACGCGCCCGAGCCAGGCTGACCCGCAAGGCGGCATCAAGAACAAGGAAGCGTCGCTTCACCTGTCGAACGTCGCCATCGCCGACGCCAACGGCAAGGCGAGCCGCGTCGGCTTCAAGATCGATGGGGACAAGAAGGTCCGCATCGCCAAGACGACGGGAGACGTCATCTGATGGCTACCGAGACCTACACGCCTCGCCTCAAGGGCGAGTACCAGGCGCGCATCCGCCAGGTGATGAAGGAAAAGTTCGGCTACACGAACGAGATGCAGGTGCCCAAGCTGGACAAGATCGTCCTGAACATGGGCATCGGCGAAGCCGTGGCCGACTCCAAGAAGGCGAACGCCGCCCTCAAGGACCTGACCGCCATCGCCGGCCAGAAGGCCGTCGCCACCAAGGCCCGTAACTCCATCGCCGGCTTCAAGCTGCGCGAAGGCATGGTCATCGGCGGCAAGGTCACGCTGCGCGGCGACCAGATGTACGAGTTCCTGGACCGGTTCATCACGATCGCGCTGCCGCGCGTGAAGGACTTCCGGGGCCTGAAGGGCACCTCGTTCGACGGTCGCGGCAACTACGCCACCGGTCTGAAGGAGCACATCGTGTTCCCGGAGATCAACTACGACCAGATCGACCAGATGTGGGGCATGGACATTGTCGTCTGCACCACGGCCAAGACCGACGAGGAAGCCAAGGCTCTCCTGGTCGAGTTCAAGTTCCCGTTCGTGAACTGAGCGGGAAGGGAAGAGATCAATGGCTAAGAAAAGCGCCGTAAACCGCAACGAAGCCGTCAAGGCCCTGGTTGCGAAGTATGCCGCAAAGCGCGCCGCCCTGAAGGCGACCGCGAACGACGAGAGCCTGCCGCTGGAGGAGCGCTTCGACGCGCGCCTGAAGCTGGCGGCCCTGCCGCGCAACTCCGCGCCGACCCGCATCCGCAATCGCTGCGAAGTGACGGGTCGTCCGCGCGCCTATTACCGCAAGCTCAAGATGAGCCGCGTGGCGCTGCGTGAACTGGGCAACATGGGGCAGATCCCCGGCCTGACGAAGTCGAGCTGGTAAGGGGAGCGAACAGACATGATGATCAACGATCCCCTGAGCGACATGATCGCTCGCATCAAGAACGCGGCGACCCGCAAGCGTTCCAAGGTGCTGACCCCGGCCTCGCGTCTGCGCCAGCGCGTCCTCGACGTGCTGCAGGACGAAGGCTACATCCGCGGCTACAACCTGGTTCAGAACCCGGGTGAGTTCCCGCAGTTCGAGATCGAGCTGAAGTACTTCGACGGCCAGCCCGTCATCGCCGAGATCAGCCGCGTGTCCAAGCCGGGCCGCCGCGTCTATTCGGCGATCGGCGACCTGAAGCCGGTCAAGAACGGCCTCGGCATCTCGATCCTTTCGACTTCGAAGGGCGTCATGTCCGACGCCTCCGCTCGCGACGCCAACGTCGGCGGCGAAGTCCTCTGCAGGGTCTACTGATATGTCCCGTATCGGCAAGAAAACCATCACCGTGCCGAAGGGCGTGACTGTCACGCTCGACGGCCAGAACGTCACCGTGAAGGGGCCCAAGGGCGAACGCGCCTGGACCGTCGCGGAAGAAGTCGAGATCAAGCAGGAAGGCGACGAGCTGTCGCTGACCCCGCGGTCGGACACCCAGCGCGCCCGCGCGATGTGGGGTCTGTCGCGGACCCTGGTCGACAACATGGTCACCGGCGTCACCTCGGGCTTCGAGAAGTCGCTGGAACTGGTCGGCGTGGGTTACCGCGCGGCGATGAAGGGCAACGCCCTGTCGCTGCAACTCGGCTTCTCGCACGAAGTCGACATCGACCCGCCGGCCGGCGTCAGCTTCGCCGTGCCGAAGCAGACCGAGATCAAGATCTCGGGCTCGGACAAGCAGGCCGTCGGCCAGGTCGCCGCGGTCATCCGCAAGCTGCGTCCGCCGGAGCCTTACAAGGGCAAGGGCGTGCGCTACGCCGGCGAGACCGTGCGTCGCAAGGAAGGCAAGAAGAAGTAAGTCATGGCTCTCTCTCTTCGACAACAAGCCAAGCGCCGCGCCGAGCGCACCCGTCGCCGCCTGAAGGCTGTCGCCAACGGCCGTCTGCGTCTGTCGGTGTATCGTTCGGACAAGAACATCTCGGCCCAGATCATCGACGACGCCCAGGGCGTGACCGTCGCCTCGGCCTCGTCGCTGGAAGGCGGCAAGGGCAAGAAGGGCTCGGACACGGCCGCCGCCGCCGCGATCGGCAAGCTGATCGCCGAACGCGCCATCGAGAAGGGCGTCAAGGACGTCGTCTTCGACCGTGGCGAGTACATCTATCACGGACGGGTGAAGGCGCTGGCGGAAGCCGCGCGTGAAGCCGGCCTGAACTTCTAAGGGACGCGACAGATGGCGCAACAACCCCAACGCGGCGGCGGCGATCGCAATCGTCGCGACAACCGCAACGCCCCGCCCGTCGAAGGTCCGGATTCGGACATCGTCGAAAAGCTGGTGCACATCAACCGTGTCGCCGCCACCGTGAAGGGCGGTCGTCGCTTCTCGTTCGCGGCCCTGATGGTCGTCGGCGACGGCAAGGGCCGCGTCGGCTTCGGTCACGGCAAGGCGCGCGAAGTGCCGGAAGCCATCCGCAAGGCGACCGAAGAAGCCAAGAAGACCATGATCCGCGTTCCGCTGCGCGAGAACCGCACCCTGCACCACGACGGCAACGGCCGTTGGGGCGCCGGCAAGATCATGATGCGCGCCGCCCCTCCCGGGACCGGCGTCATCGCGGGCGGTCCGATGCGCGCCGTGCTCGAAACCCTGGGCGTCCAGGACGTCGTGGGCAAGTCGACCGGCTCGTCGAACCCCTACAACATGATCCGCGCGACGTTCGAAGCGCTGAAGGTCCAGTCCTCGCCCCGTCAGGTCGCGTCCAAGCGCGGCAAGAAGGTCGCGGATCTGATGGGCCGTCGCAACGACGGCGCCTCGGCGCCGGAAGCCGTGGAGTCCTAAGTCATGGCCACGAAGAAGACTGAAGCCAAGACGGTCACCGTCAAGCAGATCGCTTCGCCGATCCGCCGCAAGGGCGACCAGCGCGCCACCCTGGTGGGCCTGGGCCTGAACCGCATGGGCCGCGAGTCCACGCTGGAGGACACCCCCTCGGTTCGCGGAATGATCGCCAAGGTCGCCCACCTGACCGAGATCGTCGAAAAGTAAGACGTTTCGCCCTCTCCCGTGTCGGGGGAGGGCGTTTCGCTTTTCGGCGATACGCTTGCTTGTAAATTCCCGGGGGGCCGCCTAGAAGCGGCCCTTCATTTTTTCAACGCCGAGTCTGGCCCCCGGCCAGGCGCTAGCACCCGAAAGGATCAGGCACATGAAGCTGAACGAAATCCGTGACAACGAAGGCGCCCACAAGAAGCGCATGCGCGTGGGCCGCGGCCCCGGCTCGGGCAAGGGCAAGACCTCCGGCCGCGGCGTGAAGGGCCAGAAGTCCCGCACCGGCGTCAGCCTGCTGGGCTTCGAAGGCGGCCAGATGCCGCTGTACATGCGTATGCCCAAGCGCGGCTTCAACAACCCCAACGCCCTGAAGCTGGCCGAGGTGAACCTGTGGCGTCTGCAAGAGGCGGTCGACGCCGGCAAGCTGGACGCCAAGGCTGAAGTCAACGGCGCGGCGCTGGTCGCCGCCGGCGTGATCCGTCGCGCCAAGGATGGCGTGCGCGTTCTGGGCACGGGCGAGTTGAAGGCCAAGCTGAACCTGGTCGTCTGGTCGGCCTCGTCGGGCGCCAAGAAGGCCATCGAAGCCGCCGGCGGTTCGCTGACCGAGCAACGCATCGAGGCCGAAGCCAAGGCCGCCGCGCGCGTCGAGAAGCGCAACGCCGCCAAGGGCAAGGCTCCGGCCCCCAAGGCGCCGAAGGGCGACGCCAACAAGGTCTCGGCCCGCGCCAAGCGCACCGCCGCCAAGGCCTGATCACCGCGTCGTCGCGGTCGTTCGACCGTGGTCTGAGTACATCGTGACGACGAAAGAACGGAAGCGGCCTCGCAAGAGCGCCGCTTTCCGCCTATCTGACGACTCTGTCAGTCGTGGGGACGCATAATGGCTTCGGCCGCTGAACAACTCGCCGCAAACATGAACATGGGCTCGTTCGCCAAGGCGACCGAGCTGCACAAGCGCCTGCTGTTCACGCTGGGCGCGCTGCTGGTCTATCGCATCGGGACCTATGTGCCGATCCCGGGGATCAACTCCCAGGCCTTCCTGCAGTTCTTCCAGAACCCGGATCAGTCGCGCGGCATCCTGGACATGTTCAACATGTTCTCGGGCGGCGCGGTCGAGCGCATGGCCATCTTCGCCCTGAACGTGATGCCCTACATTTCGGCGTCCATCATCGTGCAACTGATGGGCACGGTGTATCCGCCCTGGGAAAAGCTGAAGAAGGAAGGCGGCGAAAGCGGCCGCAAGCAGCTGAACCAGTACACGCGCTACCTGACGGTGTTCCTGGCGTTGGCGCAGTCGTTCGGCATCGCCGTGGGCCTGAACAGCACGGCCGGCCTGGTCGACAACCCTGGCATCTTCTTCATCGCCTCGACGGTCGTGACCCTGACGGGCGGCACCATGTTCCTGATGTGGCTGGGTGAGCAGGTGACGGCGCGTGGCGTCGGCAACGGCATCTCGCTGATCATCTTCGCCGGCATCGTGGCGGTGCTGCCGTCCACGGTGGCGCGCCTGCTGGGCCTGGCCCAACAAGGTCAGATGTCCGCCTTCGCCCTGCTGTTCATCGCCGTGCTGGCGGTGGCCACGGTCGTCTTCATCGTCTTCATGGAACGCGCCCAGCGTCGGCTTCTGATCCAGTATCCGAAGCGTCAGGAAGGCAACCGCATGGCGGGAGGCGAACGCTCGTTCCTGCCGCTTAAGGTCAACACCGCCGGCGTCATTCCGCCCATCTTCGCCTCGTCGCTGCTGATGCTGCCGACGACGGTGGCGACCATGACGGCCAACGCCGACCTTCCGCCGTGGATGAGCTGGCTGCCGCTGGTGACGGCGCAGCTGACGCACGGCCAGCCGCTGTTCATGGCGCTGTACGCCGCGCTGATCATCTTCTTCTGCTTCTTCTACACCTCGATCACCTTCAACCCGGAGGACACGGCCGAGAACCTGCGCAAGTACGGCGGCTTCCTGCCGGGCATCCGTCCAGGCAAGCGTACGGCCGAGTATCTGGACTATGTTCTGACCCGCCTGACCGTGATCGGCGCCGCCTACATCACCGCCGTCTGCCTGCTGCCCGAATTCCTGGTCGCCCAGATGGGCAACAGCCTCTACTTCGGCGGAACGTCTATCTTGATCGTGGTGTCGGTGACGATGGACACTGTCGCCCAGATCCAGTCGCAGCTGCTGGCCCACCAGTACGAGGGGCTGATCAAGAAGGCGAAGCTGCGGGGTCGTGGCGGTCGCGGGGCGCCCGCGCCGGTCCGTCGCTGATTGTAGACTTCAAGGCCTCGGGGAGGGCTGACGCGTGAACTTGATTCTGTTCGGACCGCCGGCGGCGGGCAAGGGCACCCAGGCCAAGCGACTGGTGGAAGAAAAGGGCATGGTTCAGCTCTCCACCGGCGACATGCTGCGGGCGGCCATCGCCTCCGGCTCGGATCTGGGCCTGAAGGTCAAGGATGTGCTGGCCCGTGGCGACCTGGTCACCGACGAGATCGTCATCGCCTTGATCGAGGATCGCCTGCCGGAGGCCGAGGCCGCCGGCGGCGCCATCTTCGACGGCTTCCCCCGCACCGTGGCCCAGGCCGAGGCGCTGGACGCCATGCTGGCCAAGCGCGGCGCTCAGATCGACGCCGTGGTCCGCCTGAAGGTCGACGACGCCGCCCTGACCGAACGCATCGCCAAGCGCTTCGCCGACCAGGGCCGGCCGGACGACAATCCCGAGACCTTCAAGGATCGACTGGCCGTCTACAACAAGCAGACGGCGCCGCTGCTGCCCTACTACGAGGCACAAGGAAAGCTGACCGAGGTGGACGGCATGGGCGACATCGCGTCCGTCGCCAAGGCCATCGACGGAGCCCTGGCCTGAAAGCCGGTTTCGGGCGTTTGATCGCCTGATGACAGAAGAACCCGACAGGATGACCGCAAGGCGCGCCCGCAGACGCGGGCGCGCCTTCGCCATATTCGCCGGCGTGGCTGCAGCCGAGATCGGGCTGTTCCTGCTGTTGGGGCAGGTGCGAGGGGCGCGTCCGCGGAATGTGGAGGAGCCGCCGGCGTTCGAGGTCGTGCTGTACGATCCGCCGCCGCCGCCCGTGTCGTCGGAGCCCCCGGCGCCCGAAGCGGGGGGAGGGGCGCCGGCCGCCCCGTCGCGCGTGCACACGCCGCCCCCGCCGCCGCGCCAGCCGCCGCCATCGCCGGTTCCGACGCCGCCCGTCCCTGCTCCGGAGCCGGACCCCATCGTCGTCGGGGCGGCGCCGGCGCCCTCGCCCTCTCCGGGGTTTGGGCAGGGCGGAGAGGGGACCGGATCGGGCACCGGCGTGGGCGAGGGCGCGGGGCTGGGGCGAGGCTCTACGGGGCCACGCCTGATCACAGGGCCGACTTTGGCGCAGATCCGGGCCTGCCATCCGCGAAACGCGCGCAGCCGCTATGGGCGAGCCGAACTGTCCTGCGTCATCCGGTCGGATCGGCGGCTGGAGGCCTGTCGCGTGGTCAGCGAGGATCCGCCGGGGCTGGGATTCGACGCGGCCGGACAGTGCGCCGTGGTCAACTTCCGCTTCCAGCCTCCGACCGAGGACGGCCGTCCGCTGGACGGGCAGAGGGTGACGGTGGGCATCGACTTCGGCCGGCCGCGCTGACGTTGACACCAGGCCCGCCGAGCCGCTTCAGTCCGAACGGCTGTTGAGGGGGCTTATACGATGATCCGCGGACTGATGACGGCGACGGCGCTCGCTCTGGTGCTGGCGACGGGTGCGACGGGGCCGGCGATGGCGGCCGCGACGATGGCGGCGGCTTCGGAACAGCGGACGGACGGTCTGTTTCCCCTGATCGTCGACGCGGACAAGGGGGCGGTGAAGATCGAACTGCCTGCGCCGGGCGCGGACGGCGTCATGGCCCGGGTGATCCACTTCACCACCCTGAGAACCGGAGTCGGATCGGCGGTGACGGGTCTGGACCGGGCCCAGATCGGTCCGACGCATATCCTGGTGTTTCGCCGGATGGGCGACCGTGTGGTGATCGAATACGAGAATCCCGCCTATCGCGCCGAGACGGGTTCGGGCGACGAGCAGGCTGCGGCGCGCGACGCCTTCCTGCGTTCGGTCGTCTGGTCCGGCCCGATCGACCGCCGCACCGAGCGCGGCGGCGTGGTGGTCGACATCGGCAAGTTCCTGACGTGGGATTCGACGGGGATCGCGGCCGCGCTGAAGCAGGCGGGGCAGGGCGCCTTCAAGCCTGTCGCGGACCTGAGCCTGGTGGACGCCTCGGCCGCGCGGGTGTTTCCGGAGAACCTGGAACTGGAGGCCGTGCTGACCTTTTCGTCGGACGAGGCGGGGCGCGAGGTGTCGCGGATCGCGCCCGACGCCCGTCTGGTCAGCTTCACTGTGCATCACAGCTTTGTCGGACTGCCCGACGCCGGATACGAGGTCCGGCCCTTCGATTCCCGCACGGGGGCGATGAACCAGGTGGTGCACGACTTTTCCGCCCCGCTGGATGCGCCCATCGCCCAGCGGCTGGCCGCACGCTTCCGCCTGGAGAAGACCGATCCGACCGCCGCGCGCTCCACCGTCAAGCAGCCCATCGTCTTCTATGTCGATCGCGCCGCGCCCGAGCCGATCCGCTCGGCCCTGGTGGAGGGCGCGTCCTGGTGGGCCGAGGCGTTCGACCGCGCGGGCTTCATCGACGCCTATCGCGTCGAGGTCCTGCCGGAGGGCGTCGATCCGATGGACGCGCGCTACAACGTCATCAACTGGGTGAACCGGGCGACGCGCAGTTGGTCCTATGGCCAGAGCGTGGTCGATCCGCGCACGGGCGAGATCGTCAAGGGATCGGTCCTGCTTGGTTCGCTGCGGGTGCGCCAGGACATGATGATCCTGGAAGGGTTGGCCGGAGCGGCCCAGACCGGAAGCGGCGCCCAGGACGACGCCCAGCGGATCGCCCTGGCGCGCATTCGCCAGCTGGCGGCGCACGAGGTCGGCCACGCCATCGGCCTGATGCACAACTTCGCCGCCTCGACCCAGGACCGGGCCTCGGTCATGGACTATCCGGTCCCGCGCATCGCAATCGGACCGGACCAGGTATTGGACTTCTCGGACGCCTACGCCGTGGGCATGGGGCGTGGGACGACTTCGCCATCGACTGGCTGTATGCGCCGGCCGACGCCGCGACCCTGGACCGCAAGGCCAGGGAAGGCGCCGCGCGCCTGCGCTTCGTGTCCGACGCCGATACCCGAAGCGCCTCGGACGGCCAGCCATGGGGCAGTCTATGGGATGACGGGGCCGATCCGGTGGAGGCGCTGGATCACACGATGCAGGTCAGGAGGATCGCCCTGTCTCGCTTCGGCCTGAACGCCCTGCCGGCCGGGTCGGCGGTGAACGACCTGCGACGCCGCCTGGTCCCCATTTATCTGTTCCACCGCTATCAGGTGGAGGCGGCCGCCAAGCTGATCGGCGGGACCGACTACGGCTTCCCCATCGCGGGCGACGGCCGAGAAAGCGCCGCGCCGGTGTCGGCCGAGCGTCAGTCCCAGGCTTTGGAGGCGGTGCTGGCGACGCTGGACCCCACGGCGCTGACCCTGCCGGTCCCGCTGCTGGACCTGCTGGCCGCCCAGCAGTCCGGCGACACGGACGTCCAGCACCAGATCGAGCTGTTCCCCGCCGAGACGGGCCGGGCGTTCGATGCCGGGATGGCGGCGGACGTGGCCGCCGAAGTCACCCTGTCGGCGCTGTTCGCTCCCGAGCGGGTCAATCGCCTGGTCGAGGCGACGGCGCGCGATCCCGGCGCGCTGGGACTGCGACAAGTGCTGGGGCGGACCTCCGCCGCCGTCTTCGCCTCGGCGCAGGGTCGGGCGTCCGAGGCCGCGCGGCGGGTGCAGGCGCGCTATGTGCTGACGCTGGCGGGGCTGGCGCGCGGCGACGACCTGTCCGGCACGGCCGCCGCCTTGATCGAGTCAGAACTGTCGGCGACGGGCGAGCGGCTGCGCGGGGCGCGGGCCGCCGATCCCGTGCAGCGGGCGCACGACCGCTGGCTGGGCGCGCTGCTGGCGGATCGCGCGCGACTGGAGCAGATATTGAAGGATCGCCGACATCCGGTGGCCGTGCCGCCGGGCAGCCCCATCGGCGACCAGGACTGCTGGCTGTGCACCGCAGGCGTGGTCCCGACCGTTGACGGCGTGTGAATCATCTGTATAAGGGCGCCTTCCCGCGAAGGGCGCCACGCTCCTGGTCTGTTGACCGGAGCGTTTGTTGCGTCTGACTAACGCGTATCTGGAGAATTTCGTGGCCCGTATCGCTGGCGTCAATATCCCGACCAACAAGCGCGTTGAAATCGCGCTTCAGTACATCCACGGCATCGGCCCCGCCGCCGCCAAGGACATCACCGAAAAGGTCGGCATCGAGCCGGCGCGTCGCGTGAACCAACTGACGGACGCCGAAGTCCTGCAGATCCGCGAGACCATCGACAAGGATCACACCGTCGAGGGCGACCTGCGCCGCGAGACGTCGATGAACATCAAGCGCCTGATGGACCTGGCCTGCTACCGTGGCCTGCGTCACCGCAAGGGCCTGCCGGTCCGCGGTCAGCGCACGCACACCAACGCCCGCACCCGCAAGGGTCCGGCCAAGCCGATCGCCGGCAAGAAGAAGTAAGAAAGGGCTGATCCGATGGCTAAGGAACCGGGTCGCGTAAAGCGCCGCGAACGCAAGAACATCACCTCGGGCGTCGCCCACGTGAACGCCAGCTTCAACAACACCATGGTGACCATCACCGACGCGCAAGGGAACGCGATTTCCTGGTCGTCGGCCGGCCACATGGGCTTCAAGGGTTCGCGCAAGTCGACCCCGTACGCGGCCCAGATGGCGGCGGAAGACGCCGGCAAGAAGGCCCAGGAGCACGGCCTGAAGACGCTGGAAGTCAACGTTTCGGGGCCGGGTTCCGGCCGTGAATCGGCCCTGCGCGCCCTGCAGGCCGTCGGCCTGACGATCACCACCATCCGTGACGTCACCCCGATGCCGCACAACGGCTGCCGTCCGCCCAAGCGTCGCCGCGTCTAAGACGCGACGACGACGGAAAGCACCCCCATCTCCGTCGGTTCCATTATGGCCTCGTCGACAAGGCCGGAACCGACGAAACCCGTTCGAGGGACCAAATGATCGAAAGAAACTGGCAAGAGCTGATCCGTCCCGAGAAGCCGCAGATCGAGACCGGTTCCGACGCCCAGCGCAAGGCGCGTCTGGTGGCCGAGCCTCTGGAGCGCGGTTTCGGCGTGACGCTCGGCAACGCCCTGCGCCGCGTGCTGCTGTCCTCGCTGCAAGGCGCGGCGGTGACGGCCATCCAGATCGACGGCGTCGTTCACGAGTTCTCGTCGCTGGAAGGCGTGCGTGAAGACGTCGTGGACATCGTCCTGAACATCAAGCAGCTGGCCCTCCGCATGCATGCCGAAGGTCCGAAGCGCATGACCCTGCGCGCCACGGGCCCTGGTCCGGTGACCGCCGGTCAGATCGACGTGCCGGCCGACATTGAGGTTCTGAACCCCGACCACGTCATCTGCACGCTGGACGACGGCGCCTCGGTGCGCATGGAACTGACCGTCCAGAACGGCAAGGGCTATGTCGCGGCCGAGTTCAACCGTCCGGAAGACGCGCCGATCGGCCTGATCGCCGTCGACGCCCTGTATTCGCCGGTCAAGCGCGTCGCCTATCGCGTCGAGCCGACCCGCCAGGGCCAGTCGCTGGACTATGACAAGCTGCTGCTGGAAGTGGAAACCAACGGCGCCGTGTCGCCTGTGGACGCCGTGGCCTACGCCGCGCGCATCCTGCAGGACCAACTGCAGATCTTCATCACCTTCGAGGAGCCGACCAAGGCGGTCGAGGCTTCGGAAGGCAAGCCGGACCTGCCGTTCAACCCGGCCCTGCTGAAGAAGGTGGACGAGCTGGAGCTTTCGGTCCGTTCGGCCAACTGCCTGAAGAACGACAACATCGTCTACATCGGCGACCTGATCCAGAAGACCGAGGGCGAAATGCTTCGCACCCCGAACTTCGGCCGCAAGTCGCTGAACGAGATCAAGGAAGTTCTCGCGACGATGGGCCTAAGCCTCGGCATGGACGTGCCGAACTGGCCGCCCGAAAACATCGAAGACCTGGCCAAGAAGTTCGACGACCAGATCTGAGTTCAACCCTCCGCCCGTCTCCCGCTGGGAGAGAGTCGGGGCGGTTAGAAGGATACGGGCCTAGGTCTCCCTGACGGGAGATACCGGGACCGGAGTAGGAGAGACCACGATGCGCCACGGCGCCGCCTATCGTAAGCTCGGTCGCACGACCAGCCACCGCACCGCGATGTTCGCCAACATGGCTGCGTCGCTGATCAAGCACGAGCAGATCACCACGACCCTGCCCAAGGCGAAGGAACTGCGTCCCTTCGTCGAGAAGCTGGTCACGCTCGGCAAGAAGGGCGACCTGCACGCCCGTCGTCAGGCCATCAGCCAGGTCCGCGACGTGACCCAGGTCGGCAAGCTGTTCGAGACCCTGGCCCCGCGCTATTCCGAGCGCAACGGCGGCTATATCCGCATCATGAAGGCCGGCTTCCGTCACGGCGACAACGCCCCGATGGCCGTGATCGAATTCGTCGATCGCGACGTCGAGGCCAAGGGCAAGGACTCCGGTCCGGTCCAGTCGTTCGACGACGGCGAGGAATAAGGTCCGATCCTTTTCGGATTGGAACGCCAAAGGGGCGGTCGGAGCGATCCGGCCGCCCTTTTGCTTTGGCGGCGATCGGGGCATTTAACGCGCCATGACCGTCTCCATCGTCGATTTCCGCCCCGACCATTTCGCCGCCTGGGCGCACCTGAACCAGGCCTGGCTGGCCGAAGGCGGCTTTGTCGTCGAGGCCAAGGACCGCCGCGCGATCGACGATCCCGACGGCGTCTTCCTGGCGGCGGGCGGCCGCATCTTCATCGCGGAGCGAGATGGGCAGGCCGTGGGATGCTGCGCCCTGATGCCGATCGAGGGCGGCTTCGAAGTGTCCAAGATGACGGTCACGCCCGCCGCGCGGGGGCTGGGCCTGGCGCGGCGTCTGCTCCACGCCTGCGAGGCGGCGGCGCGGGAGGCGGGCGCGGCACGACTATACCTGGAGACCAACAGCGCCCTGAGACCGGCCATCGCCCTGTACGAAAGCTTCGGTTTCGCTCACCTGCCGCCGCGCCCCACGCCCTACGCCCGGGCCGATGTCTTCATGGAAAGGCGGCTCTAGCCGCCCGCGATGGCGCCAAGCGCGGCGATCCATATGAGCAGGACGCACAGGGCGTAGGCGAGGACGTCCCAACGGCTTCGGCGGGGCGGGGGGCGATCGGGATGGCGCATCGCCAAGGTTCAAGCCGATTTCCCCCGAGGTCGAAATCGATTATGCGGGCGAGGCTGTGTGAGGAGAGATCACATGAAGCGCGCCGCGCCGCCTCCACTGAACGCTCTGCGAACCTTCGAGGCCTTCGCCCGGCACGGCTCCATGACCCGTGCGGCGGAAGAACTGTGCGTGACCCACGGCGCCGTCAGCCGGCAGGTCGCCGCCCTTCAGGCCAGCCTGGGCGTCGCCCTGGTGGGAGGGCCGCGTCACGCCCTGGCGCTGACCGATGCGGGCCGCGAACTGGCGGAAAGACTGACCCCGGCGTTCGGCATGGTCGATGAGGCCGTCGCCCGGGTGCGCCACGGCGCGACGCGCGAGATCGAGATTTCCTGCCTCGGCACCTTCGCGATGAAATGGTTGATCCCCCGACTGCCCGCATTCCTGGAGAGCCATCCCGAGGTGCGGGTTCGCCTGTCGGAATCCTACCTGCCGGTGGATTTTCGCCGCGATCGTTTCGACGGCGCCATTCGTATCCTGGAACGGGAGGAGCGCCCGGTCCGCGCCGAAATCACACGCTTCCTTGGTCAGCATCAGGGGCCGGTCGGGGCGCCTGACGTGATGGCGGGGTTCGCCACGCCCGCCGCCCTGGCCGCTGCACCGCGCCTTCGGTCGGCGACCTTTCGGCAAGCCTGGAGCGCTTGGGGCGACTTGGCGGGGCTGGAACTCGGGCCGGCGGCGGTGGAGCGGGAATTCGCCCACAATCATTCGCTGGTCGAGGCGGCGGTGTCGGGCCTGGGCGTGGCGATCGCGCCCTGGGCCTTCGTCGCGCCCGATATCGAGACGGGGCGGCTGGCCGCGCCCTTCGGCTTCGTAGAGCGTCCGTCCTTCTTCGCCCTGCTCAGGCCGGAAGGCCGCAAGGACGGCGCCGTAGACGCGTTCCGCGACTGGCTGGTGGAGGAGGGACGTCGCAGCCCCCCGCCGCCTATTCCTTGGACAGATCCTGCCGGTTGAACCAGGCGACAGCGCCCGCGAAGGGCAGGACGGTCCAGGCCAGCAGGCTGAGCACGCCCTTGAGAATCGCGTGATCGGGCAGGGCGGTGGCGGGCATTCCGCCGCGGATCGCCGTGGCCAGCATTTCGACGGCGAAACCGGGCGACGCCAGCGGCGTCAGCCAGCCGTCGGGTGAAATCCCCATCGGAGCCAGAATGTTGGGCAGGAAGAATTGGCCGATGCCAATGGCCAGGGGCACGAACAGCGTCGCCAGAAGCGAACGGGTCACGGTGGCGGCCAGCAGGGCGATCAGGGTGAACTGCAGGATGCGCGCCCAGTTCAGGACGGCCAGTAGGGCGATGTCCGCCCAGCCTTCGCCCGGCATCTGGAAGGCGAGGGATCGCTCGAACACCAGCGACTGGATCAGGCCGGCGGCCAGGTCGGCGACCAGGGCGGCCAGCGTCGCGGCCAGGATCAGCGCCGCCACGACGATAAGCTTTCCGGTGATCAGATTGGCCCGCCGGTTGCGCGCGCTGATCAGGCGCCAGGTCTCCCAGCGATAGTCGCCGGCGTAGAGGGTAGCCGCGCCGATCAGCACGAACATCAGGATCGCAGGGTTGGCGAACTCCCCGACGCTGCGCGTCAGGACCTCGGCCATGTTCAGCGGCGCGCTGGTGATGGCGAGCTCCGGCGGCAGCTTGCCCGCCAGGTCCTCGGCCTTGATCTTGGTGAAGACGAAGGCGCCGATCGACATCACCAGGCCGATCAGGGGAACGAACAGCACGCTCCAGAACAGGGCGGTGCGGTTGCGCGACAGGCGGTAGGATTCGGCGCGGACGGCGTCAGCCAGCATGAGAAGCCTCCTTCACGCCGGTCCAGCCGGTCTCGGTCATGAAGACGGCCTCCAGGTCAGCGCCGACCCAGCGGGCTTCCTCGATCTCCACGCCCGCCTCGACCAGGGCGCGGATGGCCGCCGGGGCCTCGGTGCGCGCGATGGCGGCGGTGACGGCGTCGCCGTCCAGTCGGGCGCGGTCGCCCAGCACCGCCAGCGCCTGCGCCAGAGGCGTGACGGACAGGCGCAACTGCTCGCCTGCGGCGATCAGGTCCGACACCCGGCCCTCGGCCGCCACCTTGCCTCTGTTGAAAATGGCGACGCGGTCGCAGACGCGCTGGACTTCCTGCAACTGGTGGCTGGCCAGGATGACGGTGACGCCGTCGTTGTCGGCCAGGCTGCGGATCAGGGCGCGCATCTCCTGGATGCCGGGCGGATCCATGCCGCTGGTGGGTTCGTCCAGGATGACCAGATCGGGCCGGGTCATCAGGGCGGCGGCGACACCCAGCCGTTGCAACATCCCGACGGAAAAGCCGCGCACGCGCCGGTCGGCCGCCTCGCTCAACCCGACCCGTTCAAGCCAGGCGGCGATGTCGGCCGAGGTCACGCCGCCGTGCGCCCGGCCCAGCCATTCCAAGACCTGGCGGGCCGTCAGGAAGGGCGGGAAACGCGGCGTTTCGATCATCGAGCCCATTCTGCGCATGGCCGCGGGATCGCCGATGCGGCCGCCCATGACGGTCGCTTCGCCCTCGGTGGGACGGATCAGGCCCAGCAGGGTGCGGAACAGCGTCGACTTGCCTGCGCCATTGGGGCCGAGGACGCCATAAACCCCGCCGCGCGGGATCGACAGGTCCAGCCCGTCCAGCGCCTTGACCGTGCCGTAGGTCTTGGTCAGTCCGCGCGTTTCGATGACGGTGTCCATGCCGGCGAGCTTGGCGTGAGAACGACGGTCTCACAAGCCGTTGCGAAGCTGTCGCCAATTAAGTTTAGGCAATGTCTCCCGCTTCCGGAGTTCGCCGATGCCGCGGCTGTCGCTTCTTGTCCTGTTTCTTCTGCTTTCGGCGTGCGCCACATCCGGGGGGCGGCCGGAAACGGCTGCGGACATGACCGCGCGGCCCGAGCGGGTGATCCTTGTCTCCATCGACGGCTTCCGGCCCGACTATCTGGGACGGGGGGCGACCCCGACGCTGGACCGGCTGGCGCGGGAAGGCGCCAGCGGGCCGATGCGCCCGTCCTTTCCGAGCGTCACCTTTCCCAACCACTACACCCTGGTCACAGGCCTGCACCCAGACCACCACGGCATAGTCGGCAACCGATTCATCGACCCCGAGCTGGGCGTCTTCACGATGGCCAGGAAGGAAAGCGGGTGGTGGGACCAGGCCGAACCGATCTGGATCACGGCGGAGAAGGCCGGGATCCGCACCGGGACGATGTTCTGGCCGGGCTCGGAGACCGAGATCGACGGCGTACGGCCCAGCCGCTGGGTCCCCTTCGATCATGCGATGCCGGGTGACGCGCGCGTGGACCAATTGCTGGCCTGGCTGGATTTCCCGCCCGACCAACGCCCCCGCTTCGAGACGCTGTATTTCGACATCGTGGACACCGCCGGCCACCACTACGGTCCGGATGCGCCGGAGACGCGCGAGGCCACCGCATCGGTGGACGTCTCCATCGGGCGCCTGGTCGATGGTTTGAAGGCCCGGGGGCTCTACGAGGGGACGATGCTGGTGATCGTATCCGACCACGGCATGGCGGCGACGTCGCCTGATCGGGTCGTCCGACTGGGCGATCTGGTGGACGCCGAGGCGATCGACGTCATCTACAGCGGTGCGGCGGTCTTCCTCAACGCCAAGCCGGGGCGGGAACAGGAGGTGAGGGACGCCCTGGTCGGCCGCCGGGGCCGTGCCGAGTGTTGGGAGAAGGCGCATATACCGGCCCGTCTCGTGCTGGGATCCAATGCCCGTGTCCCGCAGATCGTCTGCGTGGCCGACACGGGGTGGCTGCTGACCGAGCCGGGCCGAGACGTGACCCGGCCGGGCGGGGCGCATGGCTATGACAACCTGGCGCCGGAGATGCGGGCGTTGTTCATCGCCCATGGGCCGGGCGTGATCGCGGGCCGCCGGCTGACCGAGCTGGACAGCGTGGACGTCCAACCGTTCCTGGCGCGCGTGCTGGGTATCGCGGCGCCGCGCGGCGACGGCCGCCCACAGGACACGATGGCCGTCACCGCGCCCTGACGGAGCGGCCTGGTTCAGTTCGGGCGGATGACCATGCAGGTCACGCGGCGTTCGGCCAGGGCGTCGCACGCGGCCTTGGCGCCCACTTCCGTCAAGCCGACGAAGCGCGACCGATACCACTCGCCCGCCGCCTGGACGTTGCGCTCGGCGCCGGCGAACTGGGACCGGAAGCGGCGGTTGACCTCGGTCAGCCAGTCGTTGGCGATCTTTTCCTCGCGGAAGGCGCCGACCTGAACCGCCCAGCCGCCGGAGGCCGTGCGCGCCGGCTGGCGCGAGGGAGGCGGGGTCGACAGGCGGGTCCCGGCCGTGGCGTTCAGAGCCGCGGTCAGCGTCTGGGGCCGCGACGCGGCGGCGCGTTCGGAGGGCGAGGGGGTGATCTGCGTCGGCAGGGCCGCCGGCGCTGGCGCGGCGGTATAGGCCACCTCGGTCGCCTCGCCGCCGATGTCCTCGTCGTCGTTCAGAGAGGCGTAGGCGACGGGGGCGCTGGGCGACAGATCGCTGCCGACGCCGAAACCCCGTTGCTCGAAGAACAACTGGGCCACCTGGATGGCCTCGCCCCGGGCGCGGCGGCGCTCGACCTCGAAGCCGGTGTCCATCAGTTCCGCGACGTGGGCGTTGCGGCTGGCCGTCGAGCGGCCGCCCAGGACGATGGTAATCAGTCGCTTGCCGTCGCGAACCGCCGAGGCCGCCAGGTTGTAGCCCGAGGCGTTGGTGTAGCCGGTCTTCATGCCGTCATAGCCGTTGCCGGTCGCCAGCAGGCCGTTGGTGTTGCGATAGTCGCGGCCGTTGTAGGCCCAGTCGTGCAGGCCGAAATAGCTGTAGTACTGGGGGAAGTCGCGCATGATGGCCCGCGCCAGGATGGCCTGGTCGCGCGCCGAGGTCAGTTGCCGCGCGTCCGGCAGGCCGTTGGCGGTGACATAGCGCGTCTGGGTCATCCCCAACTGCTCGGCCTTCAGCGTCATCATGTTGGTGAAGCGCGCTTCGGAACCGCCGATATGCTCGCCGATGGCGACCGCCATGTCGTTGGCCGACCGGACGGCGGTGGCGCGCATGGCGTTGTCCAGGGTGATGGTCTGACCGGCCGCCAGCCCCAGCTTGGACGGCGGCTGCGACGCGGCGCGCGGCGAGATGGTCAGCACGTCGGTCAGGTGGACCCGTCCTTCGTTCAACGCCTCGAACGTCAGATAGAGGGTCATCATCTTCGTCAACGACGCGGGATAGCGGCGGCTGTCGGCGTGGCGGGCGAAAAGCACTTCGCCGGTCTCGGCGTCGACCACGATGGCCGCGTACCGCGTGTTCTCTTGCGCCAGGGTTGGCTGGGCCGCGCCCAGCCAGAGCGCCGTCAAGGCCAGGACGGCGAGGAGGCTGCGACGGAGAACTTCGATCATAAGCATACGCCCTCGGTAAGCAGGGTTTGCGGCAGGCCCCCAGCCGACGCGTCGAGGAGGCTAGCATAGCCCGCCGGGGTTTCATGGTGGTTAACCGACCGTCAACGGGAATTTGAAGGCCGACGAGGTTATCAGCGATCATATTGTGCGGCGCACAATTTTCATTGACTGCATTTCGCACTTGCAGCATAAGGCTGTCATCAGACTTCCGACGCCCGCGCCGCGACGGGCCTTACAGACGGAGACGACACTATGGCCGACACCGCCGAAACCGTGAAGAAGACCGCCGACCAAGCGACCGCCGCCGCCAGCTCGGCCGCCGCCAAGGCCAAGGCTCAGGCTGAAACCTTCCAGGCCGCAGGCGCCAAGGCGTTCCGCGAAGGCATCGACAAGTCGGTCGCCTCGATGGGCGAACTGAACGTTCACGGCAAGAAGAACCTGGACGCCCTGGTCGAGTCGGCCGCGGTGGCCCAGAAGGGCGCCGAGGCCCTGTCCCAGCAGGCGATGGGCTTCGCCAAGGCGTCGTGGGAAGACGGCGTCGCCGCCAGCAAGGATCTGTCCAGCGCGCGTTCGGTGCAGGAGTTCTTCGAACTCCAGACGACCTGGGCCAAGAAGGCGATGGAACGCTACGTCGCCGAACTGTCCAAGACGAACGAGATCGTCACCACCACGGTCAAGGACAGCTTCAAGCCGATCAACGAGCGCGTCACCGCCTCGGTCGAGACCTTCCAGGCCTCGCGCTGATCTTCAAGTCAGGTTTGGGAAAAGGCCCCGGAGTTCGCTCCGGGGCCTTTTTCGTTCAAGGCAGGGCGGAATGGTCGTAGCTGAACACACGCGCCAGCTTCCAGGCGCCGCCTTCCTGCTTCCACATCTGAGTGAACCGCGCCCGCCCGACCCGTGTTTCCGGTCCGTCGCCCTGGCGCTCGTAAAAGACATGCTCGCCGGCTTCGACGGCGCCGTAGTTCTGGATCGGATAGACGGCCAGCCCGTCCGCCAGGACCTCGCGGCGCGATCGCCAGGCGCCCGGCGCGGCGCGCTCGCTGCAGCGGCTGGCGTATTGCGCGACAAAGCTCTCGGCGTCGGTCGCCACCAAGCCGCCGCGGTCGTCGAAGAACTCGAAATCATCGACGAGCATTTGTCGCAGGGCGGCTGGATCGCACTGTTCGAAGAAGAGGGTGAAGAAGCGCGCGTCCGCCGCCCGCACTTCGTTTTCCAGTCCCGAGGGAGGTCCCGAGGCGATCAGGGTCAGTGCGGTCAAGGCGGCGAACAGCATGCGGGGAAACCCGAGGTGAGGCGATCTCCCATCCTGTCGCAGCATCGCGCCAGGGTCACATGAATCTTCCCTTAGAATCCGCTCACGAAAGCCGTGACTGGACGCCGCTTCAAATCAGGCCATCATTCCCTATCTGAGAGCCAAGACGACTCCCCGATTACGGAATACGAATGCCCATTCAAAGGCCCGGTGAAACGGGCGGCGGCCAAGGCGCCGCCACCGTCACCGAAACCAAGCCGAAGCTTCAGAAGCCCTCGCTGTATCGGGTGCTGATCCTGAACGACGACTACACGCCGATGGAATTCGTCGTCTATGTGCTGGAGCGGTTCTTCCAGAAGAGCCGCGAGGAGGCCACCCGCATCATGCTGCATGTGCATCAGCATGGCGTCGGGGTGTGCGGCGTCTTCACCTATGAAGTCGCCGAGACCAAGGTCGCGCAGGTCATCGAGACCGCGCGCCGCCACCAGCATCCGCTGCAATGCACGATGGAAAAGGACTGAGAGGAGCCTCCCTATGCCTTCATTTTCCCGTCCTCTCGAAGAAACCCTGCACCGGGCGGTGGCCTACGCAAACGAGCGTCGGCACGAATACGCCACCCTTGAACACCTGCTGATGGCGCTGACGGACGACCCCGACGCCTCGGCGGTGATGCGCGCCTGCAATGTGGATCTCACCGCCCTGAAGACGGCGCTGACCCTCTATGTCGACAACGACCTGGCGGCGCTGGCGACCGCCGACGGCGAGGACGCCAAACCGACCGCCGGCTTCCAGCGCGTGATCCAGCGCGCCGTGATCCATGTGCAGTCCTCGGGCCGTGAGGAGGTGACGGGCGCCAACGTGCTGGTCGCCATCTTCTCCGAGCGCGAGAGCCACGCCGCCTATTTCCTGCAAGAGCAGGACATGACGCGGTATGACGCCGTCAACTTCATCGCTCACGGCATCGCCAAGAAGGCCGGCGCAGGCGAAACCCGTCCAGCCAAGGGCGCGAGTCCGGAGGAGGTGGAGGACGCCTCGGCCGTCAAGTCGGGCGGGGAGGCGCTGGAAGCCTATTGCGTCGACCTCAACGAGAAGTCGCGCCAAGGCAAGGTCGATCCGCTGATCGGTCGTCAGGCCGAGGTCGAGCGCTCGATCCAGATCCTGTGCCGGCGGACCAAGAACAATCCGCTGCTGGTCGGCGATCCCGGCGTCGGCAAGACGGCCATCGCCGAGGGCCTGGCGCGCAAGATCGTCAACGGCGAGGTGCCCGACGTCCTGAAGGACGCCACCATCTATTCGCTGGACATGGGCGCGCTGCTGGCCGGCACCCGCTATCGCGGCGACTTCGAGGAACGCCTGAAGCAGGTCGTCAAGGAGTTGGAGAACCACGACAACGCGGTGTTGTTCATCGACGAAATCCACACGGTGATCGGCGCGGGCGCGACCTCGGGCGGGGCGATGGACGCCTCGAACCTGCTGAAGCCGGCCCTGGCTTCGGGCTCGCTGCGCTGCATGGGCTCGACGACGTATAAGGAATATCGCCAGCACTTCGAGAAGGACCGCGCCCTGGTGCGTCGCTTCCAGAAGATCGACGTCAACGAGCCGACGATCGAGGATTCGGTGAAGATCCTGCGGGGCCTGAAAACCTACTACGAGCAGCACCACAAGGTCCGATACACCGACAGCGCGATCCGCACGGCGGTGGAGCTTTCGGCGCGCTACATGACCGACCGGAAACTGCCGGACAAGGCCATCGACGTGATCGACGAGGCGGGCGCCAGCCAGATGCTGCTGACGGAATCCAAGCGCAAGAAGGTCATCGGCCAGAAGGAGGTCGAGGCGGTCATCGCCAAGATGGCGCGCATTCCGCCCAAGTCCGTGTCCAAGTCCGACACCGAGAGCCTGCGCGAACTGGAGGCCGACCTGAAGCGGGTCGTCTTCGGCCAGGATCAGGCGATCGATCAGGTCTCGGCGGCGATGAAACTGGCGCGGGCGGGGCTTCGCGATCCGAACAAGCCCATCGGCAGCTTCCTGTTCAGCGGCCCCACCGGCGTCGGCAAGACGGAAGTCGCCAAGCAGTTGGCCTCCACCCTGGGCATCGAGATGCAGCGGTTCGACATGTCCGAATACATGGAGCGCCACACGGTCAGCCGCCTGATCGGCGCGCCTCCGGGCTATGTCGGTCACGACCAGGGCGGCCTGCTGACGGACGCCGTCGACCAGCATCCGCACGCCGTCATCCTGCTGGACGAGATCGAGAAGGCGCACCCCGACGTCTACAACATCCTGCTTCAGGTGATGGACAACGGCACGTTGACCGACGCGGTGGGCAAGAAGGTCGATTTCAGGAACGTCATCCTGATCATGACGACCAACGCCGGGGCCGCCGACAACGCTCGCGCCTCCATCGGCTTCGGTCGAGGCAAGGTCGAGGGCGAGGACGACAAGGCCATCCAGCGCTTGTTCGCGCCGGAGTTCAGGAACCGTCTGGACGCCATTGTGGCCTTCAAGCCGCTGGGCGCCGAAACGATCCGCTCGGTGGTGACCAAGTTCGTGCTGCAGCTGGAAGCCCAGTTGGCGGACCGCAATATCACCATCGAACTGACCGACGAAGCCGCCGACTGGCTGGCCAAGAACGGCTTCGACGAACTGTACGGCGCGCGCCCGCTGGCCCGGGTCATTCAGGACTCGATCAAGAAGCCGCTGGCCGACGACATCCTGTTCGGCCGCCTGACGCGCGGCGGACACGTCAAGGTGCAACTGAAGGACGGCAAGATCGACTTCGACATATCCGGCCCCTCCGGCGCGCCGGCCAAGTCCGAAGAGGAAGAGACGGCCTGATCGGCGCCAGCCGATCCGAGATTGGGCCCGGGCGGCGACGCTCGGGCCTTTTTTCATGCGCGACGCGCGACGCCGGGCCATAGTGCGCCGATGCAGTCACAGGCGCAGCAGGGCGGAACGGCGCGGCGTGTGGAGGAGGCCGAGGCGCGACTGGCCGCCGGCGATCTTCACGGCGGGTTCGACACGCTGAAGGTCGTTCTGGCCGAGGACCCGGATCATTCGGGCGCGCTGACGGCGATGGGGCTGTTCCTCGCCGCTCACGGTGATCCTGGCCAGGCGACCCAGGTGCTGAGCCGCGCCCTGTCGCGCGCCCGGACGCCGCAGGAACGGGCGCGGGTGGCGCCGCCGCTGGCGCGGTCGTTGGCGGGGCTGGTCCCCGGCAGCTGGCATCCGGTGCTGGACGCCGATCTGGCGATGCTGCTGGCGGAGCCTTCGGTCGATCCGCAGACCCTGGCGCGCACGACCGCCCGCGTCCTGTTGCTGAAGACGCCGCGGTTCGACGGCGCGGTCGAAGCCTTGGAGACGCTGGGCGAGGACGCCTTGTGGCTCGCCTTCCTGTCGCGCTGCCTGAACGTGGATGCGGCGATGGAAGCGCGGCTGGACGCCCTGCGCCGCGCCCTGAGATCGACCGAAGGGCAGGGCGGCGCGGGCCGGCGCACCCTGGCGCAGGCCCTGGCCCTGAACGGCTTCCTGGCCGAATATCTGGACGGGGGGCCGGAGGGTCTAGACGAATCCGCGCCGCTGTCGCCCATGTTTCGGTCGCCCCGCGCCGACGACGTGATGACGGCCTGGCCCGGGCCCCTGACGAAGCTGCTGGTGCGAAAGACCATCGAGGAGCCGGCGCGGGAAGCCAGGCTGGCGGGAACGATGGAGCGGCTGACGCCGGAGGCCGGCGATGACGTTTCCGACGCCGTGCGTGCGCAGTACGAGGGCAATCCCTACCCGCGCTGGGACGCGCCGCCGCAGCCGCCGCGCCGGTCACTGTCGCAGGCCGTCGAAGCGCTGCCCCGGCTGGATCGTGCGGCCTTCGCCGGACGCGCGCAGGCGGTTCTAGTCGCCGGCTGCGGCACGGGGTATGAGCCCATCGACCTGGCCAGGACCGATCCCGGCCTGGCGATCACGGCCCTGGATCTGAGCCGCGCCAGCCTGGCCTATGGCGCGCGCGTGGCCGAGAGCCTGGGTTTGGAGCGTGTGCGGTTCGCGCAGGGCGACATCCTGGCGGTGAAGCCGGACCTGGGGCCGTTCGACGTCGTGATCAGCACCGGCGTCCTGCATCATATGGCCCGGCCCCAGGAAGGTCTGGCGCGGCTGGCGGGCGTGGTGCGGTCCGGCGGCGTGGTCCGGCTGGCGCTGTACAGCGACCGGGCGCGCAATCCGGTCGAGCGCGCCCACGCCCTGATCCGGGAACGCGGCTGGACGCCGAGCGAGGCCGACATCCGCGCCTTTCGCGCCCATGTTCTTGCGTTGCCGGATGACGATCCGCTGGCGGCGCTCAGGATCAGCGACGACTTCTACACTCTGAGCGGTTGCCGCGACCTGGCCTTCCATGTGCAGGAGCATCGCTATGCTCCGCCGCAGTTGGTCGATTTGTTGGCCCAGGCGGGGCTTCGACTGGTCGGCTTCGAGCCGCCGCCGCAGGCGCAGGCGGCGTTCCGAGAGGCCTTCGGCGCAGCCGACCCGCTGGACATGACCCTGTGGGACCGGCTGGAAGCCGCCCGGCCGACCCTGTTCGTCGGTATGTATCATCTGTGGGGTCAGAAGCCGTAGGAGCCCTGGGCGACCTAGCCTTTTTTGAACGGCGACTGATCGTCGGTCAGCGCGGCGATTTCGGCCTCTACGGCCGGCCCCTCGCGCCTCAGATACTGCGCCACTGGAACGCGCAGGGCGGCGTCGGCGATGAAGTGGGACGAATAGACCGGGGAGGGCAGATAACCGCGCGCGATCTTGTGCTCGCCCTGGGCCCCGGCCTCAACGCGTGACAGGCCGCGCGAGATGGCGAATTCGACGGCCTGATAGTAGCAGAGTTCGAAATGCAGGAAGGGTACGTCTTCCAGCGTGCCCCACTGGCGGCCGTAAAGGGCGTCGCGGCCGATGAAGTTCAGCGCCCCGGCGATGGGTGTTCCCTCGCGATAGGCCATGACCAGAGCGATGCGATCGGCCATCGTCTCGCCCACCATCGAGAAGAAGGCGCGCGTCAGATAGGGTCGCCCCCACTTGCGGTCGCCCGTGTCCATGTAGAAGGCGAAGAAGGCGTCCCAGGCGTCTTCGTTCAGGTCGGCGCCGGTCAGGACGCGGATGTCGAGACCGGCCTGGGCGTCGCGGCGTTCGCGCCGGATGGTCTTGCGCCGGTTGGACGACAGGGCCCCCAGGAAGTCGTCGAAGGTTGCGTAGCCGTCGTTGCGCCAGATGAACTGCATGTCCTGGCGCGCCAGCAGGCCGGCCTCGGTCATCGCCCGCCAGTCCGGCTCGGTCGGAAAGTTGACGTGCAGCGACGAGACGCCCAGCCGCTCGGTCAGGGTAAGCGCGCCCTGGATCAGGGCCTGGCGCACCGTGGCCAGGTCGGCGTCCGGATGGGCCAGGAAGCGCGGGCCGGTCGCGGGGGTGAAGGGCACGGCGCCCAACAGTTTGGGATAGTAGCGGCCGCCCGCCCGCTCATAGGCGTCGGCCCAGCTGTGGTCGAAGACGTATTCGCCTTGGCTGTGGCCCTTCAGATAGAGGGGCATGACGCCGAGAACGACGTTGTCCTCGCCTCTCAGCGCCAGGTGATGCGGTCCCCAGCCCTGGGACGGGGCCGCACTGCGCGACGCCTCACAGGCATGCAGGAAGGCGTAGGAGACGAAGGGATCGCCGGTCGGGGCCGCGCAGGCGTCCCACGCGGCCTGGCCGATGTCGGCGATCCCGTCGTGAACCGTGATCTGGAAGGTCAACGGATCTCCACGATGGCGTCGACCTCGACGGCGAAGCCCAGCGGCAGACGATAGACCCCGACGGCCGAGCGGGCGTGGCGGCCGGCGTCGCCGAACACTTCGACCATCAGGTCCGAACAGCCGTTGATGACCGCCGGGATGGCCTCGAAGTCCGGCCCGGCCTGAACGAAGCCGCCCAGCTTGACCACGCGGACCACGCGCGACAGATCGCCGTCGCAGGCGGCCTTGATCTGGGCCAGCAGGTTGATCCCGCACAGGCGCGCGGCGGCGTTGGCCTGTTCCGGCGTCACGTCGGCGCCGACCGTGCCCTTCACGCCGCCAGACGCGTCGTTCGACAGCTGGCCGGAGATGTGGACCAGGTTCCCCGCCTGGACGAAGGGCACATAGTTGGCCACCGCCTTGGCGGGTTCCGGCAGGGTGATGCCGAGTTCGGCGATGCGGGCGTCGATGGTCATGGGGTGCTCCTCTGATTTGGGCGGCGGTCTAGCGTGCGGCAAGCCCCGCGTCATCCATCGTGACGCCTTAAGCGTTCGCCAACCGCATCGTGAGATGATGCGCTCATGGATATGCAACCGTCTCCCCACCAGGCCGTCTTCGAGGCCGTCCTGGTTCGGCTCGCACCGCAGGATCGCGCCCGTGTCGACGCCCTCGCCGCATCCGCCGCCGCCAAGGCCGCCGAGGCCGCGCCCCACTGGGATTTCGAGATGCCAGCCAAGGCGGTCGACGCTTTGCTGGGGCCGGAGACGTCCGACGACGTGCGGCGCGGCCTGGTCGCCGCCTGGATGCTGCAACTTCCCGGCCGCGTGGCGACGCTGGACCTGCCGGCGGCCGTGACGGCCCTTTATCCCTATTGGATCGAGCAAGTCGCGGGATTCCTGGATAAGGCCGAGGGCGACTACGATTTCGACCACTGGTCCAAGGACGTGCGCTTCTCGCTGGTGCTGAGCGTACCTGGCGCCAAGAGCCAGGTCATCGACCTGTCTTCGCCGCTGGGCCCCAAGCAGGTCGTGCAACACGCGTTGCAGGGACGCGGCGTTCAGCCGCTGGTGCGCTACCTGGCGGCTGGCGCGAAGAGGGAGCCCTGGCTCGAGGTGCACACCGAAAGTCGCTGGCTGCGCGGCTTCAATGAAGAGGGTTGGAACGACGCCTGGGCGACGGCGGCGGAACTGTGCCGGGCCAGGCCTGAACTAGCGGGCATGATCGGCTCCAGTTGGTTCTATGATCCGCCTCTGACGGAGATCAGTCCGCGCCTGGCCTACCTGCGCCTGAACCCGCTGAACGGCGGGGCCTTCATGGTTCACCAGGGGCCGGGCGAGATCCACACCCTGCGGGCCGGAACCGCGTCGGCCAGCCGCAAGGCGCTGATCGACAGTGGCGAATATACGGCCCGCTCCTGGCTGATGGTCTGGCCGCGCAAGGAGTTGATCGCCTGGGCCGATCGGCGAAAGGCCGAGGCCGTCTAGCGCGCCGCCCGCTCCCACGCCGCCGCTACCGGCAGGATGTCCAGGCCGGCGGTCTTGGCCAGGCGGATCAGGCGGTCGATGTCTTCGGGTCGGCAACCGTAGGGGGTGGGGCTGTCGCTGACATCGTGGCCGTAGGCGATCAGCCAGCCGTGGGCGTCCGCTGTGTCTTGCACAAGTTTCTCGATGTCGTAGCCGGGCAGTCGGCGGCTCTCCAGGCCGATGGCCTGCAGCAGATTGCGGTCGGCGCGGCCGGTGTTGACCCCATCGCGCACGCCGCGCCCGCACAGAAAGCGACGGTCGATCACCGGCTTGGCGCGAAGGGCGCAATCGCCGAACGGATAGGCGAAGGTCCGCATCTGGTAGCCGTCCAACCGCTCGGCGACCCAGGCGGCGTTGCGGGCCAGACTGGCGTGCAGTTCGGCGGGCGACAGCGTCAGGGTCGAGACATGCTCATAGGTGTGGCAACCCACCTCGTGGCTAGCATCGTGCAGCGCTTGAAGGTCCTCCACCTCGAACTGCGGCAGGCCCAGGTTGCGGCCGCCCGACAGGCCGCCGCACACGTAGTAGGTCGCCTTCACTCCATGCTCGGCCAGGATCGGGCCGGCTTCGGTCCAGGCGGAGCGGGGAATGTCGTCGAACGACAGACTGAGCACGCCGCGCGGCGGGCTGATCGTCACCGGGCGGACGTCGAGATAGCGGCCGGCGCGGCGGCGCATCTTGTCGATGAAGTCGCTCATGGCGGCCTTGTGCCATGCGCGGCCTTAAGGGCGGGTTTCAGACCCGCACAGGCTGGGCCACCGCGCCGCGCACGCCAAAGACGCGGCGGTAGCGTTCGATCTCGGCCGGATCGCCGACCGCCTTTTCCGGATTGTCCGAAAGTTTGACGGCGGGACGGCCGCCCGCCTCGACCACCTTGCAGACCAGCGAGATCGGATCCAGTTCCGGGGCCGGGGCGGGCGAGCAGTCACGGAAATCGTTGGTCAGATTGGTGCCCCAGCCGAAGCTGAGCCGGGCGCGGCCGTGAAATCGCGCATAGACGGCCTCGATGGACTCGACATCCATGCCGTCCGAGAAGATCAGCAGTTTCTTTGTCGGATCGCGGCCACGGTCCTTCCACCAGGCGATCAACCGTTCGCCCGCCTCGATGGGTGGCGCGGAATCGGGACGAAAGCCAGTCCAGTCGGCGACCCAATCCGGCGCCTGCTCAAGAAAGGCCTCGGTGCCGAAAGCGTCGGGCAGGACGATCAGCAGATTGCCCGCATAGTGCCGCCGCCATTCGTCGAGCACCGAATAGGGCGTGGCCGCCAGTGCGGTGTCGTCCGTCGCCAGGGCCGCCATGACCATCGGCAGTTCATGCCCGTTGGTGCCGATGGCCTCCAGATCGTTCTCCATCGCATGGAGCACGTTCGAGGTGCCGATGAAGGAGCGCCCCAAACCCTCCTGAAGCGCCTGGATGCACCAGCGCTGCCACAGGAACCCGTGCCGACGGCGTGTGCCGAAGTCCGACAGAGCCAAGTCGGGCAGGGCGCGCAGCCGCTCCAGCTTGGCCCACAGCCGGGTCTTGGCGCGCGAATAGAGGATGTCGAGTTCGAAGCGGCCCAGTCGGCGCAGGCCGGCGCGACATCGCAGCTCGTTCAGGATCGCCAGCGCGGGAATTTCCCACAGCGTCACCTCGGCCCAGGCGCCGGAAAAGGTCAGCACGTATTGGCCGTCTTCGACGCGCAGGTCGTATTCGGGCAGGCGGTAGTCGGCCAGCCAGGCCATGAAGTCCGGCGAGAAGATTTGTTTGACGCCATAGAAGGTGTTGCCCGCCAGCCAGACCAGTTCCTTGTTGGTGAAGCGCAGGGTGCGGGCATGATCCAGTTGATCGCGCAGGGCCGCGATATCGACTTCGTCGGCCAGCCGCACCGCGCGGGTGCGGTTGATGACCTGGAAGGTGACCGGCACGTCGCGATGCTCGCGCCAAATCAGCTGCAGCATGAGCAGCTTGTAGAAGTCGGTGTCCAGAAGACTGCGGACGACGGGGTCCAGGCGAAAGCCGTGGTCATAGGCGCGTTTGGCGAGATCCATCGGGGGACCCTATCAGTCCGAACCGGCCTTGTGGCCCTTCCAGTCGAACAACTCTTCCAGCACCTGGATCGCCTGGCCGCGTGGCGAGGTCAGGTCGGGATCGCGGTTCATCACCAGCCGCGCGTCGTCGGCGGCGGCCAGCATCAGGGCGCGGTGGCGGATCGGATCGGCGAAGCGATAGGCGGGAAAGCCGCTCTGTTTCAGGCCCAGCGGATCACCGCCGCCACGTAGCCGGAAGTCTTCCTCGGCGATGACGAAGCCGTCCTCGGTGCGACGCAGGGTCTCCAGCCTCTCCTTGGCGGTTTCTCCGAGCGCGCCGTCCTGGCCGCCGTACAGCAGGATGCAGGAACTGGCCTTCGAGCCCCGCCCGACGCGGCCGCGCAACTGGTGCAACTGAGCCAGGCCGAAACGGTCGGCGTGCTCGATGACCATGATCGAGGCGTTGGGCACGTCGACGCCCACCTCGACCACGGTGGTGGCGACCAGCACGGGAAGGCGGCCGTCGGCGAAGTCGGCCATGACCGCCTCGCGCTCGGCGCCCGGCATCTTTCCGTGGGCCAGGCCGACCTCGACGCCCAGCAGGCGGCGCAGGTCGTCGGCGCGATCCTCGGCGGCGGCCAGATCGACGGCCTCGGATTCGGCCACCAGCGGGCAGATCCAATAGGCCTGCGCGCCGCTCTCGACGGCGGCCTTCAGGCGGGCCGCGACCTCGCCGATGCGGACCAGCGGAAGAACGGCGGTGGCGACGGGCGTCCGGCCCGGCGGCTTCTCGGTCAGGCGGCTGACCTCCAGTTCGCCATATTGGGTCAGTTCCAGCGTACGCGGAATGGGGGTGGCCGACATGGTCAGCAGGTGCACGGCGCCCAGGTGCGGATCGCCCTTGGCCTGGAGCCGCTGGCGTTCGCTGACGCCGAAGCGGTGCTGTTCGTCGATGACGGCCAGGGCCAACCGGTCGAAGCGGACGGCGTCCTGGAACAGGGCGTGGGTGCCGATGGCGACCTGGGCCTGACCCGAGGCGAGGGCGGCAAGTCTCTCGCGCCGCTGGCCGTTGCTGTCGCGTCCGGTCAGCAGGACGGAGGTCACGCCGGCGATCTCCAGCAGCGGACCCAGCTTCTCGAAATGCTGGCGGGCGAGGATTTCGGTCGGCGCCATCAGGGCGGACTGGAAGCCGCTGGCGGCGGCGTCGCTCAGGGCGAGGGCCGCGACGGCGGTCTTGCCCGAGCCCACGTCGCCCTGGAGCAGGCGACCCATCTGCTTGCCCGAGGCCAGATCGCGACGGATTTCTGCGACGGCATGCGTCTGGGCGTTGGTCAACACGAAGGGCAGGGCGGCCAGCAGGCGGTCGGAAGCGGCGCCCGGCGCAATGACGGGCGCGGGCTTCACCTCGCGCGCGCGACGACGGCGGGCCAGCGCCAGCTGGTGGGCCAGGAACTCGTCATAGGCCAGGCGCTGGCGAACGGAGGCGTCAGGCTCCAGGTCGGCTTCGGTCGATGGCGAGTGCAGGGCCTCCAGCGCCGCGCGCCAGCCGGGCCATTTCTGCTTGGCCAGCCACGCGGCGTCCTGCCATTCCGCCAGGTCCGGGGCGGCGGGAAGGGCGGCCTGAACCAGCTTTCGCACCTGGCGGGCGGTCAAGCCCTGCGTCGCCGGATAGACGGGTTCCGACATGGCCAGGTCTTCGGCCTTGTCCACCGCCACGATATCGGGATGGACGATCTGGACCTCGCCGCTGAAGCGTTCGACCTTGCCCGAGACCAGGCGCGTCTCCCCGCGCGGCAGCAGGCGGTCGATGTGCTGGGGCGATCCGCCGAACCAGACCAGATGAACGAACCCGGTCTCGTCGCTGGCGCGGACTTTCAGCGGCGCGCCGGGGCGCCCGGGCGCAAACAGCCGGTCGATGACCACCTGAAACACCCCGACCTCGCCCTCCGTGGCTGTCGCCGCCTGCATCGGGCGGCGCACGATCAGCCCGGCGGGCGCCAGGAAGATCAGGTCGCGCACCAGCGGCCCCGCCACCTTTTGCACCAGCGGCAGGACGCGCGGGCCCACACCCTTCAGGGTGGAGACCTCGGCGAACAGGGGAAAGAGAATCGGCGGCCGCATGGGAGCGAGAACATAGCGGGACCGCGACGGGTGGCGAAGTCGCGTCAGGAACGCTATCTCCCGCCCTCGCATTTCAGGCGGGCGCTTGCTCCGCCGCGCGGCGGGTCGTGGCTAGGCGCGCCGCCTTACTTTTCCAGCGGGCAAGGATTCTTGTGGCCGAAATAGACGCGCGCCCCAATGGCGACATCACCGAAGACCGAAAGGTCCGGCTGGGCCGTATTCAATTCCGCGCCTGGCGACGGGGCTTCCGCGAGGCCGACATGGTGCTGGGGCCGTTCGCGGACGCCGTCGCGCCCGCGATGACCGATGACGAATTGACGGCTTTCGAGGCGCTGCTGGATCAGGAGGACCAGTACCTCTACGGCTGGATCATCGAGCGCGATCCCACGCCGGCCGAGTTCGATGGACCGGTGATGGAGCAAGTACGAGCCTACATGCGCGAGCACGTGGCGGCGCACGTCGGGCGGGGGATCGGCTGAATGGACGCCAAGGTCGAACACCGCGCAGACGCAGAACTGGGGGGCGCGCCTGAAGGGCTGGACGCCCTGATCGTCGCCGAACGGTTGAAGGCGTCCGGCAAGGGCGGCGTCGCTCTGTTCGTCGCACGGGATTATCAACGCGCCTCCGCCTTCATCCAGGCTTTCGGATTTTTCTCTCAGGACGTTGAAGTCCTGGAATATCCGAACTGGGATTGCCTGCCTTACGACCGTCTGAGCCCCACGGCGGCCATCGGCGCGCAGAGGATGGCGACCCTGACGCGGTTGGGTGGGCGCAAGGCCGGCGAAAGGCCGTTGCTGGTGGTGACGACCATCGCCGCCGCCATGCAGCGCACGCCGCCGAAATCGGTGACGACAGCCGCGGGCTTCGAGGCTCGGGTCGGCCAGGATCTCGATATCGCGGCGCTGGAACGCTACTTTGCGGCCAACGGCTACGTGCGGGCCTCCACCGTGTCCGAGCGAGGCGAGTTCGCCGTGCGCGGCGGGGTGATCGACGTCTTCCCGCCAGGGTTCGAGGCGCCGGTGCGTCTGGACATGTTCGGCTCCGAACTGGAATCGATCCGGGCCTTTGATCCCGAGACCCAGCGTTCGACCGGTCAGATGAAGGCGGTGTCGCTGGCCCCGGTGTCCGAGGTGCTGCTGGACAAGGACGCCATCTCACGCTTCCGCACGGGCTATCTGAACCTGTTCGGCGCGCCGGGCGACGACCCGCTGTACGCCACCATCAGCGAAGGCGCACGACGTCAGGGCATGGAGCAGTGGCTGCCGCTGTTCTACGACGGCTTGGACACCCTCTTCGACTATCTGCCCGATGAGGCGCAGATCTATTTCGACAATCAGGTCGAGGCGGCGCGGGCCGAGCGTTGGGATTTGGTCGCCGACGCCTTCGAGGCGCGCGCAGAGGCGGCCAGGACCAAGGGGCAGGCGATCGCCAACCGCGCCCTGCCGCCGCAGAAGCTCTACCTCGACCAGGGAGATTGGAACCAGGCGCTGGCCGGGCGCGACGTGCGCCGTTTCTCGCCGTTTTCCAACGGGCAGGACGATGCAGGCGGACGCCTGGGGAGAAGCTTCGCCGCGGAGCGATCACAGGACAGCGTCAATCTGTTCGAAGCGGTGGCCAAGCACGCCGAGGCGCTGAAGGCGGAAGGTCGCCGCGTATTGTTCGCCAGTTGGACCGAGGGGTCTTCAGAGCGTTTGGCCGCGATGCTGAACGATCACGGGCTGGAGCACGTGGTCGCGGTGCGCGACTGGAAGGATGTGCAGGGCGCGCCCAAGGACGTCTATCTTCGTGGGGTCCTGTCGGTGGAGCACGGCTTCGTCACCGACGACCTGGCCGTCATCTCCGAGACCGACATACTGGGCGATCGCCTGGCCCGCCCGCGCAGGAAACGGCGCGCCGCCAACTTCCTGGCCGAGGCCTCGGCCCTGACGACCGGCGACCTGGTCGTGCACGTCGATCATGGGATCGGGCGGTACGAGGGATTGAAGACGCTGGATATCCAGTCCGCGCCCCACGACTGCCTGGAACTGTTCTATGCAGGTGAGAGCAAACTCTACCTGCCCGTTGAAAACATTGATCTGCTGACCCGATACGGTTCGGATTCCGATGGTGTTCAGCTGGACCGGCTGGGCGGCGCGGGCTGGCAGGCGCGCAAGGCCAAGGCCAAGGAACGGCTGCGCGCCATGGCCGAGGGGCTGATCGCCCTGGCCGCCAAGCGGGCGTTGCGGGAGACCGACGCCGTCACCCCGCCGCCGGGGCTGTTCGCCGAATTCTGCGCCCGCTTCCCGTATGAGGAGACGGACGACCAGTTGAACGCCATCGGCGACGTCCTGGAGGATTTGGGCAAGGGCGTGCCGATGGATCGCCTGATCTGCGGCGACGTCGGCTTCGGCAAGACCGAGGTGGCCCTGCGCGCCGCCTTCGTCGTAGCCCTGTCGGGCCAGCAGGTGGCCATCGTCGCTCCGACCACGCTGCTGGCGCGCCAGCACTTCAAGACGTTCAAGGAACGGTTCGCCGGCTGGCCGGTCAATGTGCGCCAGCTGTCGCGGATGGTTCCGGCCAAGGAGGCCTCCGAGACCCGCGCCGGCCTGAAGGACGGCTCCATAGAGATTGTTGTCGGCACCCATGCGGTGCTGTCCGAACAGGTCGGGTTCAAGAACCTGGGCCTGGTGATCGTCGACGAGGAGCAGCACTTTGGCGTCAAGCACAAGGAGAAGCTGAAGACGTTGCGCGCCGACGTCCATCTTCTGACGCTGACCGCCACGCCGATCCCGCGCACCTTGCAGATGGCGCTGACCGGCATCCGGGAAATGTCGATCATCGCCACCCCGCCGGTCGACCGCCTGGCGGTGCGGACCTATGTCACGCCGTGGGATCCGGTGCTGGTGCGCGAGGCGCTGCTGCGCGAGAAATATCGCGGCGGCCAGGCTTATTATGTCGCGCCGCGCCTCAAGGACCTGCCCGACAGATCGGAAGAGCGTCG
>NZ_DLMO01000126.1 GCF_002479325.1 Brevundimonas sp. UBA7534
GTCGGCATGTCGCTGGACGTGTCGGTGGTGATCGACCATTGGCGCATCGTCCTGGGCGGCGTGGTCGGCTTCATGGTGGTCAAGGCGGTCGGCATCTACGCCGTCGCGCGCCTGTTCAAATCCACCCATCACGAGGCGATCGAGCGCGCGGCCCTGTTCGCGCAAGGGGGCGAGTTCGCCTTCGTCCTGTATGGCGCGGCGGTGGCGGCGGGCCTGTTCTCGCCGGTGGTGGCGGCCATGCTGACGGCCATCGTCATCCTGTCGATGGCGCTGACGCCGCTGACGACGCTGGCGCTTAAGCGGTTCCTGCCGAAGGAGGCTGGCCTGTCGCCGGAAGAGGCCGAGGGCGTCGACGCCGCCGACGGCTTGCGCGGTCAGGTGCTGATCATCGGCTTCGGCCGCTTCGCCCAGGTCGTGTCCCAGCCGCTGCTGGCGCGCGACGTGGACGTGTCCATCATCGAGAACGACGTGGAGATGATCCAGGCCGCCTCGCAGTTCGGGTTCAAGGTCTATTACGGCGACGGCGCCCAGTTGCCCACGCTGCGCGCGTCCGGGGCCGAGGAGGCCGAGTTGGTGCTGGTCTGCGTCGACAAGCCCGAGGCCACCGACCGCATCGTCGAACTGGTCAAGCACGAGTTTCCGACCACCAAGGTCATGGCCCGCGCCTTCGACCGGGGCCATTCGATGCGCCTGATCCAGGCGGGCGTCGACTACCAGATCCGCGAGACGTTCGAGTCGGCGCTGAAGTTCGGCGAGCGGGCGCTGGTCGAACTGGGCTTGGAGGAGCACGAGGCGGCCGAGACCATCGGCGACGTGCGCCGCCGCGACGACGCGCGGCTGGACCTGCAGCTGACGGGGGGGCTGACGGCGGGACGCCAGCTGATGCGCGGCAATCTGCCCACGCCGCAGCCGGCCCCCTACATCAAGCCCAAGCGCGAAGGCCGTCTGCTGAACGAGGACGAGGCGGGCCCGCTGGCGCCGGACGCCCGCAGCGAGCCCGCCGAGGCCTGACGCCTTACTGGCTGACGCCCTTTTCGGCGCGGGCGCCGATCAGCTGGGCCTTGGCCTGCAGATAGTCGTCCTGCGACACGACCTGGGCGATGGCGTTGAAGCGCTCGACCTCCAGACCCGACCCCTGCACCGCGGCGGTCAGCTGGGCGCTCTGTTCGGGCGTGGCCTGGCCGTTCTCGACCTCGGCGGTGACCGCGCGGATCTGGGTCATGGCCGTGACGTAGCGGGTCAGCTCGTCGTCGGTGACGCTGGCGGCCGGAGTGCCCGGCGCGGGCGGCGCGGTGTTCAGCACGGCGATGCGGGCCGCCAGTTCGGGATCGGAGGAAACGGCGGTGGAGATGGCGTTGAAGCGCGTCACCTCCAGGCCGGAGTCCTGGATGGCGGAGGCCATCTGAGCCTGCTGCTCCGGGGTCGGCTGGGCGCCGTTCAGGGTGTCGCTGACCGCGCGCACCTGGGTCATCGCGTCGTCGAATTTCTTCAGTTCCTGATCGGTGAAGCCGCCGGGCGCGGGCGCGGGCGCGGGGGTCATGGCGTCTGCCGGGGCCGTTTGCGGCGCGGGCGGAGCGGCCGGCGCGGCGTCCTGGGCGTGGGCGGCGCCGGCGGCGACCAGCAGAGAAGCGGAAGCGAGAAGGGCGAGACGGGGGGCGCGCATGGGCGTGTCCTTTTCGGTCTAGCATCCACAGGGCGCCCGACGGGACGCCGACGACGCAGTCACGTCGTCGCTCCCCGCAGGATGTGGAGCCTTGGATGAACGAAAGGGGGCGGGGAACCCCTCTAACGTAGTTAGCCGAGGCGAAATGGCAACGTCGCCGCTCTGGAGGGTGGATCACCTATGCGTTAGATCAGGGTGATCTTTTCCCCGGGGTACCCTTGCATGAAACGTCTCGCCCTCGCCGCCCTGGCGTCCGTCGCCGTGATCGTGGCCGTGGCGGCGCCCGCCGTCACCGTGACCGCCTGGGGCAATACGGGCCACCGGCTGATCGGGGTCGCGGCCATGCGCGCGCTGCCGGACGACCTGCCCGCCTTCCTGCGAACCCCTGGCGCCGTCGCCGACGTCGGCGAGCTGGCGCGCGAGCCCGATCGCTGGAAGGGCGCCGGCCAGCCGCACGACCGCGAGCGTGACACCGCCCACTTCGTCGACCTGGACGACCAGGGCCGGGTGATGAACGAACGCGGCATGACCCTGGCCGAACTGCCCCGGCTGAAGTCCGAATACGACGCGGCCCTGACCAAGGCGGGGATGGATGTGAACGACGCCGGCTGGCTGCCCTACGCCATGATCGACGCCTGGCAGAACCTGGAGCGCGACTTTGCCTACTGGCGCGTCCTGACCGCCGCCGAGGCGCGCGAGACCGACCTCGAACGCCAGGCCTGGTACCGCGCCGACCGGCTTCGCCGCGAAGCCTTGATCCTGCGCGATATCGGCGTGATGGGGCACTACGTCGGCGACGGCTCCCAGCCGCATCACACCAGCATCCACTACAACGGCTGGGGCGATCATCCGAACCCGGAAGGCTTCACCAACTCGCGCCGCACCCATGCGATCTTCGAGGGCGAGTTCACCAGCCGGGTCGCACGCCTGGACGCGGTGGAGGCGGCCATGCCCGCGCCGTCCGACGTCGCCGGCTTCGATCCGCGCGCCCGCGCCGCGGCCTATCTGGGCGCGACCTTGGGCACGGTGGTTCCCTTCTATCGGCTGGAGAAGGCCGGCGGCTTCGCCGAGGCCGATCCGCGCGGCGCGGCCTTCGTGACGGAGCGCCTGGCCGCGGGCGCCGCCGAACTGCGCGACTGGACCACCGCCGCCTGGCGCGCCTCGGCGTCGTCCTCGATCGGCTGGCCCGCCGTCAAGGTCGCCGAGGTCGAGGCCGGAACGGCCGACCCCTGGCTGTCGATGGTCGGCGAGGACTGATCCTGATGACGCGGCGCGCCGGCCTGCTGCGCCTGCACTGGCCGCTGGCGGCGCTGCTGGCCGTCGCCGCCTCCAGCCCGCTGTGGCCGGTGGGGGGCGGCCTCCTGATGCGGCTGGCGCTGGGGTGGAATGCGGGCGTGGCTGTCTATCTGGCCGGGACATTGGTCCACGTCGGGCGCCACAACACCGCCGCCCAGATCCGGGCGCGCGCGGCGTCGCTGGACCAGGCCGGACCCGCCATCCTGCCGCTGGCGCTGCTGGCCGCCGGGGCCAGCCTGGCGGTGGTGGCCGGCGAGGGCGTCCGCTCCGGCGGGCCCGCGGGCGCTGCGCTCGCCCTGCTGACGGTGGCCCTGTCGTGGACCTTCGTGCAGGTGATCTTCGCCCTTCACTACGCGCATCGGTTCTACAGCGCCGATGCGCAGGGCAAGGACCGCAAGGGCCTGCTCTTTCCCGGCGAGCGGACGCCGGACTACTGGGATTTCCTGCACTTCGCCATCATCATCGGCGTGGCCAACCAGACCGCGGACGTCCAGATCGCCGAACGCGGGCTGCGGCGTCTGTCCACCCTCCACAGCCTGACGGCCTTCGTCTTCAACACCGTGATCCTGGCTCTCGCGGTGAACCTGGCCGTCAGCCTGCTCAGCGGACCGTCGCCGACCGCCTAGGCCGGCGGCCGCGCCTGGCCTGCGTCCACCTTCTCCGTGATGAAGTGGCGGCCCTGGCGGTCCTCGATCTCGACCACCCACAGGTCGGGGTCGTAGCCGCGCTGCCTTGCGATGTAGGCGTCCAGATCGCTCTCGCTGTCGCTGACCACGGGCTGGATCCACAGCCGGTCGCCGTCGGGGCCGAAAGCCTCGGTGAACAGGCGCGCGGTGCGGGTGGAGGTGTCATAGGCCTTGACGATGACCGAGCCGGCGCGGTCGTCGCCCTTCTTCACCACGGTGGCGAAGGCGCCGCCGATCTCGGCGCGGCGGATCAGGGCGCTTACCCACAGGTCGCTGTTCAGAAGCAATTCGCTAACCCTGCTCGGAAACGAAACCCACAGCAGGCGGCGCTAGGGTCGGGGCATGAGGATAGGCCTTTCCCCGCGCGGCGCCAGCCGCCTGATCGCCGTCGTTCTGGCCGCCGCCGCGCCGGTCGCGGCCCAGGCCGCGCCGCAGGACCGCTATTACGAGCGCAGCTTCGTGCTGGCCGCCAACCAGCGCTGCGGCCTGTTCCAGCCCCAGGTCTCGGCCGCCTTGAACGCCGCCGCCTGGCAGGCGCGCGGCGCCGCCCTGCGCGCCGGGGCCAATGATCGCGAACTGGCCGACACCGCCCGCCGCGCCCGCGCGCGCGCCGCCTCGACCCCTTGCGATTCCGGCGACCTGAAGCTGGTCGGCGGCCGGGTCCAGCACGCCTTCGCCGGCTGGTCGCGAACCGCGCGCATGACCTTTCCGGGCGATCGCTCCGACTGGGTCGCCAACCGCGGCGCCTATGCCCGCCCCACCTGGCGGCTGATGCAGGAGTCCTCGGTCGGCGCCTCGCCGGTCCGGCTGGGGGTCGTGGGCGGCATGGATCAGGCCGACGTCATGACGGCGGTGGTGTCCTGGCATGGGCGGCCCCGCCCGACGGGCGCGCGCCTGGTGATGCGCGACGTCTCGGTGTCGCCTCAACCGTGGTTGGCCCGCGACCTGCCGCCCGAGGCCCAGCGCCGCGCGGTCTGGGCCTCCAGCGTCGGGGCCGCCGAGACCGGCCTGTTGCCCCAGGGACGCGAGGCGGGCCAGGCCTGGCGCTTCCCCGCCACGGCCGCCGACGCCATCGGCCGGCTGGACCCGCGCGAGGCGGTGGCGGTGGAGTTCCTCTTCCGCGACGGCAGCGTGGCCCGCTCGGTGTTCGAGGCCGGGGACTTCGCCGCCGGCCGCGCCTTCCTGGCCATGGGCCCGGTCTAGGCGGCCGCAGGTTTGCTGGGCAGGCGCACGCTGATCGCCGTGCCTTCGCCCAGGGTGCTGTCGATCACGGTGCGGCCGCCGTGCAGTTCGGTCAGGGATCGGACCAGCGACAGGCCCAGGCCCGTCCCTTGCGCCCGCTGGTCGGCCCCGCCGGCCTGTTCGAACGGACGGCCCAGCCGCTGCAGGTCCTCGGGCGCGATGCCGACCCCGGTGTCGGCGACCGACAGCTCCACCGCGTCGTCCAGCCCCTCCAGAGTGACCGTGACCGATCCGCCGGCGGGCGTGAACTTCACCGCATTGGACATCAGGTTCAGGGCGATCTGCTTGACCGCGCGCCGGTCGGCGGTGACGGGCAGGGGCGCGTCGGGCAGGACGCCGGCCAGCTCCACCCCCTTGTCGGCCGCCTGCAGCCGCATCAGGGCGATGGCCTCCGACACCGGATCGCGGACGTCGAAATCCTCCAGCGCCAGCTGGTAGCGGGCGGCGTCGATCTTGGACAGGTCCAGCACGTCGTTGATCAGCGCCAGCAGGTGGCCGCCCGCCTGATGGATGGATTCGGCGTAGTCGGCGTACCGGTCGGGCAGGGGGCCGAACAGACCCTGGCGCATGATGTCGGAAAATCCGATCACCGCGTTCAGCGGCGTGCGCAACTCGTGGCTCATGGTCGCCAGGAAGCGGGTCTTGCCGGCGTTCTGGGCCTCGGCCTCGGCGCGCGCGGCCTCCAGCCGCAGTTCGCGGGCGTACTGGGCGGCGGCGTCGAAGGCCTGGGCGGCCAGGCGCGGCGGATCGCCGGGAAGGCGGCGCAGCACCAGGCCGACTCGCCGGTCCAGCGCCTGGCGCGGGGCGAACACCACCTCGGCGTCCTGGCCGCCGGCGGCGCGGGCCAGGGCGGCGGCGACGGCGGCGCGGTCCGGGCCGTGGACGGCCGCGACCAGCCCCTGTTCGACCAGGTCGCGCACCGACAGGGCCGGCGGCGCGGCGCCATAGGCGGCCAGAACCCGGCCGTCCGTCGCGATCATCAGGGCCAGGCTGGGCTGGCCGTGCAGGAAGGCCTGGGTCTCGGCCGCGGCGGCCAGGGCCTGCCGCTCGCGCTCGGCGCGCGCGGCCCCGGCGATCCGCACCGCCGTGGCCAGGGCGACCAGCGACAGCAGCACCGACAGGGCCGTCAGCGCCGCCATCGGCGGCTGGGGCGGGTTCAGGCCGTTGGAGATCAGGCCGCACACCACCGCAAGCGCCGAGGCCAGTCCGCCGACGTGCGTCAGACGGTCGTCGCCGAAACGCGGATGGTCCAGCGCGATCCCCGCCGCCAGCGGCAGGGCGACCAGGCCGGGCGCGGCCCCGCCGACCCCGCCGGTCAGGCCGGCCGCCGCCCCGGTCGCCAGGGCCCAGAAACACAGCAGTCCCAGCCGCACGGGCGGATCGTCGCGCCACATCAGCAGCAGGCCCGCCACGCCCGGCGCGGCCATGATCAGCAGGGCGGCCGGCGTCGCGCCTTCGGCCACGGGCTGGGCCCACTGGCTAAGCATGGCCAGCAGCGCCGACCCCACGGCCCAGGCCGCGTGCCACAGCGCCAGCGCCTGCGGCCCGGTCAGCCATCCGCCGCGCGCGCGGGCGGCGCGGGCCTGAAGGTCGGTGGAAGGGCTGGCGACGTGGGTCAATCGGGAATCCGGCGAGCAGAGGAGGCCAGACTACGCCCCCGGATGTGGCGAGGCGAGGGCGCTCGCCCGTGGGGCGACCACCCTGGGATGCGGCCGGGGTCGAAAGCTGGGGATGGCCGGGCCGGTTGTCGTTAACGCGCGCCCGGCCTATCTGGCCCCGATGACCCACAGCGCCCGCACCGTGCCGACCGATTCGCTGGATCAGGTCCTGTCCGACCTGATCGAGGACTTCGACCTGCTGGGCGACTGGGAACAGCGGATCGAATACGTCATCGAACTGGGCAAGGGGCTGGCGCCCCTGCCCGAGACCGCGCGGACCGAGGCGAACAAGGTGCCGGGCTGCGCCGCCCAGGTGTGGCTGTCGACCGCGCGCGACGGCGGCCGGCTGTGGTTCGACGCCGATTCCGACAGCGCCCTGTCCAAGGGCAACATCGCTTTGCTGCTCAAACTCTATTCGGGCCGCACCCCGGACGAGATCCTGGCCTTCGACGCCCGCGCCGCCTTGGATCGCCTGGGCCTGCCCTCGGCCCTGACCCGCCAGCGCGCCAACGGCCTGAACAGCATGGTCGGCCGCATCCGGGAAGCGGCCCTGGCGGGTTAGGGCGATCGCGCCTGGTCCGGCGGTCTGCGAGGCTCGACGCTCGGGCACGGCCGCGGAGGGCGTCTTGGACCTGCTTAAGATCTTGCGCAGCTTCGAGGAGTTCCTGTTCGAGGCGATCAGCTGGCTGATCTTCTATCCGCTGACCCTTTGGCGCGTGCTGCGCGATCCGCTGGCGGCGATGGAGTATTCGGATCGGGAGCAGGCCGACGCCGAGGAGCGCCGCTATGACGATGCGCTGAGCTGACGCCGATCGCCGTCCTTTGATCAGTAGGGCTCCATCGCGCGGACCTGGCCTGAGGCGGACACGGTGCAGACGGACCGATAGGAGCCCGTGCCCATCGTCATCCGATACTCTCCGCGGCCCGTTTCGGTCACGCTGATCGGCACGCTCGATCCGCGAGGCTGACTCTGAAAGTCGTCGGCGCGGCGCGAACACGCGTCCTGGGCGGCCTGGGGCGCGCCCCCGTTTTGGTTTCGGAGATCGGCGTTATGTTTAATGGTTCACCCTCCGATCCCATAATGCTCGGCCAAGGCCTGGAGGCCCTGTTTCAGCAGGGTTTTGCCCTGGCGGCGGCGCAGGCCCAGGCCCGTCTCGGCCAGTTTCAGACTGTCGCCGTGGACGCAGATGCGGCTGACGATGGGGCGCAGGCGCGGGCCGACGGCGCTCAAGGCCTGGTCCACCCGGCGCGCGGCCGCCAGGACGCGCTCGCCCGGCTCCATCCGCGCGGCCGTGCCCGAACCGGCGCGGGGCAGGGCGTCCCAGCGCATGGTCAGCGAGACGCCGCCCGCCGCCCTTTCGGCGTCGTCGCGCAGCCGCTCGCCGGCGGCCGCCTCGGCCGGGGTCAGCCAGGGCCGCCCGGCCGCGTCCTTCCTCCGGGCCAGCCAGGCGATGGGGCTTTCGCCCAGATTGGCCGGACGGGCGACCAGCCGGCCGTCGGCCTGCATCACCGCGCGCGTTCCCGCGATCATGCCCGGTCGACCCGGGGGCGGGGGCGCGGCGTCCGTCGCCGGGTCGGCGCGCGCCGTCCAGCCGCCTTCGGACCGGGCGCGCAGGCCGGGCCGATCGACCAGGGCGCGGAACTCGTCCTCCGTCAGGCTCAGGTTGACCCGGGCGCGGCGGTCCGGCCCCAGCCGCAGGCCATAGCCCGCGCCCTCCACGCCCAGCCAGGCGCCGGGCCGCGCCAGCAGCCGGCGCGCCCGCTCCACCGCCCGGCTCATTGCGCCAGCTCGCAGCGCGGGGCCTGGTAGAGCGCCTGGATGCAGGTCTCCAACTCGTTCAGCAGATCGTCGATGGCCAGGCTGTCGCGCGCGTCCTCGGCCCATCGGCAGGCCGCCCCCGCCGTCGCCCGGTTCAGCCCGAACACATGGCCGACCCGCTCCAGCGTCCAGCCGAAGGCGACGTGCGACAGATACATGGCCAGCCAGCGCGCCTTGGACGTGCGCGGATCCAGCCGCCCGCCGCCGACCATCCGGTCCGGCCGCGCCCCCGTGCGGGCCGCCACCAGATGCATGGCCACCCCGGCCCGCACCCGGTCCTCGGCGCTGACCGGCACCCTGTAGTCCTCCATGTGAAACGCCTCCCGTCACGAACATCCAGAGCGCCATCCTAGAACGGCTGGCCCTCGTGATAGGAAAATCATCCTATATCGCGTCAATATCGGACGTGGAGCCTTGCGTGACTTGGGGTTGCGGTCGGGGTGAAAGGCGGGTCGGGCGACGCCGGGCCGAAATCATGGTTAATAAATTTCGAATCGTTGACTCGCGACTCTCGACGGCGATTCGCAATTCAGCCTACGATTCGACTCAATCGGATGGCGTTAACCCTTCTTAAGGTTTTCCTATCTTAACCTGCGAACAAGGTTACCCGGCCGTTGGTGCGGGTGCTTAACGTCAAGCTTTGCCTGGAGGGGCACGAATGCGCGTCCTGTTGATTGAAGACGATCACGCGACGGCCCAGAGCATCGAGCTGATGCTGAAGTCGGAAGGCTTCAATGTCTACACGACCGATCTCGGCGAAGAAGGCATCGATCTGGGCAAGATCTACGACTACGACCTGATCCTGCTTGATCTCAACCTGCCGGACATGAGCGGCCTTGAGGTCCTGCGCCAGCTGCGCAACGGCAAGATCAACACCCCGGTCATGATCCTGTCGGGCAGCCACGAGATCGAAACCAAGGTCAAGACCTTCGGCGGCGGCGCCGACGACTATCTGACCAAGCCCTTCCACAAGGACGAGCTGATCGCGCGCACCCACGCCGTGGTCCGTCGCTCCAAGGGTCACGCCCAGGCCATCATCCACACCGGCGATATCGCCGTGAACCTGGACGCCAAGACGGTCGAGGTGAACGGTCACCGCGTGCACCTGACGGGCAAGGAATATCAGATGCTGGAGCTGCTCTCGCTCCGCAAGGGCACGACCCTGACCAAGGAAATGTTCCTGAACCACCTGTACGGCGGCATGGACGAGCCCGAGCTGAAGATCATCGACGTCTTCATCTGCAAGCTGCGAAAGAAGCTGGCCACCGCCGCCGACGGCAAGCACTACATCGAGACCGTCTGGGGCCGCGGCTACGTCCTGCGCGACCCGGCCGAAGGTTCGGCCAGCGCCGCCGCCTGATCGGTTCGCCTGTTCAAATGATGGAACGCCCGCCGGAAACGGCGGGCGTTTCGTTTTTCCGGCGCGGGGTTTGGCGTAGGATGGGGCGAATGGAGGCGACCATGACCGATCCCGTCGAACCGGGCCTGGATCCCGAAGACCTGGACGAGCTGCTGGACGAGGCCCTGGACGAAAGCTTCCCCGCCAGCGACCCGCCCTCGATCACCCAGCCGCGCGATCCCGACGGCGAGGACTAAAATTCTCCCTCCCCATTTTGGGGAGGGTGAGATCAGGCGTGCGTCTTTCCAAACCCCTTCGCCAGCGCCGCCGCCATCGGGTTCGGCCGGCCGAAGCTGTCGAAGGGCAGGGGCTTGTCCTTGCCGTCGTCCTTGTCGCCCTGGCGGTACCAGCTGTCGGTGTCGCGCAGGCCCCAGACCGTGAAGGCGTAGCGCTGCGCCTCGGGCAGGGCGGCGAAGGCGGCGGCCAGTTCCGTCACCCGCGCCGACTGGCGGGCGATGCGGTCGGCCTGTGACCGCAGATCCAGCCGCTTGTCGGTGCGCAGGGTGCAGTCCAGTTCGGAGACATGGAGGGGCAGGCCGAACTGCGCGGCCTCGGCCATGAAGCGGGCGATGGCGCCCTCCTCGACGTCGATCCACAGGTGGGACTGAAGCCCCAGGCCCTGCAGCGGACAGCCCGCCTTCAGCAGGCGCTCGACCAGCCGCAGGAACTGCGCGCCCTTGGCCGGAATGCTTTCCTGGTTGTATTCGTTCAGGAACAGGATCGCCTCCGGATCGGCCTCCCGCGTCCTTTCGAAGGCGCGCAGGATATAGCCGTCGTGGCCGTAGCGGGCCGACCAATGGCAGTCGCGCATCCCCGAGCCGTCGTCCAGGATCGGCTCGTTGACCACGTCCCAGCCGCGCGCCCGGCCGCGATACCGACCGGCGACCGTGGCGATATAGCCGTCGAAGGCGCGGTCGAAGGCGGCGCCGTCCAGCCCCGCGAACGCCTGTTCGCCCTGGGCGTACCAGATCAGGGCGTGGCCATGCAGGGCCATGCCGTTGGTCCGGGCGAAGGCGGCGATGCGGTCCGAGCGGTCGAAGTTGGGCCGGCCCAGGCCGTCGGCCAGCACGTACTCCATCTTCATCTCCCACTCCGGCGTCAGCTGGGAGACCTGCGCCCGCGCCAGGGCGCCCCAGTCGGGATCGTCCAGCAGATAGGCCTTCACCGCCGCGCCGAACGGGGCGGGGCAGGCCGATTTCAGCGGCGGGATGGAGACCGGCGCCGGCTCGGCGGCGGCGAACCGGTCGCACGCGGCCAGGGCGAGCGGCGCGGCGAGGAGGGTGCGGCGGGTCGCCATCATCGTCCCTCTCCCTCCCCTTCATGGGGAGGGTGGTCGCGCAGCGACCGGGTGGGGGCGGCAGGGCGATGCGGGGAGAATATGGGACAAAGCGCGCAGCCCTCCCCACCCGGCTTCGCTTCGCTCAGCCACCCTCCCCATG
>NZ_DLMO01000123.1:0-364 GCF_002479325.1 Brevundimonas sp. UBA7534
CCGTCGCCGGCGTGGTCGGCAAGAGCCGCAGCCACGTGGCCAACACCATGCGCCTGCTGCAGCTGCCCGAACGGGTGCTGTTCTATGTGCGCGAAGGCAAGCTGTCGGCGGGCCACGCGCGGGCGCTGATCAATACGCCCGACCCGGCCGAACTGGCCGATATCGCCTTCGTCAACGGCCTGAGCGTGCGCGAGACCGAGGCCCTGGCGCGCCGGGCGGTGGAGGGGCCAAAGCCGGCCAAGGCGCGGCCTTTGTCCGGCGGCGCGAACGGGGAGGGGGCCGCCGACGTCGCGGCCCTGCAGCAGGACCTGGCGGACGCCCTGGGCCTGAAGGTCCAGTTGGCGGACAAGGGCGGCAAGGGCGA